>JANPJV010000084.1:0-19782 GCA_031425695.1 Rhodanobacteraceae bacterium | reverse complement strand
GCAGCCCAAGACCAGCAAAAGCGTCCGCGCGCAGCGCAGACCCACCAAACACAACCTGCAACCTTCCACATCACCGGCAAGGATCGCGCCCCATCACCTTGTCGTAGGGGCTGGCGCGTTCGTCGCGTCGGCTGCCGTTGCGTAAAACCGAGCGTGGGCGGTCGATCTCAGTGCAGGCCTGGCGGCGGGAGACGCGCGTCTGTCGGACCTGCTGGTGCTTCTTGTCGGAGCCAGCGGCGGCGCCGCAGGGTGAGTGCTGGTACCAGCTGAGCTTGGCCGAGGTGCACAGATAAGACTCGGGCTCGGTGGTGCGGGCGCGGCGTGGGCCGCGCGTGCCGCGGGAGCGCGTGGTTTTTTCCGGCTTGGCGTTTGCGACCGGGGCGGCTGCGGGTGGGTTCGGCAGGGTCAACGTCCGCAATGCGGCAACTGCACAACTGCCGCGGTCACTGAAGACGCGTTCGCCGTTGGCGCCGCGGCATTCGTGGACCAGGAGGTCGGCGGCGGCAACGTGTTCGGCAAATAGCAGGGAGGCCAGCACGAGGATGAGGCGCATGGGGCTGATCCGCTTGAAGATGGATCAGCATTGCGATCCGGCTGGGTGCTCCGCGTACGCTGGATTCGGAAAGACGCGTCGGAAAATTCTGATGGGTGGCTGGGCCGCTCCCACGGCAGCAACCCGTTCTCACCCGGTGCGTCGGCGCAGCCGCCGCCCGTTCGAACTGGTGCGCCGCATGCGGCGCAAGCAGCCCGTTCTCAACCCCATTACGCCCGCCCATGCGTTAATGCCTTCACAAGCCTTCCCGCCTCGCCCAGGATGCTCGACCGATGCGCACTCTCTCCGCCCTAACGACTGCCCTTGCCATGACGACCGCCAATGCTGCCGACCCTGATTACGCGCTGACCGTCTACAGCTCGGCGCGGCCAGGGCAGATCGATGTGTCCCAGCTCGCCAATTTCGGCCCGATCGGGCTGCCCGGCTATGCGCTGGTGCGCGACAAGCGGGCGATGCAGATTCCGAAAGGCCGCGGCGAGGTGCGCTTCACCGATGTTGCCAAGTTGATCGATGCGACCACGGTGAGTTTCGCATCGCTGTCGGATCCCGACGGCACCCGCGTGCTCGAACAGAATTTCCAGTTTGATCTGGTCAGCGCCGAGAAGCTCATGGATCGCTACATCGGTCAGCGCATCCTGGTCGAGCGCGTCGACGGCGACACCGTGCAGAAATTTGAAGGCATCCTGCTCGGCACGCAGGGCGCAGTTCTCATGCAGACCGATTCAGGCGAGGTGATCTCGCTCAACCGCTACGACAGCGTGCGCTTCCCGTCCTTGCCAGGCGGCCTGATCACACGTCCGACCCTGGTGTGGCTCACCGAGAGCGCCGCTGGCGGTGAGCAGCAGGCGCAGGTGGCGTACCAGACCAAAGGCATGACCTGGTGGGCGGACTACAACATCGTGCTCGACGAAACTGGTGGCGCCTGCAAGATGGATCTTTCGGCGTGGGTGACCATCGTCAACCAGTCGGGCGGCAGCTTTCCGCAGGCCAAGCTCAAGCTGGTCGCGGGCGAGGTCAATCGTGCGCCGGCACCGGCACCGGCCCCGATGATGATGAAGAGCATGGACATGGCCGCATCGATCGCCGAGACCGATGGCTTTGCCGAATCGCAACTGTTCGAGTACCACCTGTACACGCTCGGCCGGCGCAGCGACCTGCCCGACAATTCGACCAAGCAGCTCGAGCTGTTTCCGGCCGCGGTCGGCGTGCGCTGCGCCAAGCGGTTGATCTTCACCGCGAGCCCGTTCAGCTATCCGATGTGGGGCAGCGCGCCGCAACTCGATCAAGGGCTCGGCGCCACCCACACAGGCACGGTCGGCGCCTTCCTGGAGTTCGTCAACAAGGCCGAGAACCAGATGGGCATGCCGCTGCCGGCCGGCCGCATGCGCGTCAACCAGGCATCCGCCGATGGTTCGCTCGAGTTCATCGGCGAAGATGTGATCGGCCACACGCCCCGCAACGAGAGCCTCAACATCAAGCTCGGCAATGCCTTCGACATCGTCGGCGAGCGCACCCAGATCGACTTCCAGGTCGACACCGCCAACAAGCGCCTCGACGAGACTTTCGAGATCTCCGTGCGTAACCGCAAGCAGGAAGCGGCCGAAGTCGTGGTGCGCGATTACATGTACCGCTGGACCGGCTGGGAGGTGATCCAGACCACCCACAAGGGCGACAAGCGCGACGCCCAGACCATGGATTTCAAGGTCCTGATCCCGGCCGATGGCGAGGCCAAGGTGCGCTACACGGTGAGGTACACGTGGTGAGGTAGGCGCGTGCGCGATTTACGCATGCATTGACGTAGGTCATGTTGCCCGCGCAGCGGGCTACTTGACGGCGAGGCGCTGGCCAAGTGCGTCAAGTAGCTCGCTGCGCGAGCAACATGACCTACCAAAAGCCCGCTACGACCGCTCACCCCCGCAACTCCCCCAGCACCTCGTCATGCGGCCTGAAATTCAGCGCGCAGCGCGCAATGAAATCCTCGATGCGCGGGATGTCGTAGCGCATCGCCTTGACGCTCGGCGGGATGAGCTGGTCGGGGCGGGGATATTCGCCGTAGCCACCCAGCAGGCAGTGCCACGAGGCCGCGGCGTAGTACTGCTCGATGTTCTGGCGCTGGACTTCGGCAACGAGGTCCTGGCCGTCATACCAGTGTCGCAGGATCGAGCGCAGTGATTCCGACAAGTTCTCCATCGCTGCGCACTCGCGCCAGTACGCGCTGTCGTGGCGGCTGCTGACCTTGTAGTGGCAGACGATGTAGTCGCGGATGCCTTCGAAGCGCCGGTTGATGTTCTCGTTGAAGCGCGCCTGATGGGTGTCGCCGAAGTCGCCGGCGACCAACGCCTCGATGAAGCCTTCGACCGTTTCTTGCACGATGTGCAGCGCGGTGGCTTCAAGCGGTTCGATGAAGCCCTGTGCCAGGCCCACCGCGAGGCAGTTCCGCTCCCACGGCCGTGCAACGCGGCCGACGCGCATCGACAGATGCCGCAGCGGCTCATGCTCTGCCGGGAGGCCGAGGTGCGCGCGCAACTCCGCTTCGGCGTCCTCCTTGCTGATGTGCCGGGAACTGTAGACGTAGCCGTTGCCGATCCGGTTGGTCAGCGGGATGCGCCAGGCCCAGCCGCAGCTCAAGGCAGTCGACGTCGTCTGCGGCTGGATCACGCCCTCGCCATGTGGCGTCGGCACTACCACCGCAGAATCGTTGAACAGGTTCTCGGCGAATGGGCAGAAGGGAACTTGCAGCGCGCCCTGCAGCAGCAGCGAGCGAAAGCCGCTCGAATCGATGAAGAAATCGCCCTCGATGCGGCGACCGTCGCGCGTCAGCAAGGCGCGAATCCGACCATCCTCGTGCTGTTCGACCTCGCCGACCGTGCCTTCGATGTGGCGCACGCCGCGCGCGGTCGAATGCTCGCGCAGGTAGCGACCGATCAGCTGCGCGTCAAAGTGATAGCCGTAGTAGCTGCGGAATGGAAACGAGTAGGCCGGCAGCGGTGCCAGCCGCTGGCGCGCGAGTTCGCAGCTCAGAAAGAAGTGATCCGGATGGGCGACGACATTGGCACCGCGACGGCGAATCACGCTGTTGAAATACAACGCCGGCGCAGTGCGCTCGTCGACCTCGTTCGGGAACGGATGGAAGTACTGTTCGAACCCCGGTCGCTGCGACCAGCCATGAAAACCAATGCCCACCTTGTAGGTCGCGTTGCAGCGCGGCATCCAATCCGATTCGCTGATGCCGAGTGTGTCGAAAAAGGCTTTCAGCTGCGGTGTCGAGCCTTCGCCCACACCGATGATTCCAATCTCAGGAGACTCCAGCACGCTGACCGCGACCCGTTCTCCCAGCCGCTTCGCCAACAGGCTTGCCGCCATCCAGCCGGCCGTGCCACCGCCGAGGACGACGATGCGGAGTGGGGTAGGGGATGTGTCCGGCATGGGCGATCCGAAGGGATTGTTGCGAACGAGCATACGTAGGTCACGTTGCGCCCGCGAGGCGACGGGTTGAGCCGCGTGAGAATTAGGCGCTACGTGACACCGCCCGCCGTCGCGCTTCGTGGGAGCAGCCATGGCTGCGATGCTTTGCTCGGTTCTTTACGACCAGACAAGCCGGAGCAGGAAGAATCGCAGCCATGGCTGCTCCCACAAAAGCGATCACGCCAGCAGCTCAGCCAGCATTCTCCCGGCCGGTGCTCCCGGCTTCAGTTCCAGCTGCTCTTGCAGCCCAGGCAGCACCTCCAATCCCGGCCGCGGCAACTCTGCGCCGATGAGCTCCGGCTGGTAGCCGATTGACTCAAAAACCGGCCAGATCCACTGTGGTAGTGCGGCATGCGCATCGGCATCGAAATGCGTTCGCCATTCATCCACTGCACCACCGGCGAGCAGCGCACTGGGAACGCTGCCGCGGGCGAGCAGTTCGGCTTCTGCGGTCTGTATCTGCGCGTGGTCGGAGGCCACGACGGCGTGTTCGACCTGCCCCGGGCGAGTGCGAACGCGCAGGAAGTCGAGCACGCGCTCTGCTTGCTCCAGCGGCCGCGCCTTGAAGTCCTCGAAGCGCAGTACCAGCCCGCCGCCCGACCCGACCTGCCGCAGCCAGCTTTCCGTGTGCAGCGCGAGGTATCCCGCCCAGCTCAGGGGCCAATGGCGGAAGGGCGCGTTGATGAAGTCGATGAAGCTGAGCTCGGCCGGAATTGCACCGAGCTTGCGCTCGCGGCGCCAGGCCGAGTAGAGCGCGTCGCGGGGATCGCGGATGACCAGGATGGCCGGCAAGGGTCGATATTGCCGCGGCCAGTGGTGGCCCACGCGCGGCAACGGGCGCGCGCGCAAATCGAACAGGCGCTGATCGCGCAGGCCTGGCAGCAGGCGCCGCCAACCTTCGTCGGCACGCCGGTAGCGGAAGCGCCGCAATCCCAGGCAGTGCCATTCAGCCCGGGTGTCGGCACCCCACGGATTGAAAATCGGCAGCCCGAGCTCGAGCAACACGTTGGCGATCCAACTCGCGCCGCACGGCAATTCGGCGGAGGCAATGTCGACTTCATACTGGCGATAGCCGGGCATGCCCGGGTGCTGCTGCCCTCGAAAAATCACCGCAGCTGCTCTGCCAGCTCGATCGGTGACTCACCACGGTCGCTCCAGAGCTCACGGTCGACGACGAACGGCCACGGCTCGTGCCCCGCGAGGTCACGGTGCAGATGTGGCCGACGCAATTGCAGCGTCTCCACCGCTGCCAGCATGCGCACGCGCACAACCGGAACGGTCGATTGCTCCAGCACCGCACCGATCTCGGCGTGCGCAGAGATGGTCGAGGTCACCACATCGAGTCCCTGTGCGGCGAGCTCGAGGGTGAGCCGTGCCAGCGCCAGGCCAATGGCGCGGCGGTCGTCGGGCTCGTAGCCGCGACCGAGCGCGCCGAGGATCTCGCGCCAGCGGTCGCCATCGAGATGCACCGGCGGACGCGCGCCGGGCCAGCACTCGCACAGCGCACGCGCCAACGAGCTCTTGCCGCTGCCGGCGACGCCAGTGATCCAGAAGATGCGACTCATGCGGCGCGTTGAGCCATTTGCCCCGGCGGCCAGCGCGGTGGCTGGCGCCAGTCGTGCAACCACGCGGTATCGGCGCTCATGCGCTCGTACAGGGCGAGGTCGGATGCGTGATCGAGCTCGATCCACGCGCCCACGCCCGAAACGACTTCGATGTCCTCGCCGGAAACAATCCGGAGGCTCAGCAGGGCCGTCATGTCGAGTTTGTTGCGTGCATCGTCCGGCATGGATTGCAGGCGTTCGCGCAAGCGCTTTCGTGCACTTCCGCAAATCCGCACGAGGCCCATGAATTGGCCTTCGATGGCGGACGCGTCGCGCACCCTGGAACCGATCTCGCGCAGCGCCCAGCGTTCGCGTTCATCGATTGAAAGCGGCCGCAGGCGCAGTGATTCCGCATCCGCCAGCGGATCGACAAAGCGCTCGCGCCACAGCAGCGACCAGGCAAGATCGCTGCTCATCGCTATCCCAGCTGCCGCCTCGCGCAGGCGGACGATCCAATCCGGATGCCAGAGGCAATCGGCATAGGCCACCAGCAACTCTTGATCGTCGTCATGCGGGTCGAGTGCCGAGTACAGGCTGGCGACGGGACCGGTCTCGGCCCAAACGGCGTGGTGGATGATGCGGGTGATCGCGGCACGGGGCTCGATCCGCTCGGCGGCATGTCCGCTGACCAGCGTAATCGTGGTGGCGCCGGCCGCGAGCAGCGCGTCGAGCTGCCAGTCGAGCCACGCGCGCCCGCGCAGCGGCGTCAGGCATTTCGGCAGCGGTTGTGCGCGCGCGCCGAGCCGCGAGCCGCGTCCGGCGGCCAGGATGATTACCTGCATGGCGGCGCTACCTTGAAACACCAGGCGCGAGTATCGAACGGCACCTCGATGATGCCGTCGGCGCAGTCGGCCGCAAGCGCATCGTGCAGTCGCTGCAGCAGCGCGTCGAGACCATCCCCGAGCTGGCGGATCAGCGTGCCGTGGGCGCGGAAGCCGTCGACGAAATCCCGTAGCGGCTGGCGCACGCGGATGCGCTCGGCGCCTTCGCGGACCGCGCTGACGCGGGCATGCGCGGCCCACGCCGGCAGCGGATCCTGGCGCCGGCTGCCGCCCGAGTAGGTCGGGATATGGGCGCGAAACAGCGCCTCGGTGCGCGCCTGCAGTTCGTCGTCGAGCGCGCGGTGGTTGTAGAGCAGCAGGACGTGACCGTCGTCGCCCAGCAGGCGCAGGGCCTCGGCAATCGCCGCGTGCGGCTCCAGCACATTGAACGAAGATCCGTACGCAACCAGCTGCGCGCAGCCATCGTCGAGCCCGGTTGCCGTGCCCGTGCCGTCGTGCCAGCGCACGGCGGGAGGCGCGAGCGCGATGCCGATCTCGCGCATCGGGCCGCATGGCTCGATGGCGTCGACCCGTTTCCCGCGCGCGCTGAGCCAGCGCGTCAGTCGTCCGGTGCCGGCGCCGATCTCGACGACGTGGCTGTCGGTGGCGATGCCGCAGTCGCGCAGCAAGTGTTCGAGCGCCGCGGTGGCATAGGGCGCGCGCAGCTCGTACCACGGCGCGAGCTCGGAGTAATCCCAATCGATGGTGGTTTGCACGGAGGTCATGGGTCGAAGTGGGTGCTTTGCGTGGGTTCGGACCTTGTCCGAACGCTGTTGGATTGGAGAGCGTCCGGACCAGGTCCGGACCCACGAGGAACAGGAGCAAGCGCCGGTCGCCACCAGCCAAGCTCAAAATCGATGTCGAGTGCATCACAACGAACAATGCGCGCGCATGCATCGAGGCCGACACCGAGCAGCGCCGGGCAATCGACCTCATGTGCCCGCAGCGCCACGTGCGCATTCGGGCCGCCGAAAGCAGTGACGATGGCCGCCGGCTGGCGCAGGAAGATCCAGTCGAAGCCCGGTTCGCAGCGTTCCATGACCACGATGGCACCGGCCGGCAGGGACTGCGGCGTCGAGTGCGCATCGATCGCGTGCACGCGCGCATGGACGCGCCCATGGCCGAGATAGACGGGGGCGCCAGGCGCCAGGATGACCCGGGTTAGTTCGCTCGACGCGCTGAGCAGTGGCGGCATGCGCAGCAGCGCATCGGCGGCGTGGCGCTTCTCCGCAGCGGCCACGTGCGCGTCCCAAGAGGCAGCGCGGTCATCCTTGAGCTGGCCTGCGCGCAGCCACGACAACGCTGCGCGGCCGAGCCCTCGTCGCGCCGCCATGGCCGCCAGCGCTTCCAGCCC
Source organism: Rhodanobacteraceae bacterium (assembly GCA_031425695.1). GTDB lineage: Bacteria > Pseudomonadota > Gammaproteobacteria > Xanthomonadales > SZUA-5 > JANPJV01. The sequence goes on along the minus strand of JANPJV010000084.1, from coordinate 11,985 downwards.
GTGCGAGAGCTCGACCGAGAGGGCGAGCTTGCCCCAGTCGCGCGCCTGGTGGGCGAGTGCGAAGCCGCGGAAGAGCGTCTGCGCATCAAGTGCGAGGCCGTGCGTACGACCGAGCCGGTCGAGCGCGGCGGCCGTGGCCGGAGTGAGGTGAGAGCGCTGCGCCTTGGGCTCGCCACCGCTTTGCGGCGGGAGCTGCCAGTCGCCATAACGCAAATGCGTGATCTCGAATGTGCCCGGCCGCAGCGCCTCGCGCCACGGCGTGCTCTCGGCACACCCACGCGCCAGCACCGCTTGCAGGTGGGCCGCGTCACTGCGCCAGCGCTGCAATTCGTCGAGCTGGCAGGCACCCTCGCGCACCGCGGAGCGCAGCAGCGCCTCTAACGCGAAACAGCGCCGTGCCGACTGTGCGAAGGAGACCGCGTGGCGCCGGCGCAATTGCTCGAGGACGCGCCACCAGTCGGCCAGCGGCGCGTCCGGCGTCGGCCAACGCAGGTGCTGGCGTAGCGCAAAGCGCGAACGCTCCTGTTCGCGATGCAGCGCATCGACGTCGAACAGCTGCGGCACCTGGGCGCGCAATGCTGCTGCGAGAAGGTCGACCGTTCCGCGCGGGAGCCCGTCGAGTCGCGTGCGCCAGTCTTGTCCGAATTCGAAGCTCGACGTCGCGATCTCGAATTCGACACGATCGTGCAGCTGCGGCTGCGCCTGCAAGCGTGCGAGCTGCGTGTCGACGATGGCCGTTCGAGCGTGCGCATCGAGCGCGCGTGGCAGCAGTGAATGCAGGCTGCGGGAAACCCGCACGTAGGGCCGGCCGGCGATCGGAGCCAGCAGTGCGCCAGGCGTGTCCGCGTAGCCGAGCGCCGCGCGCGCCTCGGAAAAGCTGCGGTTGGTGATGAGGTGTGCGAAGACATCGAGCGCGAGCGGGCGCGGGTGTGCGCCGAGCAATTCGGCCGGATTCCAGTCCGGCATCAGGCCCAGTAGCTCGCCCTCGGGAGCGTCGGTGCAGCTGCGGGTCAGCGCGCGCGATGCCACGCGCAAGCGTCGGCCCAGCTCGCGGTCCTGGGCGGGCGACGGCTGGATGCGCAGCTCACGCAGTTGCACGATGTGCAAACGCCCGTGCTTCCAGAGCCATTCAATTTCGATCTCGCCGCCGCAAGCTGCCTTGATCGTATCGAGCAGGGCGCGCAAGCGTGCGATCAGCGGCGGGGCTGGTCGCGCCAGGCCGGGCGTCGTCCCAGCGTAGTCGTACGCCGTCCAGCATTGCGAGGCAGCGCCCGTCACCGCGCTGTTGGGGCTGGAATGAACCCAGGAATACACCTGATAAGCCTCGCCGAGCGGCAATGCGCGGCTGGCCGCGACCCCCGCCATCGCAGCGTTTTTCACATAGCGCTGGACGAGCACCCGGTCGCCTGGCCGCGCGTCGCCGTAACTGGCGAACACGCGGCGAATAGCGGACTCGAGCGCTGCACCCTCAGCTGGGACGTCGGTGAGGCTGAGGAAGCTGCCCGCGTGACCCGCATCTTCGCCCATGCGGTCGCTGCGAACAGCCAGGCGCAGTCCGGCAAAGCGCCGGCGCAGCGCGCCCAGCTCGCCGGCTGGATCTGCGACCCACGCGGCCCAGCTCAGGGTGCAATAGGCCGGCACGCGCGCACCGATGCGCGCCAAGCGCAGCCAGTCGAGCGCCGCTGATTTATGCAGCCATTGCGGCAAACTGTCCCCAATCGTATCGACCCCGTTGCCGTGTTGGTCAGCGACCGGCGCCCGCAGTTCCCGGCGAATGCATCAAAGCCAGAAAAGCTTCGAATACCTGCCGATTTTGCAAGTCAAACTCGGGATGCCAGAGCGTCCCCAGCAGGTGCTGCTCGACGTTGCTGAAGGCTTCGATCGTGCCATCGATGGGGCAGACAGCCTCGACACGCAAGCCTGGCGCGAGCTGTCGGATCTTCCAGCGGTGGGCGGAGTTGACGGAGGAGTTGCAACGCCAGTCGCTGCCGGACAGCAGCCCGCCCGGCCGCAGCTCGATCGGATGGCGCAGGTCAAGATACCGGTGGCGGTCGCAGTGGAGTGTCGGTGTGTCCGCCGCTTCGGTCGGTGCCTCCAGTGATCCACCCGCAGCCAGCTGCATCAGTTGCGCGCCGCGACAGATGCCCAGCACCGGGACGCCCCGCGCGAGCGCGGCGTCGAGCAAGGCATATTCGTACTGGTCGCGCAGCGGAAGGTCACCTGCCGCACGAAATCCTCGTGCGTCGACGGCGAGATCGCCGCCGCCACCGAGAATCAGCGCATCGAGGAACGCGATGCGCGAGCGCGCATCCTCGCCCGCAGAGCCCACTTCGAATGGTGGCAAGGGCCAGGCTTCGGCACCGTAGGCAGTGCAGGCTGACGCGAGCGACTGATGCAGCCACCAGCCGGGCGCCCGCGCGGCTCCCAAGCCGCCTGGATCGGCTGGCAGGGCGCGCATGCTGATGCCGATGCGGGGGGTTTGGCTGGGTTGACTCGGCACGAGGTTCTTGCGGTGAGAGATTTCGGTCGTCGGTTGCGCTTTGGGAAAGGCCCAGCAGCGGCTTTTCCCGGCACCGACACCAACAGCGTGGTGATCCTGCTGGCGATCGGTTTGCTACCGGCGCATCGGTGCGCGTTATGACTCCACGACACAATACTTGGGATTCAATTGGACATCGTCTCGGAGAAAGCTGGTACTGGACGTCCCCTTCAGCGAGGCGTGCCAAGACCACCGGCTCGTCAAGTCATTTTTCAATTGGGAGCGCCGGCAGGGAACCTTGCCAGCTATTTCCCCCGCGAAAGCGTCGTAGCGACCAGGGATCGCCAGCTCGACGTCACTCAGGACGACGTTGACCCGCTTTGCGCCGTCGGCCCGACAGGCATCTCGCCTGATTTTGATCACGGTTAGATGATCGCGTGCGCTTGGCCGAGGTCCGGTAGGGCGGAAGCCGCGCGCATGGGACGCTACGCCAGGGGAGAGTCGTCCAGGGCTATTGATGGAACTTTCGCCCAAGTCTCGTGCCCGCGACAAGACTCCCCGACCCTCTTGAAGCCGTCTTGAACACGCTCGCTTTTTCCGCGTGTCGTTGCGGAAAGTGTGACCGGGATCACTGTGAATTGATTATGAACAGCGTACGGCGTAACGTCCCCGGTGCGGGAATCGTCCCGCACCAATGCATAACGGGGGAAGCTCATGCGTATGCCAGTCTGGATGTCGGTTCCGCTGTTGCTGTGCGCCAGTTCGTCGCTGTTCGCGCAAGATCGTGTGTACACCGAGGGGACGGTTTCCGTGGTGACGTCGGTGAAGATCATGGACGGGCAGGGCGAGGCGTACATGGGCTATCTGGCCAAGGAATACAAGCCGGTAATGGAGGCACAGAAGAAGGCTGGAAATGTGGTCAACTACGAGGTCTACCGGACGATGGCGCGGTCGCCCAACGATCCGGACATGTATCTCGTCGTGACCTACGCCAACATGGCTGCATTCGATGGCATCGCCGACCGCAATGAAAAAGTTGCGATGGAAGTGACCGGCAAAGATCGCGCTGCTGCGACCGCCGCCGGCATCGAGCGCGGCAAGATGCGCGAGATCCTCGGCAGCGAAATGATCCGCAAGCTCGACCTCAAATAAGACGTCGTCGCTCACCCGCCAAAGCTTCAATCAGGTGCGATGCGCGCAGTCGCGTCGCGCCTGGTTGGCCGGCCACAGTCCAGTAGGACCGCTGCTGATCTCCAAGGAAGGCCCCGACCGCCCCTACTATCGAATCGGCATGGACTACCCCCCGCGCTCGCTGGAACCCACGGCGGCCCAGCATGGCTTCGAAGTGGAGCGCCGCTATGAGGCCATCGACAATCCTGCAGACGTGCAGCGACTCACCGACGGCAGTTGGCAAATTCGAGCCGGCGCCAGGATCGCTGTCGAGTTGACCATGGTCGCCACCGCCAGCCGTTTCCACTCCGCGCGAGCACGATGAGAAAGCCCCAGAAGCCTTGCGCCTGCATGGATAGCGGCTGTAATGGCCGGGGGCGCCGGCCCGCTTTGCGCTCGAAGTGCCGAGGCCAAGGTTTGCCGACGTGCGCCTACGACCCGGCCTGCAAATTCGCCCTCTTCGCCTCGAGCACGTTTTGCAAATGGCTGGCGCGATCGCTGGTCAGCGCGGCGATCGCATCGGCGTGCATGAGCTGGTACATGCTGCCTTCCATCGCGCCGTAGCTCGCGTCAAGGGCGGCGATCTCGGCGTCGCGGAACGCGACCCATTTTCGCTGGGCCACACGTGCGAGCTCCTTCTCCGCTGGCCCCAGCAGGCCCATGAGCTCGCCCCAGGCGCGATTGAGGTCCTTGTCCCAGGCCGCCGCTGCCGTGTCGATGCAATTACGCATCCCGTGATTGCTGTTGGCCGTGTCCGTGCAGCGCTGCAGCTCGACCTCGATCGGGTGTTCAGATTGGTCGGCGGCGACGGCCGGCGTGAGCGCGAAGAGTGCGAGCAGGAACACGTGTTTCATGGGTTTCCTCATGCGGAACCAGGACCGGATACTACGGCGCCAGGCAATCGGGCGCGGGCAGCTGCGCCGGCACGCTGACCACTTCGCCGGGTGCGCCCGGCGGTCCGAAAGGTTGCCAGCGTGGCGTATCGCTGAAGAGGCTCCAGAGCTCTGGCGCGACCTTGGCGAACGCGCGCTCGTAGCGTTCGGATTCGCGTGGATCACCGGTCACGTCGCGGATGCGGATGGCGACAATACGCCGGGGAAATTCGCGCGCGATGGTCGCGTAGATCTCGGGATCAAGCTCGCCCGAATCGCCGATCAGCAGGAACTTCCGATCCGGAAAGTCGGCCAGCAGCATGCGCAAGGTATCGAGCTTGTGCGCCTGTGACTCGCCTTCCTCGGGAACCACATTGCCCATCGACGTCGATTCGCGCAGGTGCACGCTACCCTCCGGAAATCCCCCAGCGACCAGGAACTCGGCGAGCGGCGGGTATAGCTGGATCGGGCTGGAGGACAGGTAGTGGAAGGCAGGCGCGTGCGCGGTCGCGGCAATCTGTTGATAGCGCTCGGCCATGCAGGGCGCGACATGGAATTCGCGCGCGAAGGTGTTGAGTAGCAGCAGCTTCTTCTTCAGCACATTCGAGTACTTGATGGTGTCGTCGATGTCGGAGACGACGCTCAGGCCGTGTTGCGGCACGACCATGGTGCGGCCTTTAAAGACGCGATCGTCTCCTCCCCGCAGGACGACTTCGTATTCGAGCCAGCTGACCCGGTCATCCGGTACCTTGGTTTCCAGCGTCAGCCGCGTGCGCGAGCGCCCGCCGTTGGCGGTGAGCGGCAAGCCGTGCTCCTGCCCGTCGAGCTTGATGCGCAGCACCATCGAATTCTGGGAATCGACACGAAAGAGCTGCGTGCGCTGATAGAAACGCTCGCGTTCCGAGTCGGTGATCCCGTCGAGATCGACATCGAGATAGCGTGCCAGCAGCTTGCTCAGCCCGGGGCGATGCTCATGCTCGAACACCCATGCGTCAACGCGCGCCTCGACCTTGCCGTCATCCAGCACCTTCGCCGTGACCGGCAGGAAGATGACCCGCTCGTCCGTGGTTAGATTCTGCGAGAACCCGAAAGGCATGACGGCGAGAAGTCCCAGAAACAGTAGCGTGCGCATCATGAACACCGGAAGTTCGAAGAAAAGTGAGGGAAAGACCACGGGCATTGCTTGCACAATATGCGCAGAGTGAAGCAGGTCAACCTCAAAGCATCCACAGATTTACGCAGATTGAAGCAAAGAAGGGGCGGATGAACGCAGGTTAGAAGCCTCAGATGGGTTTGCGTCACAAACCCCGGCAGCTGCGCGACCCGTGACCGAATCCAAGCTTTAAATCAGCTCTATCCGCTTTTCATCTGTGTAATCTGTGGATGCTTTGAGGTTGATCTGCTTCACTTCGCTCTCCTGCAGACCTTGCTTACAACGCCATGACCGAGAAACGCATTGCTCCGTATACGCGGCCGGCGGGTGGCTGGGATTCGCTGAAGCGGTCGTGGCAGGCGCTGCGCGAGGAAGGGGTGGTCGGGCGCGGGGCGCGGGCGATGTTGCGGACGAACCAGGATCGAGGCTTCGACTGTCCTGGTTGTGCGTGGCCGGATCGCAATCCAAATTCGACCTTCGAGTTCTGCGAGAACGGGGTCAAGGCGGTCGCGGCGGAGGTAACGGCGAAGCGGGTCACGCGCGATTTCTTCGCGGCGCATACCGTGAGCGAACTGGCCGCGCAGGACGATCTGTGGCTGGAAGCAAATGGCCGCCTGACCGAGCCCATGCGTTACGACGCAGCCAGCGATCGCTATCTGCCCATCGCGTGGGACCAGGCATTCGCGCTGATCGCGCAGCGGCTCCATGCGCTGCCGTCGCCGAACGCGGCGCTGTTCTACACCTCCGGGCGCACGTCGAACGAGGCGGCGTTTCTCTATCAATTGTTCGTGCGGGAATTCGGCACCAACAACCTGCCGGACTGCTCGAATCTCTGCCACGAATCCTCCGGCGTGGCGCTGACCGAGCAGATCGGTAGTGGCAAGGGTTCGGTCACGCTGGAGGATTTCGAGCTGGCGCAGGCGATCTTCATCTTTGGACAGAACCCCGGCACCAACCACCCGCGCATGCTCGGCGAGCTGCGCGACGCGAGCAAGCGCGGCTGTCGCATCGTTGCGTTCAATCCCTTGCGCGAGCGCGGACTCGAACGTTTCGCGCATCCGCAGAGCCCGCGCGACATGCTCACCGGCGGCAGCACGCAAATTGCTTCGCACTACTACCAGCCGCGCATCGGCGGCGACCTGGCGCTGCTGACGGGAATCGCGCGCGTGGTGGTCGAGCGCGGCAGTGTCGACCGCGAATTCATCGACCGCTACACCGAGGGCTTCGAGATATTCGCCGCCGACATCGGCGCTGCGAGCTGGGCCGAGATCGAAGCCCAGTCCGGACTGACTCGTGCCGAGATCGAGGCGGCTGCGGCGATCTATTGCGCGAGCCCGGCAACGATCTTCTGCTGGGGCATGGGCATCACCCAGCACCGCCGCGCCGTAGCCACCATCCAGATGCTGATGAACGTGCTGCTGCTCAAGGGCAACATCGGCAAGCCGGGTGCGGGGCCGTGCCCGGTGCGCGGGCACTCGAACGTGCAGGGTGATCGCACCATGGGCATTTACGAGAAGCCCACCGCCACGTTTCTGGACCGGCTTGGCGCGCGCTTCGGATTCCAGCCGCCCCGCGCGCACGGCTTCGACGTGGTCGAGGGCATCCAGGCGATGCTCGACGGGCGCGCGCGCGTGCTGTTCGCGATGGGCGGGAATTTTGCCGCAGCCACACCCGACACCGCCAAGACGGCCCAGGCGCTCGGCAACTGCGAGCTGACCGTGCACGTCTCGACCAAGCTCAATCGCTCGCACCTGGTGCATGGGCGGGAGGCGCTGATCCTGCCGTGCCTGGGCCGCAGCGAGACCGATCTGCAGGGCGGGGTGGAGCAGGCGGTCACGGTCGAGGATTCGATGTCGATGGTCCACCTGTCGGCCGGGATCAAGCCACCCGCGGCGCCGGACCTGCTCTCGGAGCCCGCGATCGTCGCGCGCCTGGCACAGGCAGCCTTGCCGCAGAGCTGCGTTCCCTGGGCCGAGCTGGGCGCCGACTACGATCGCATCCGTGACGCGATTGCCGCAGTGATTCCGGGCTTTGAGGATTTCAACGCGCGGGTGCGCGCCACCGGCGGCTTTCACCTGCGGCATCCGTGTCGCGAGCGGGTGTTCCCGAATCCAGGCGGAAAAGCCCGCTTTTTCGCGCATCCGCTGGCCGCGAACGCTGCTGCGACTGACGTGCTGCAACTGATGACGGTGCGCTCGCACGACCAGTACAACACCACCATCTACGGGCTCGACGATCGCTACCGCGGCGTGCTCGGCCTGCGCCGCGTGTGCTTCATCTGCGCTGCCGACCTGGCGCGGCTCGGGTTGAAGGCAGGTTCGCTGGTCGACATCCATTCGCTCTGGCACGACGGCGAGCGCAGCGTGCTTGGTTTCACGCTGGTCGAGTACGACATCCCACCCGGCTGCCTCGCCAGCTATTTCCCGGAAACCAACCCGCTCGTGCCGCTCGACCACGTCGCCGAACGCTCGGGCACGCCAGCGTCCAAGTCGATCCCGGTGCGCTTGAGCGTGAGCGCGCCCGGCACCGTGGCCGGATAACGGTGTCGCGTGGCGCCCTCAGCGCGATCGAGCTCACGCGGCTGCGCGGAAACACGCGCGCGGGCGGCACCGACTGGGTCATCGAGGAATGGCCGATCGCGTTCGAATACAACGGGGTCGCGCATGCGGTGATGCTGGCGACACCGACGGATCTCAGCGACTTCGCGCTGGGCTTCAGCCTCGGCGAAGGCATTGTCGAGCAGCCCGGTGAGATGGACATCCTCGCGGTGCGCGAACAGTCGCAGGGCTGGGTGGTCGAGATCGCGCTGGACGATGCCCGTTTCGACATGCTGCAATCACGCCGACGCAGCTTGCTCGGCACCAGCGGCTGCGGGCTGTGCGGCACCGAGTCGCTGGCGAGCGCGCTGCGCCCGGCGCCCACGGTACCGATGACGCAGTCGGTGACACCCGGCGCGATCGCAGCCGCATGCGCGGCGCTGGGGAATTTGCAGCCCATGAACCTGCGCAGCGGCGGCGTTCATGCGGCGGCCTGGGTGAGTCCATCGGGGCTGCTCGTGCGCGAAGACGTGGGCCGCCATAACGCGCTCGACAAACTGATCGGCGCCCGCGCCCGTGCGCCGCTCCAACCCGGCTTCCTGCTGCTCAGCTCACGCGCGAGCTACGAGCTCGTCCACAAGGCCGCCATGGCCGGCATCGAGATCCTCGTCGCGATCTCAGCTCCCACCGCCCTGGCCATCCGTTTTGCCGAAAGCACCGGCATCACCTTGATCGCCTTTGCCCGGGGCGAACAGATGAATGTGTATGCAAATGCGGGGCGGGTGGTGTGCCGCAGTTGACCTTCGGTGGCGAACACACGGCCCGGACCGATAATCTTCACCGATCAACCGCGCGGAGACAGCCATGCCAACCAGGATCACCAGCGTTGCCGAATACCTGGCGTCGCTTCCGCCCGAGCGGCGCGCGGCGATCGAGGCCTTGCGCACGGTCATCCTTGCCAACCTGGGGCCGGGATACGAGGAGGGCATCCAGTACGGGATGATTGGCTACTACGTGCCGCATTCGGTATTTCCGGCCGGCTACCACTGCGATCCGAAGCAGCCATTGCCCTTCGCCGGCATCGCATCGCAGAAGCAGTACATCTCGCTGTACCTGATGGGCGTTTACTGTGGCTGCGAAGATGACCGCAGCGAGGAAACGGCTGACGCACGATGGTTCCGGGACGCCTGGGCCGCGACCGGCAAGAAGCTCGACATGGGCAAGTCGTGCGTGCGCTTCAAGAAGCTCGATGAGGTGCCGCTCGACGTGATCGGCGAGGCCATCCGCCGCATCCCGGCCAAGCTATTTGTCGAGCGCTACACGGCGGTCCTCAAAGAAAGCGACGATCGCAAGGTGAAATCCAAGGCCGCTGCCAAGCTTGCTAAACCGACGACATGAGCGCGCGTCGCTTCTGGTGCCAACAGCCTCAACCAAGAACGAACGACCGACATCACTCGCTGGCGGCAACGCTCATGCTGAGATCGACATCCGGCACCTGAACTGGCGGCTGTTCAAGCTTGGAGGCTGCGGCGAGCATCGCCACGGCCATGGCGGCGAGGAAAACGCACACCCCCCGGATGGGAGCCGGACGACTGGCATGACTGCTGCGATGGTCTGCGCGGCGAAAACCGTTCATGGCGTGTGCTCCGACTGGCCGACGCCTAGGAAGCGTGGCGGACTGAACACCAGCGTACCGATTGCCCTGTCGAGAATATGCATTTTTGCTGTTAGCTTTTCGGGCTCCATGCGCATCGCCACCACATACCTTACGGACTGTGACCATTGCGTTTCATCAAACCTCGCATGCGAGCACGTATCATCACGTGACTGCCGTCACGCGGCCACACCGAAGGGAAGGCTGCTCCGCGCAGCGAATACCGATAGGCCGGCTGCCAGCAGCCTCATGCGTCCGGAAGGGGCCGACTCGATGATCCCGGGATTGCTTGGCGACGATCGGCCGCTGTTGCTGGCTGATGACGAAGCTCAAGAACCGCTGGCGTCCTGGAAGCTGCTGATCGTCGACGACGAGCCGGCGATCCATGGCGTCACTGTGATGGTCCTCAGCGGGCTGCGCTTTCGCAACCGCAATCTGTCCTTCCTTTCCGCCCACAGCAGTGCCGAAGCACAGCGCGTACTCGAACAGCACGACGACATTGCGTTGATCCTGCTCGACGTGGTGATGGAATCGGACGACGCCGGCCTCAAGCTGGTGCGCTTCATTCGCGATGACCTGCACAACGACCTGGTGCGCATCATCCTGCGCACCGGGCAGCCCGGGCAGGCGCCCGAGAGACAGGTCATCCTCGAATACGACATCAACGACTACAAGGAAAAGACCGAGCTCACGGCGCAGAAGCTGTCGACCGCGGTGGTGGCGGCGTTGCGCGGTTACCTGGCGCTGGTGGAGGTTGCGGCGCTGAACCTCGAGCTCGAGCACAAGGTGGCCCGTCGGACCCGCGAGCTCGAGCTCTCCAATGCGCGCCTGAAGAAGTCACTGGCGGCGCTGGAACAAGGGGAGCGCGCTGGCCGCCGGGTACAGTTCAAGCTGCTGCCGCAGCAGCACTGGCGCCAGGGTGAGTACGAGTTTTCGCACCTGCTGATGCCGTCCGAATTCATGAGCGGCGACTTCGTCGACTACTTCATGATCGACGCCGACCGCATCGGGTTCTATATCGCCGACGTCTCCGGACACGGCGTGGCTTCGGCCTTCGTGACTGTCTACCTGAAGCGCTTCCTGACCACCGCACTGGAAGCCCACCGTCACGGCCAGCCTTCCGCGATCGACGATCCAAGCCAACTGCTCGGGCAGCTCAACCACGAGATCCTGCGCGAAAACGTCGGCAAGCACATCGCGATTTTCTACGCGGTGCTCGACATCAAGGCGCACCGCATGCGCTACGCGAATGCGGGCGCCGTGCCGTATCCGTTGCTCGCCGATGTGCAATCAACGCGTTACCTGGTCTCCCGGAGCACCCCGGTGGGCCTGTTCGAGTCGAGCCAGTACCTCAACCAGACGCTCGCCTTGCCGCCGCTCATGCGCTTGCTGCTCTGTTCCGACGGGGTGCTGGAAGTGCTCGACGAGCCCAGCAGCGACGCCCGCATCGAGCGCTTGCGGCGTTGTCTCGGCGTGGACGTCGGCAGCCTCGACGAGGTGCGGGTCCGCTTGGCGATGCAGCCCGAAGGACAGCTGCCGGACGACCTGACCATGCTCATGATCGTACGTGACGGGCCGCCAGCATGAACGATGCGATCGGCTATGCCGTGCACGACGGGGTCGGCTACCTCAAGCTGTCGGGTGAGCTGCGCCATGACACGGCCGCGCCGCTCGACGCGCTGATCGAGCGCCTGTTCGAGCCGGAAACACTCGAGATCACGGCCGTCGTGATCGATCTCACCGAAGTCAGCTTCATGGACAGCACGGTCATCGGCCTGCTTGCCAGCATCGCCCGCGCGCTGCTGAGCCGCTCGCTGGCTGCGCCGACGCTGTTCTCGACGAACCCCGAGATCAACCAGCTTTTGTGCAGCCTGTGCCTGGACCAGGTGTTCACGATCGTCGACGCGCCAACCGATCGCCCGCTCGGCGCGCTGAAGATGCATGCCATGGAGGTCGAATGTGGCGAGCGCCAGTGTTCATCGGCGACCATCCTCAAGGCGCACGAAGTCCTGATCGAAATGAACGAATCCAACCGCGACGCCTTCCAGTCCGTGGTCGATCTCTTTCGCGACGAGCTCCAGCGCAAATAGTTGTTCCTTTCTGGTGGTGGGTCTGCGCTG
>JANPJV010000083.1:0-4163 GCA_031425695.1 Rhodanobacteraceae bacterium | reverse complement strand
GGCCTGTGCCGCTTGGGGGGGGTGGCGGGCGTGGGCTGCTGCTGGGCGTGGGGCCGGACTTTGCCCGTACGGTTTCCCGGCCAATTGCCTATTGGGTCCGGACTTGGTCCGGACCCACGTGAGCGCTAGCAACTGGTACCTTCGTCCCTCTAGGTTGACAACGCCCACAAATCGGTCGCACAGTCGCACCATGAAATTCATGACGCAGCGCACCAAAGTGGGGAACGGCCTTTCGGGTCGGTTCGCGCTTGCGCTTCGACTTCTTGCGCCCTCTCCCAAGGTGCGCGGCGGCTGCGTAGGAAACCCCTAGCAGCAACAGGATCGAAAGAACCCAAAAGCCCCGCACCTCGGAAACGAGGCGGGGCTTTTCGCTTTTCAAGGAGCGCCAAATGTCCACGCAAGCAGTCGAACCCAACCGCGTCATTGTCTTTGACACCAGCTTGCGTGATGGCGAGCAGGCGCCGGGTTTCTCGATGGATCCGCGCGGCAAGCGGCGCATGGCGCACGCGCTCGCGGAGCTTGGTGTGGACGTGATCGAGGCGGGTTTCCCATCGGCGAGTCCGGATGATTTCAACGCGGTGGCGTCGATTGCGCGCGAAGTGCGCCGCGCCTCGATCGCCGGTCTCGCGCGTGCCACGCGTGGCGACATCGAAGCCTGCGCACGGGCGATCGAGCATGCCGAGCGCCCGCGCATCCACACCTTCATCTCGACCTCGCCGCTGCACCGCCTGCACAAGCTCAACATGGATCGCAACCAGGTGATCGATGCGGCCGTGGCGGCGGTCACGCTGGCAAAAAGTTACGTTGACGACGTCGAGTTCTCGGCCGAGGACGCGATCCGCACCGAGCCGGAATTCCTGGTCGAGATCTTCACTGCCGCGATCGCCGCCGGCGCGCGTACCTTGAACGTGCCCGACACTGTCGGCTACAGCACGCCGGACGAAGTGCGCGAGCTGTTTGCCCGCCTCAAGCGCGAAATCCCGGGCAGCGAGAACGTGATCTTCAGCTGCCACTGTCACAACGATTTGGGCCTCGCCGTCGCCAATAGCCTGGCGGCGCTGGAAGGTGGCGCGCGCCAGGTCGAGTGCACCATCAACGGCATCGGCGAGCGCGCCGGCAACGCCGCGCTGGAAGAGCTGGTGATGGTGCTGCGCACGCGCCAGGAGCGTTATGGCCTGACCACCAGCATCGACACCAGCAAGCTCTATCCGACCTCGCGCCTGCTGCAGAGCATCACCGGCCAGCAGGTCCAGCGGAACAAGGCGATCGTTGGCGACAACGCGTTCGCGCACGAGGCCGGCATCCACCAGCACGGCATGCTCAAGCATCGCCAGACCTACGAGATCATGCGGCCGGAAGATGTCGGCATCACCAAGTCGGAATTGGTGCTGGGCAAGCACAGCGGCCGGCATGCGCTGAAGGATCGGCTGGGCCGCATGGGCTATGTGCTGGACGACGTCGAGACCGACAAGGTTTTCTGCGCGTTCAAGACGCTCGCCGACAAGAAGAAGGAAGTCTACGACGCGGATCTCGAGGCTTTGGTGCTGAGCGTCACCGGCGGCACCAACTCGAGCTTCGTGCTGAAAAGCCTGTCGATCCAGAGTGCGACCGGCGAGTCGCGCATGCCGACTGCAAGCGTGCGCCTGACCACGCCGGACGGCGGCGAAGTCTGCGAAGCGGCGGTCGGCGATGGCCCGGTGGATGCGTTGTTCCGCGCCCTTTCGCGGGCGATCGGTGCGCACATGACGCTGCGCAGCTTCCATATCCGCAGCATCAGTTTCGGGTCTGACGCTCAAGGCCAGGCCACCGTCGAAGCGGAATGGGATGGCGCCGAGCACATCGGGCGCGGCACCAGTACCGACATCCTCGAAGCGAGCGCGCTCGCGTACCTCGATGTCGCCAACCGGCTGGTCAAGCACAAGGCACGCATCAAGGCGGCTGGTGCGCTGGACGAGCTGGCTGCATGAGCAGCGGCCGCGCGCAGCGCAGACCCACCAACAACAAGACGCTGTTCGACAAAGTCTGGGAGCGTCACCTGGTCGTGGAAGAAACCGCCGAGGTACCGGCGGTTCTCTATGTCGATCTGCACCTGATCCATGAGGTCACCTCGCCGCAGGCTTTCTCTGAGCTGCGCGAGCGGGGGCTCAAATTGCGCCGCCCCGACCGTACGCTCGGGACGCTCGATCACTCGACGCCGACGCTGCCGGCCGATGCAAATGGCGAGCTTCCGTACTACACCGCCGATACGCGCACCCAGGTCGAAACCTTGCGCCGGAACGCCGCCGAGTTTGGGGTGCGCCTGCTCGATTTCGGCAGCGGCGCGCGCGGCATCGTGCACGTGATCGGCCCTGAGCTCGGTGCCACGCAGCCCGGCATGACCATCGTCTGCGGCGACAGCCACACCAGCACGCATGGTGCCTTCGGTGCGATTGCCTTCGGCATCGGTACCAGCGAGGTCGGCCACGTGATGGCCAGCCAGTGCCTGTTGCAGCGCAAGCCCAAGCGCATGGCGATCGAGGTTGAAGGCGAGCTCGGGAAAGGCGTCAGCGCCAAGGATGTGATCCTGCACCTGATTGGCGCGATCGGCGTCGAAGGCGGCACGGGCTATGCGATCGAATATCGCGGCAGTGCGATTCGCGGGCTCGACATGGACGGGCGCATGACCCTGTGCAATATGTCGATCGAAGCGGGGGCGCGCTGCGGCATGGTGGCGCCGGATGACACCACCTTCGAATATCTCAAAGGCCGCCCGCTGGCGCCGCAGGGAGCCGACTGGGAACGCGCTGTCGCCGACTGGCGTACGCTGGTCACCGATGCCGATGCCGCTTTCGATCGCGTGGTCGAGATTGCCGCCGCCGACATCCGCCCCAGCATCACCTGGGGCACGCACCCGGGCATGGGCGCGGCGATCGATGCCAGCGTTCCGAGCGATGATTCAGCGCAGTCAAACCGGGCGCGCGAGTACATGGGCTTCGCGCCCGGCGAGCGCCTGATCGGCCACAAGATCGACGTGGTTTTCGTCGGCAGCTGCACCAACGGGCGCATCTCGGATCTGCGCAGCGCCGCAGCCGTATTGCGCGGCCGGCGCATTGCCGACGGCGTGCGCATGTTGGTGGTGCCGGGCTCCGATGCGGTCAAGCGCGATGCGGAAGCCGAAGGCCTGCACGATATTTTTCGCGCCGCCGGCGCCGAGTGGCGCGAGCCGGGCTGCTCGATGTGCATCGCCATGAACGGCGACCTCGTAGCGCCGGGGCAGACTGCGGTCAGCACCAGCAACCGCAATTTCGAAGGCCGCCAGGGCAAGGGCGCGCGCACCGTGCTGGCGTCGCCGGCGACGGCGGCGGCGAGCGCCGTGGCCGGATGCATCGCCGATGCGCGGGCATTTTGATCGATCCCCTCTCCCGGGCTTTTTCGGGAGCGGGGAAGGGGAGAGGGGCCTTTGAACTCGCTGTGCGCCGACACGGCCCCTCTCCCCCAGCCGCTCCCCCAAAACAGCCTGGGAGAGGGAGCAGTGACGACAACTCGGGAACCCCCATGCAACCCATCACCCGTATCACCGGCCAGACCCTCGTCCTCAACGACGAGAACATCGACACCGACCAGATCATTCCCGCGCGCTTTTTGACCACGACCACGCGCACCGGTCTCGGCAAGTCCGCTTTCCATGACTGGCGCTACGATGCGCAAGGCAACGAACGCGCCGACAGCGTGCTCAACTCGGATGCCGCGAAGAGCGCTGGCATCCTCGTCGCCGGCCGTAATTTCGGCTGTGGCTCCTCGCGCGAACATGCGCCATGGGCATTGCTCGATCTTGGTTTTCGCGCCGTGATCTCGAGCGAAATTGCCGACATCTTCCGCTCCAACTCGCTCAAGAACGGCTTGCTCGCGCTGGTCATCGATCCCGCCCGTCACGCTGAGCTGATGGCGCGCCCAGGCATCGAGCTGGTGATCGACCTGCAGTCGCAGACAGTCACCGGTCCCGACGGCTGGAGCGCCAGCTTCGAGCTCGACCAGTTCGCCAAGCGCTGCCTGATGCTGGGTGTCGATCAGCTCGGGTATCTCGTGCACCAGGAGGCCGCGATTGCGGCCTACGAGCAGCGAGTGGCGTTGGGCAAGTTGTTAGGCCCAACGAAAAAAATTTGCGAGTTTGTAACACAATCCCT
>JANPJV010000082.1:0-11664 GCA_031425695.1 Rhodanobacteraceae bacterium | reverse complement strand
TGAGTTGCCCCAGAAGAATCAAAAGAACGCGGCCATGGCCGCTCCCACGAGATAAAGGGCAGTTCCGGCCTGCCTCTCGGACCTGTCGGCGAATCTGTGAAGGGGTGCGCGGCCTTCCATGCTGCAACGCACCTTGACGTGCGCTCAGCCAACGTTCATAACTCAACGGTCGCATCGTCGCGAAGCCGGATGGGGATCTGGACTTCGAGTGCCGACGGTCGGCGTCCTGTCCATCACTCTTTCTGGGGGTACACGATGCGATCTGTTTCCAGCTGCCGGCGTACGGCGCTTGCCATCACTTTGTCCTTGGTCGGCTTCTCGGCTTCAGCGGTCAACCTGATCCAGCCTTCGCCTGCCGCGCTCGACAGCGGCGATGCCGTGGTTGCAGCCATCGTCAACGACCGCAGCACCGAAAGCGTGACCAACATGCAGCTGGATGCATCGGCGCTGGCTTTCGACACTGAACGCGTCACCCTGCAGATCAGCCCCAAGCGATCAGTGACCATCGATCGCCTGGAAGCCTCGTACACCGAGGACGGCAGCTTGGTCTGGAGTGGGCTCGTCGAAGGCATCCTGTCGCGCGGCCTGCAGCCCGGCCCGGAAGAGATGCTGAACACGGTCATGTTCGTGAAGAGCGGCAACGAGGTCAGCGGCACGCTGCGCATCGATGGCCGCTTGCACAAACTGATGCCCACCGCGTCTGGCCACCTGCTGGTGTCGATTGACGAGAGCAAGCTGCCGCCCGATCACCCGGCAGAGGCCTACAACAAACTCTTCATCGACAGCATGGCTCCGGAGAAACCGCAGCTGGCCGATGGCAGTTCGGCTGACAAGGCGATCTCGACGATCCGGGTGATGGTGGTGATCACCAACGCCGCCAAGAACAAGATCGGCAACATCACCAATTTCGCCAATCTCGCGATCAGCGAGACCAACGCCGGCTATACCAATTCCGGCGTCGAGATCAACATGCAGCTGGCTGGCCTCTACACCACCACCTATGTCGAGTCGGGCAGCTTCAGCACGGATCTCTCGCGCTTTCGCGGCACCACTGACGGCTTCATGGACAGCATCCATTCGCTGCGCAACACCAATGCGGCGGACGTGGTCATGCTGATCGTCGACAACGGCAGCTCCTGTGGCCTGGCCTCGGCCATCGGCGCCAGCGCGACCACCGCGTTCGCGGCGGCGCACTACAGCTGCTCGACGGGCTACTACTCCTTTGGCCACGAAATCGGCCATCTGCAGAGTGCCCGCCATGACCCGCTCAACGATCCGACCAACACCCCGTATGCCTACGGCCATGGCTATCAGTACCCGGCCGGTGGCTGGCGGACGATCATGGCCTACGCCTGCAGCAGCGCCACCTGCAATCGCATCAACTGGTGGTCCAATCCGTCCAAGCTGCGCAGTGGCGTTCCGATGGGTACCACCGATCGCAGCAACAATGCGCGCGTGCTCAACAACACCAAGGCGACCATCGCCGCCTTCCGCTGAGTCTTTCGCGAAACGTGTGACCAAAGGGCCGCGAAAGCGGCCCTTTTTTGTCCCGGTTGAGATTGTTTTGCGAGGCCACCATGGGCGTTATCACCAAACGTCTCGTAACCCATTGAATCGAAATCACGGCAAAGTTGCGCTCAAAGCACCTGCGTGTAGCGAAAGTAAGGCGTCCTGCCGTAGCCGTCGTAAAGCGCAAAATCGTAGCCGCGGCCGGTCGGGTCGTAAGGGTCGAGCACCGGGTCCTTGTCGGCCACGTTGTCGATCCCCAGCGTGAACCGGCCATTCCACGGCGCGTGCCAATTCGCCTGCAAGTCGTGGGTGGTCCACGATGAAAGTCGGGCCGGGTAGTCGCCGTCGCCAAAGATCGCGGCAGTTGATCGCGTGCCGTGGATATAGTTGATATACCAGGACAAACTGAAGTCGCCGAGGTCCCAGGAGTTGCTCAGCTGGGCGCGCTGGCGTGGACGGCTGGGCTGGTCGACGGCTTCAACTCCGTTGTCTTCGAAGCCATGCACCCAACTTAAGCGCAGTCGGTTCCGCACCCGGCCGAAATCGGTGAGGTCGAAGTCAGTGGCAACGCTGAGGTCGGCACCACTGACATCGAGCGTCCCGAGATTACCGTAGCCACGCTGGATCGCGTCGACGCGCCCGTTGGCGAGATCCCCGAAGACACCGAGACCGAGCTCGGGCCGGGGCTGGCCACCGAACGGGCCGAACTGGTCGAGGCCAGGCGGACACGGATTATTGGATCCGATCAGGCAGCTTACGATCTGAACGGCAGACACCAGGCTGATGCGATCCTTGACCTCCACATTGTAGTAATCGAGGTCGATTTGCAACCACGCCGTGGGCGCCCAGTCGAGACCAATCGAAGCATGCCGGCTGTGCTCAGACTCGAGCTCGGGATTGGCGATCGAAAAGTCGATGAATTGGACATTGCAGCGACCAAGCGGATTGACGCAGGGCCCGATGACGTCTTGGAAAAACAGCAGCCCGGGCGCACTCGTGGTTTCGATGCCTTGCAAGCTCAGCTCGGGAGTCAGGAATCCCAGACCGTAGCTGGCGTGCAGGCGTAGCTTTGACGACGCCTCAAACTCGAAATTGACCCGCGCAGTGCTCTCGCCACCAGCATCACTCATGCGGTCATGGCGTGCCGCGAGTCCGAAGCGGAAGCGTTCGCTGACCGGCAGGAGCAACTGGCCGTGGATGGCGTGTACATCGCGTGCGCCGGCAGCGCTATCCCTTGGAAACACACCGCTGATCTGCCCTGACCTCGTCAAGGTGTCGTAGACATCGCTGATCTGCTCGTCGCGGTGTTCCGCGCCGAGGTTGAGACGCGCAGCCCCGCCGCCCAGATCGAACAGATCGACTGCCGCGTTTGCGTACAGTTCTTCGGCGCGATAGCGAGCCTCGCGGTTGGTCGTGGCCGTGATCGAATCCAGCACGCCCGCGGAATTGCCGAGCGGATCGTAGAGGTTGTAGGCACCGCTCGCGACGGCCGCCCGTGCATTGCCGACAACAATCGCGTTGCGTCCCAGCTCCAGGTATTTGGACTCGACGAAGCGCACGCCGAAGTCGATGTCGAAGACACCAGTCCGGCCCGTGGCACCGGTCTCGAGCGCGTACGCTGTGTTGTCGCTACTCGCTTCGCGGGGCCCGGCGGCCGCGAAGCGATGCTGGACGAAGTACGGACGTGTGGCGTCGTAGCCGGTACTGGGAAAGCGCACTGCAGGATGATTCGGGGAGCCGACGGGAATCGGCAGGAGCTGCCCGAACTCGCTAAAACCAGGCAGCACCGCGGGCGCACTGATCGCCAGTCCTTCGCTTCGATCCACGCTGGCGTTCAAGAAACTGCGCCAATCCGCGTTGATTGCATAGTCGGCACGCGCAAACAAACCGCTGGAGCGCGATTCAACCTCATCGGCCGCAATCAGCGAAAAATCATAGATGCAACGTGCCGAAGCGCCGGTGCCGGTTACCTGGAACCCGGGATCGTCACATCCGCCCGGCACGACTGAACCGAAGGTCGGGTTGCGCGTCAGGCCCGAGGGTTGAGAAAAGCTCGAATTCAAAAAGTTGTTGGAATTTAGGGAGCGGCCGCCACGCGACCACGCGCGATCGCGCTGGAACACGATGCCGCGGTTGGCAGATGAGGCGCCGACGACCAAGCTGCCGCGCTCGCTCGCGGTGCCGAAAACGACCGCGGCGTGCTCGGTTTCGCCGCCTTCGCGGCTGGGATTTCCAGCATCAACGCTGAGCTCGACGCCAGTGAAATTCTTGCGCGTGACGATGTTGACCACGCCGGCCACAGCGTCGGCGCCGTGGATGGCAGATGCGCCGTGGCCGAGGATCTCGACGCGTTCGACGGCGGCGAGCGCGATCTGGTTCAGATCATGGCCCTGCCCTGCGATCGCGGAAGTCGGCGCGCGCCGCCCGTCGATCAGGATCAGCGTCCGCGCCCCGCCGAGACCGCGCAGGCTCAACTCGGCGTAATTGCCGGTGTTTTGCGGCCGGAAGGAGCCGAAGCTGTTCATCGGCAGTGCGCGCAGGAAATCGGCCACCGACAAAGCACCCGAGCGCAGCAACTCCTCGCGTTCGATCACCAGCAGCGGCTGCGTCCCCGCCCATCTTAGGTTTTCCATGTGCTTAGGCGGGTCAGCGCTGCCAGGCACCGCGGCGGTGACCGGGACCCCACCGGCAAGCAGTGTGACCAAAGCCGAACTGAGCGCCGCGTAGAGTGCGCTCCTGAGAAAGCCTGCCTCGTGCATCTGTCACCCCCTGGGATTCATGGATCTCACTCGGAAACGTCCCGCGAGATCGATCAGCCCCCTGACGATGCACACAGACGGCGCGAGTTTCATTGGTCGCAGATGAATGCGCAGGGGTAGCGAGAATTAATTTTCCTTAGGCGTCACCTGGTCACGCAGCGCCCGAACACCGCACCGCATGACCGAAAAGCCCGCTGGCGCAACGCGACCTACGTTCAGGACACGCTCGGCCCGTCGATCGGTGCGACCGATTGCTTCCACAGATGCAGCGTCGCGTAGCCGCGATAGGGTCGCCAGCGCTCGGCGGTGGCCAGGATTTCCTTGGGCGTCAGCCCGGGGAATGCGCGCTTGATGATCAGGTCGGTGTGCAGAAAGGCGTCGTCCCAGGAGAGGCAGCGCAGGGCGATGTATTGCGCGGTCCATTCGCCGATGCCGGGCAACGCGCGCAGGCGTTCCAGTGTGGATTCGACCTCCGCGTCGCCATTGAGGCGCAACGCGCTGGTCGCCGTCGCGGTGGCCAGCGCGATGATGCTGCGCGCGCGGGTGCCGATGATGCCGAGCACACCGAGCTGGTCCGGGGTCAGGCCGGCGACGCGCCGTGGGCTCGGGAAGATGCGCTCCACCTGCGTGTACGGGGTCGCGATCGGGCTGCCGAAATTGCGCGCGATCCGTCCTGCCAGCGTCGTCGCAGCGGCGACACTGATCTGCTGGCCGAGGATCGCGCGGACGGCCTGCTCGAAACCGTCGATCGCGCGAGGAACGCGCAGGCCCGGGTGCGCGTTCGCCAGCGGCCCGAGGACGGCAGCGACCGCGTGCGGATCGATGTCGAGATCGAACTGCCTGCGCACCGCGCGCAGGAGCTGCTTGGTGGCCGGCTCGAGGCTCGGCGAGTGCGCCAGCGCCAGGCATTGGCGATCAGGGCGATGCTCGACCGTGATCCAGCCTTCGATCTCGCCAGCGGCGACGCGCATGCGCACGCTGCGCACGAACACACCATCGACGACGGCCTCCGTGCCCGGCACTGCGCGCTGACGCAGGAAGCCAAGCAAAGAGTCCCAGTCTAAGGGTGGCCGGTACGCGAGCTCGCAGCTGTGCATTTTCTCTCGGTTCCCAACGCGCAGTGGCCACCAGTCGCGGTGCGGACCCTATGATGCCCCGATGAACGCAACCCAATGACCGACACCATCCATATTCGCCAGCTCGATGGCACTGCGGCGCACGCGTGCATCGGCGCGCTTGCCGAAGTGCTGATCGACTGCGTCGAGGGTGGCGCATCGGTGAGCTTCATGGCCCCCCTCGCGCGCCCGCAGGCGCTGGCTTTCTGGCGCGACGTCGCTGCTGGCGTCGAGCGTGGTGAACGCCTGCTGTTAGTCGCCGCAGACGCTGCGGGCCGCATCATGGGCACGGTGCAATTGGTGCTCTCGCTGCCAGAGAACCAGCCGCATCGGGCTGATGTCGCGAAAATGCTGGTGCACCGCGATGCCCGCCGACGCGGTATCGCGCAGGCGCTCATCGAGGCGATCGATGCGGCTGCACGCGAGCAAGGACGAACGTTGCTGGTGCTCGACACCGTCACCGGCGGCGCCGCCGAGCGCCTCTACGAGCGCGCCGGCTGGCAGCGCGTCGGCTCGATCCCCAACTACGCGCTCATGCCCGACGGCACGCCCTGCGCGACTACGGTGTTCTACAAGCAGTTGTGATCGGGGCGGCGAGCGCCTGGCCTCGGGTTTTGGTAGGTCATGTTGTCCGCGAAGCGGACTACTTGACTGTTTCGGCGCCCCCGTCAAGTAGCTCGCTGTGCGAGCAACATGACCTACCAAAACCGCAACCCGCAGCCCACCTCACGCGTGGTAATAATCGATGATCAGGTGGATCCGATCTTCGCCACTGTCGTTCTTGACCGCGTGGTAGCGCGTGTTGTCGAACTCGACGATCTCGCCTTCCTTGAAGTTGTGGTCGATGTCGTCGATGTAGAAATGCACGCCCGGGTTGGTCACGATCGGGATGTGGATGCGGTGGACCATGCGCAGCGCGACCGAGCCATCGACGTGGCAGACGATCTCCCCGCCGGCACGCAGCTTGGCGAACATGGCCTTGCGGATCACCGGCTTGGCGTACTGGTAGTCGGCCTGGATCTGCGCCAGCACCGGTGCCAGCAGGTGTTCGCACTCGGCGAAGTGGCGGCTGGTCTCGACCGGCGTATCGGTGCTCGTGTTCTCACACCATTTCAGCACCAGCGACTGCGTGTCCTTGTGTACGGCGAACTGCTTCTGGCGCAGTGAGTTTTCCAGCCATTCGGCAGCGGTCTTGGTCGCGAGGTAGGCGCGGATCGGGGCGACATCGATCTTGCCGATGTAATGGACCCGATCGGCCAGCTTGTGCGGCGGCGCGCGGAACAGGTCCGCGGGAAGACTCGCCGGTGATTGCAGGACGCTCGACATTGCACGGCCAGCCACAGAATTCTTGGACCTTCAAGTTTCCGGGTTTTCGCCAGGGGGTTCAATGGACGGCAATTCTCACGTTCTGGTGAACGATTGTCATCGCGTCATCCCATTGTCATCGGACTGTTGCTGCAGTGTAGTGCGCGGGCCGCACGCTCTTGTTCATTCGCTGTACGAGGGCCGCCCATGCATGTGCTGCTGGTCACCGAAACCTATCCGCCCGAGGTGAATGGCGTCGCGTTGACGGTCGAATGCCTGGCGCAGAACCTGGTCGAGCTTGGCCATCGGGTGACCCTGGTGCGCCCGAAACAACCCGGCGAATCGAAGGCCTCGCGCACGGGCGTGCAGGAGGTGTTGGTGAGCGGCTACGCGATCCCACGCTATCCGACCCTGCAATTCGGGCTGCCCGCCCCGATGCGCCTGCGGCGGTTGCTGCGCGAGCAGGCGATCGACGCGGTCTATGTCGCGACCGAAGGCCCGCTCGGCTGGTCTGCGGTGAGCGCGGCCCGGGCGCTCGCAATCCCGGTCGCCTGCGGATTGCACACCCGCTTCGACGAATATGTTCGCCACTACGGCGCGCCCTTCCTGGAAGGCGTTGCGCTGGCATGGATGCGCCACTTCCATAACCGCGCCAACTGCACCCTGGTGCCGACCCTCGAGCTACGTGACTGGCTGCTCGCGCGCGGCTTCAAACGGGTCGAACTGCTGCGGCGCGCGGTCGATACTCGACGCTTCGATCCCCGCTACCGCGACGAATCCTTGCGCGCCAGCCTGGACCTCACGCCGAGCGCGCCCCTGGTGCTGTTCGTCGGGCGGCTCGCGCCGGAAAAGAACCTCGATCTCGCCATTTCGGCATTCGAGCGCATGCAGGCCCTGTGCCCCGCCGCACGCATGCTGTGGATCGGCGATGGCCCGGCACGCGCCGAGCTGCAACAGCGCTATCCGCGCCATCACTTCACCGGGGTCCTGCGCGGCGCCGAGCTTGCTCGGCATTTTGCGAGTGCCGACCTGTTCCTGTTTCCGTCGACCAGCGAGACCTTCGGCAACGTCACCCTGGAGGCGATGGCGAGCGGCCTCACCGTGTGCGCGTTCGACTACGCGGCAGCGCATCAGCACATCCAGGCCGGCAGCAACGGCGAGCTCGCCCCATTTGGCCAGTCCGCCGCCTTCGTGCGGCTAGCCGAGAACTGCATGCGCGACTGGCTCGGCGGCGTGCGTCTCGGCCGCGCAGCGCGCACGGCGGTCGAGCACCTGAGCCCCCGCCGCGTCGCCGAGGATTTTGCCGGGCTGCTCGGCGCCCTCGAAGCCCACGTCCATCCTGTTCGACTGCCGGAGAAGACCCGTGATGCTGCTGTCTATACGACGCTTCTCTGAGTCCTTCTGCGCGTCCGACCTCGAGCTCACGCGCCGGGTGCAGCGCGTGTCCGGGCGACCGCTCGCGCTCGCCTACTTCGCCGCCGTTTCGCGCCTGGGTGATGGCATCTTCTGGTACGTTCTGATGCTGTTGCTGCTGCTGGTCGGGGGCGAAACCGGCGCGCGCGCGACCTTGCAGATGGCGGTCCTCGGGCTCGCCAGCCTGGCGGTCTACAAAGGCCTCAAGCAATTGAGCCGACGTCCGCGCCCGCGCAGCGTCGAGCAGGCGCTGCGCACGCACGTCGATCCGCTCGAC
Source organism: Rhodanobacteraceae bacterium (assembly GCA_031425695.1). Taxonomy (GTDB): domain Bacteria; phylum Pseudomonadota; class Gammaproteobacteria; order Xanthomonadales; family SZUA-5; genus JANPJV01. The sequence goes on along the minus strand of JANPJV010000082.1, from coordinate 3,286 downwards.
GAGTTCAGCTTTCCCTCCGGCCACACCCTGCACGCGGTCGGCTTCACCCTGGTGGTGACGCAGTTCTATCCCGCAGCGGGCCTGCTGCTGTGGCCGTTCTGCGCCAGCGTGGCACTTTCGCGCGTCGTGCTCGGACTGCACTACCCGAGCGATGTACTGGCCGCCATCGCGCTCGGCTGGTCGCTCAGCGAGGCGTCGTCGTACATCCTCTGGAATTAAGGGCGACCATCGCAGGCAGTGCAAGTTCCACTGTTAAATCAACGAGATACTCGGAACTCACGGTTTCACTTGGAGTCCCAGGATGGGAGCGCACGACGCGCTCGTTTCCACCCATCCATTGAGGACACCCATGAAAACGACTTTACTCCTGCTCCTTGCGAGCGGGCTGCCACTGGCTGCCTGCGCGGCGAACCAAAGCGTCGATCTCGAGCTCGCGCTCGGGGTCGCCGATACCCACCAAGGCTCCAGCAACGCCGCCCAGGTCGGGATGATCTGGTTTCCTGACGGGCGGCTCGGCGTGGAGGCTTGGTTCGGTCACGGCAGCGACGAATCACTCGACGCCGTCCCCGGACCCACCAACGATGGCACTTTGCAGACCTGGGTCGACCGCATGCAGGGCGTCGGCCTGCGCTATCAATTCTTCGGTAACGAAGAACGCCGCTGGCAGCCGTTCGTGCGCCTTGGCTGGGCGCGGGCGGACGTGCGCTTCGAAGGCATTGGTCGCCGCTATCTCGGGGACGACACCTTCGTGTTCGACCGCTTCGAGTTCCAGGGCGAAGACGAGTCGGTCTACTACGGTATCGGTTCCGCCTATGCCTTGACCGGTGGCTGGAGCGTGTCCGCGCAGGTGCTGCATGTTCCAGTCAAGATCGCTCACCTGCAACTCGATCGCACCGAAGCGCTGATCGGCATCCAGTACGCGTTCTGATACAGGCCGGCTGGCACCCTGGTCCGGTGCATGCCCGGATCAATCTGCCCGCCGCACTATCGCGTGGTCATCTGCCCGGCCACGCTATCCTGCAGCTATCGCCCGCGCTGCCGAGCCCTTCCATGACCACTCTGAGCCCGCTTTTTTCGACGGCCGTCGATTACGCGCGCAGCGCGCACGCTGCCCAGTTTCGCAAGGGGACCACCATCCCGTACCTCTATCACCTGCTCGGCGTTGCCAGCCTGGTGCTGGAATACGGCGGCAACGAAGACCAAGCCATCGCCGGACTGCTGCACGATGTGCTCGAGGATTGCGGCGCAGTGCACGAGCAGGCGATTGGCGAACAGTTCGGCGCTGCCGTGTTGAAGATCGTCAAGGACTGCACCGACGGCACGCTCGAGGGCAAGGCCGACGCGGTCACCGCGGGCACCGCGATCGACCATTGGCGACGGCGCAAGCTCGCCTATCTCGCGCATCTCGAGCATGTCGAAATGAGCTCGCTGCTGGTCTCTGGCAGCGACAAGCTGCATAACGCCCGCGCCATCCTGGGCGTCCTCGAAGACGCCCGCGTCGGCCCCGCCGTGTTCGAGCGATTCACTGCCGGACGCGAGGGCACGCTGCGCTATTACCAATCGTTGAGCGAGATCTTCTCCCGCCGGCAGGCCCCGATGTCGAGCGCATTGGAAATCACCGTCGCGCGCATGCACTACCTGGCGCACGCGGATGTGCGGGTGGGCTTGGGGTGATGCTCCCCTCTCCCATGCTCTTGGGGAGAGGGGTCGGGGGAGAGGGCGCTTTCGATTACCGAACCAATCAAGGGCCCCTCTCCCCCAGCCCCTCTCCCTAGAAGCATGGGAGAGGGGAGCGCCCCAGTTGTGCCGCAGCCCTCAATCGTTCCGAATCTCCACCAGCTTGCTCAGCCCGAACGGATTGACCGACTGCACCGATTCGATGTCCCAGTCGCGGGCGTGATCTTCGAAACGGAATTCCGAGTGGAAACCGATCCGATCGGCAATGGGATGCACGGCGCGTTCCAGGAAGCGCCAGAAGCGGCTGCCGCTGAAGTGATTGAGTACCAGGATGCGCCCGCCTTTGACGCAGACGCGCTTGAGCTCGCGCATCAGCCGGCGCGGATCCGGGGTCACCGAGAGCACGTACGGCAAGGTCACGCATTCAAAGGCGCCGTCCGGGAAGACCATGTTCTCCGCGTCCATGGTCAGCAGTGAGATGCGCCGATCCGGCAGGCTGTTCGCCTTGACCTGTGCGCGCGCGAGCATCTCCGTGGAGATATCGACGCCGACGACTTTTGCCGAGGGCGGATAGCGAAACAAGGTCAATCCCGTGCCGACGCCGACCTCGAGCACGCTCGCCGGGGCCAGCTCGTTCACGCGCTCGGTCAGGCGCCGCCGACCCTGTTCGAGTACGGCACCGAAGACGAGGTCATATAGAGGGGCGTAGAACTTGTAGGTGCGCAGCAGCTGCTGACGCGGGGTCGCACCATCGGCGGCGGCCAGGTCGGCTGCAATCGCGCGCTGCAGCCGTTCTGGCGAAGAATTGACTATGGGTTCGGACACACGAGCCTCCACGTTCGTCGAAGCCCGGCGCCGCCCCACCGGGATGATTTTCAGCGAAGTCTCCCGCAGCAGATGTTGATAACCCGTGGCGAAGACGACGCAGAACGCGAACAACCCAGGTCAATCCGGCAATTGCACAGCGTGCAGGCGCAATTCGCTAAACACCGCCTGACTGGCGATGCCGATGCCGCCCGCATCGCCACGCACGTAGTGCGTCAGGTGCGGGAACGGCTGCGGAATCTCGATCCTCGAAAGTAAGCTCAGCTCGTCGAGAAACTCCGCCATTGCGGGCAGTTCCAGCAGCTCGACGATCGACCAGGCTTCCAATGGTCGTCCCGCAGTTTCCTTGTGCTTGTGGATCAACCAGTAATCGCCGGTGCGACGCGGGCTCCAGGTCCGCTCGCGGAAACACTGGGCGATGCGCGCCGCGCCGAGCACCGCAAGGACCTTGGCTCCGAGCTTGCGGTTCAGCAGGGTCACGTGGAATTCGTCCTTGCGCGTGAGCTCGATTCCGTCGACCGTAAAACCCGGGCCAGCAGCAGGGCCGGCAAAGCTCTCCGGCAGCGGCAGCAGCAACGAGCCGGAAGGATCGAATCCGGGCCAGGGGTGTTCACGCTCGGGGACGTCATCGGTCAAGTTGCTGGCGCGCCGGAGCTGGTGGTGGGCTGGTTTCGGCTTTTATGGTGGGTCTGCGCTGTGCGCGGTCTCTTTTGATCTTGCTGGAAAAGATTCCGCGCACCGCGCAGACCCACCAAAAGCACCCCTCACAACCTACATCCGCGTC
>JANPJV010000081.1:0-3117 GCA_031425695.1 Rhodanobacteraceae bacterium | reverse complement strand
TTCAGCGCCGCGGCCAACAGGTTCCTGAACCTGGAGCTCTCGGCCCTGGAGGCCGACGGCAGGGGCAAGCTGGTGTCCAGCCCGCGCATCGTGACGGCCGACAAGCAAAAGGCAATGATCGAGCAGGGCACGGAATTCCCGTACCAGCAGGCGACTTCCAGCGGTGCGACCTCGGTCGCTTTCCGCCGCGCGACGCTCAAGCTCGAAGTCACGCCGCAGATCACCCCCGAGGGCAACATCATCCTGGACCTGGATATCAACAAGGACAGCCGAGGCGAGACGACTGCGGCCGGCATCGCGATCAACACCAAACACATCAAGACACAAGTGTTGGTTGAAAACGGCGGCACCGTGGTAATTGGCGGCATCTTCGAACTGACCGAGTCCGAACAGGAAGCGAAAGTACCGTTCCTGGGCGACATTCCCTATGCAGGCAACCTGTTCAAGAGCCGCACGCGCAGCTCCAACAAACAGGAGATGCTGGTCTTCATCACACCGAAGATGATCGCGGACCGAGCGTCAGCACGTTAAACCAAGCAGTACCCAAGAGAGGACCCGAGAGTCATGATGAATATGTTCAGAGTGCTGGCAGCCATGCTGCTGGCTGGATTGCTGGCAGCCTGCGGCGGCGGCGGTGGAAGCGCCGGGGCCACGGCCGGCAACCCGGGCGGTCCCGGAACCACGCCCCCTCCGGCTCCGACGCTCGCGTTGTCGCTCGTGACGGCGGCCGGCGTAGCGACCACCACCGTGTCCACTTCCACGGCCACCTTCGCGAAGGTGACGCTGGCTGACGCAGCAGGCGTCAAGGTGCCTGGAGTCGTCGTGACTTTTTCCGGCGGTTCAGGACTGGTCAGGTTCCTGCCCACCAGCGGTACGTCGCTCACGGACGCCAACGGTGTCGCAACCGTCGAAGTGCAGCCTCTTTCTGTCACCGCAGCCGGTGCAGGCGTGTTGACCGCGACCGCGACTGTCGCCGGGACGGCGCTCACCGGGTCCATCAACTTTGCGGTTCCCCCAACGGTTTCGACCGAACCCTCCGCGCGGGTCGCGGATTACGCCCTGTTCCTTGATCGCACGACACTTGCCAACGGCGGGACCACCACTGCCAAGTTGAGCGTGATCGCAGTCGACTCGAACAACAACATCGTTTCGGGCGCGACGGTCGTCGTCTCCACGGACAAGAACTCCGTCTTCATTCCCAACGGCTCGACCACGGATGCGACCGGCACGTTCACGGGCCAGATCGGGATCGGCGCGGACAAGTCGAACAGGACGATCACGGCCACCGTGACCGTCAACAACAAGGTCAAGACGACATCGCTCAATGTGATCGGCAGCAGGGTCGTCCTGCAAAGCACGCCCTCGGCGCCCACACCCGGCCAATCAGCGACATTGACCGCGACGGTGACGGATTCCGCAGGCAATCCCGCCCCGAATGTCGTAGTGACGTTGAGCGGAACGGTCGCATCCCTCGCAGGCCAGACGGCGACAACGGACGTGACTGGTGTCGCAACCAAGACCTATTCCGCTCCTGCAAGCGCAGGTGTGTACTCCATCGGCGCCAGCGCGAACGGCGTACTGGCCGCCGAATACCCGCTCCAGGTCTTCAGTTCGACGGTCCCCACCGCTGTCATCCCGGGCGGCGCGGTGCCTTCGCTGGCAGCCTTGCCAAATGTGCTGGCGGTCAACACTCCTGGCTCCAGCATCAACCGGTCCACGCTGCGATTCCTGTTCCTGGATTCGTCCAACAACCCGATCCGGAATGTGCGGGTTCGGTTCGAGGACACGACAACAGGCTTGCCGACGGTCGGCGCGTCCCTCGCAAGCGGTGCCAGCACGCTGTACACGGACACGTCCGGCACGGTCACCACCCAGTACATCGCCGGGCAGAACCCGAGCCCGACCAACGGCGTGTTCCTCCGTGCGTGCTACAAGGCCACGGATTTCACTTCGACTGCCGATTGCCCCAATTCCATCCAGGCGACGCTCACGGTCGCCGGCCAGGCGCTGGCCGTGTCCATCGGCGACGACAACCTGCTCGAACGCGGGACGGGAACGTATATCAAGCGCTTCCTCCTGTCGGTGGCGGATTCCGCCGGCCGTGCGGTGCCGAATGCGCCGGTGGATATCTCGGTTGACCTGACGCACTTTGGCAAGGGCGAGTTCGACTTCCCGACAGTCGTGCCGCCCACGGCCCTCGACGCGTCTTATCCAAGCCCAACGACCACTCCCACAGCGGGCACTGGCCGTGCATGGTGCCGCAATGAGGACCACAACCGGAACGGCAGCGTCGAAACAGGCGAAAACCTGAATGGAACCCTCGACACCGCCGGGCAGGGCACCCTCGAACCCCGGAAGTCCGACCTGATCATCAGCTACGCCGATCCCGCAGTGACCACCACCAATGCGAGCGGCCTCCTGCAGATCAAGATCGAGTATTCGCAGCGCTTTGCGACCTGGTTGTCGTACCGTGTCCGCGCAACGGCGAGCGTTGCGGGTTCACAGGGCATGGCTGAGCGCCTGTTCGTCACAAGCTTCATCCAGGGCGACCAGGTGAATGGTTCTTTCCTGACGCCGCCCTACGGCTTCCTGGCCTGCAATTCGCCCAACTGACGGCGAGGCAGTAGTGGGGCTGGCTCTCGTCGGCCTGCCCGGCTCAGGCAAATCCACCGTCGGGCGGCAACTCGCCCGGCGGCTCGGGTTGCCCTTCAACGATTCCGACCACGTGATCGAGCAGCGACTGGGCTGCTCGATTCGCGAGTACTTCGCCGAGTGCGGCGAAGTGGCGTTTCGGGATGTCGAGGAGTCGGTGATCGCCGACCTCGCCGCAATGCCCGGCGTGCTCGCGACTGGTGGCGGCGCCGTGCTGCGGCCGGCCAACCGCGAACGCCTGCGCGCCGGTGGGCACGTCGTCTACCTGAAGTCAACGCCCGATGAGTTGTTCCGGCGACTGCGCCACGACAAGAAGCGGCCGCTGCTGCAGGTGGACGATCCCCTCGCCCGGCTGCAGGTGCTCTACGACGAGCGGCACCCGCTGTACCAGGAGACGGCCCACTTCGTGATCGAAACAGGCCGGCCTTCGGTGCCGACGCTGGTCAACATGGTCGTGATGCAACT
>JANPJV010000080.1:0-2613 GCA_031425695.1 Rhodanobacteraceae bacterium | reverse complement strand
GCAAAGTCGCGGGGCCGCTGGACATGCGACCAGTATCGCGGACCTGTGCGCGGATTTCGACACTGCAAGTCCCCGGAAGCCCCTTGGCTATGCACGCCGGTTCGCAAGAACGTTGAAGGACCTGATGAACAAACGCAGATGCCGGCGATCGGCTGCAGCGGCTTGTCGGCGCCAAGGGGGTTCTGCCCTGCTCGGACACGCCTTACGCCGATTGACTCGCTGTGCTGAAATGCCTGTCTTCCGTCACCTGTGCTCAAGCGATGGACCCGGAACGCTACCAACGCATCAAGTCCGTGCTGCTGGAGGCGATGGAACAACCAGCGGGCGCCCGCGACCGCTGGTTGGCGCAACGTTGTGGTAATGACGTAGCGCTGCGCCAGGAAGTGGAAGAACTGCTCGCAGGTGAAAACCAGCAGAGTTTCATGGAGCACAGTCCGCTGTCCTCGACGTTCGAGCAGGAGACGGACGCCAGTGGCAGCCGTCTGGGTCGAATCCAGCTGCAGCGGCTGCTCGCCCGTGGCGGCATGGGCGATGTGTACGCGGGCGTGGATGAACTGCTGGAGCGGCCGGTGGCCGTCAAGCTGATGAAGGCCGAACTGCGGATGTCGGCCGCACGTCGCAGCGGCTTCCTGGCCGAGGCGCGGGTGTTGTCCGGGTTGCGTCACCCGAACATCTGCGCGGTTTACGATTTCTTTGAAGACCAGGATCAGGACGTGCTGGTGCTCGAACTGATCGAGGGCCAGACCTTGCGCAGCCTGCTCAAGACCGGACGACCCGCCGATCCGCTGGGCATCGCCCGCGAGATCGCCGACGCATTGGTGGCGGCGCACGAACGCGGCATCGCCCATCGCGATCTGAAGCCCGAGAACGTCATGCTCACGACGTCCGGGCGGGTCAAGGTGCTGGACTTCGGCCTCGCGCGCGTCACCGCGACCAGAGCCGCGATTGCGGCCAGCGACACCGAGGGCGAGCCCAGGCAGACCCTGATCGCCGGCACGCCGGGTTATTTGTCGCCCGAGCAAGCGCGCGGCGAGGTTTCCACGACGGCCGCGGATCTCTGGAGCTTTGGACTGCTGTTGGTCGAACTGCTGACGGGCAAAACGCCCTGGCCGGTCGGGCTGGGCAGCCAGGAATTGCTGCAGCGCGCGAGTCGCGCTGAAGTGGCCATCCCGACCGGATTGCCGCGACAGGAAACCCGGTTGTTGCGCCGACTGCTGGCGCCCGATCCGCAATCCCGGCCGAGCGCGCGCGAAACCCGCGAAGCGCTGCGCCGGATCATCGCGCGTCCAGCGCGCATGCTGCGACTGGCGCTGGCTGCCGGCCTCATCGGGATCGGCTTGCTGTCAGGCTGGAAGTACACCACCGACCTGCGTGCCGAGCGCACTCTGGCGCTGGCGGCGCAAACGCGCGCGGAGACGGCGCGCGCTCAGGCCGAAGATCTGGCCGGCTTCATGCTGGTCGATCTCTTCGATGACTTGCGTGCGGTGGGCAAGCTCAATCTGCTCGAGCCGGTGGCGCTGAAGGCAGTCGACTACTACGGCGAACTGGGCGACAGCCAGATCGGTGGCGGCCGCGGCGAAAACGCGCTGGCCTTGATCCGGGTCGCCGAAGTGCTCGACATGCAGGGTCATCTGGCGCAAGCCACTGCAGCCTACCAGCGTGCCATGCGCGCGCTGCAGCCTCTCGCCGAGCGCCAGCCGAACGACGAACTGGTGCAATACCGGCTGGCGCTGGCCACGCGCAACTATGCGCAAGTGCTGCGCTTTGGCGGTGACTATGCCGGCAGCGATCCGCTTGCGCTCAAGGCGATCAAGATGGCGCGGCAACTCACCGCCGGGCTGGCGCCGGGGGACAGTTCGCCAGCGCCGCCGAACGCCGAAGAACGCTGGTCGCTGCTGCTGCGCGGGATGTATCTGTATGCCGACAGCCAGGTGCGACAAGGCCGGGCGGAGGCTTCGCTCAAGTGGCTGGACGAAGCCGAGTCGCTCGCGGTGCCGGCCGTGCAGCAGCATCCAGCCCTTCGCCGGGATCTGGCCGATATCCGCTACAAGCGCTGCATGGCCTACTTCGACAGCCAGCGCACGGATCAAGTCGTTGCCGCCTGCCAGGCCTCATTCGAGATGGACCAGGCGCTGCACCAAAGCAATCCCGAGGACATCAAGTTGCTGGCCAACCTCACCTCCGCCTGGTGGATGCTGGGGCGGGCGCAGGAGCTGGCCGGTGATCTGGCGGCGGCCCTGCACAGCACGGAAGCGGGACTGCGTCTGGCGCAGGTGCTGAACGAACGCGAGCCGGGCAATACCACCAGCCAGAACGAACTCGCGGTACTGACGGTCGCCAAGGGCCGCATCCTGCGCGCGATGGGACAGGAGCAGGCTTCGACCGAGGCCTTCACTGCGGTGCTGGCGATCCCCGAACCGCTGATCGCCCGCGACCGCGACCACGCCACCGTCCACAATCATCTGATCGCCCTGGCCTATCTGGGGCGGATCGAGGAAGCGCGCCCGTTCGCCCGCGAGGTCTACGATTCCGGCTGGCGTCGCCCGGAGTTCATCAAGCTGATTGCCGACTTCGATCTGCTGCCGGGGGTTGCACGTTGAACGATGTTCCCGA
>JANPJV010000079.1:0-7225 GCA_031425695.1 Rhodanobacteraceae bacterium | reverse complement strand
GCCTTGTAGGGGCCGTCGCCCTTCTTGATCTCGACGACGGCCTCGGGCTCCCCGTCGATGCCGCCGAGAAACTGGTCCGGCCGCGCCTTGCCCGCTTCACGCAACGCCGCCAGTGCTCCCAGCACCACGGTATCGGCACCTAGCACCACGTCGACATTTGAATGCGCCAGCAGGATCGTCTGCATCGTGCGATAGCCGCCCTCGTTGTCGACCGTGGCGGGCGAAATGTCGGCCACGATCGTCACGCCCGGCAGTGTTCGCAGGGTATCGCGCATCGCGGTGAAACGCGGCGCCAGGAATTGCATGCCATCATGCGTCAGCAGCACGACCTTCGCCTTTCCGCCAAGCCGCGTGCGGATGTAATCGGCCGCCGCTTCCGCCAGGACCTTGCCGGTAAGATACTGTGGCGCGTTCAGCACCGTCGTGGCCGGCGGCGGCACGATGGCACCCACATAGGCGCCCGAGCCGATGAGCTGCTTCAGCGCGGGCGCCAGCGATAGCGGATCGATCGGCGCCACCACGATTGCGCCCGCCTTGGCAGTCATCAGGTCGCCGACTTGCTCGATCATCAGCGCAGGATCGTTGTCCGAAAAGGCGACGTGGTAGTCGAGGCCCCGCGCGCGAGCCGCGGCTTCCAGCCCCCGTCCGGCGCCTTGCATGAATTCGCGCCGGTTGTCCTGCACGAAGACCAGCGTTTTCTGCAGACCCGTCGGCGCGTTGCAGGGCGCAGTTGACGGCTGGTACGCGGGCAACTTCACCGGCGTGCTCAGCCCGTCGTTTTCGGCGGCAAGCGGAGCGACGCTCAGGCATGCCAGCGAAGCGAGCGCGCAGAGTCGAAGCTTCATCGCCTTTCCCATCACGCCGTCGTAAGCACGAGCCGGGCCGATGTCCCGGGCCGGCGGTTGATGTATTCGACTTGGGTCTGGAGCGCCGACGCCATGACCTGGACGATCTTGCTGCCAAGCCCAGTGCCGGTTCGCGTCGCGCTTTGTGCCATGCCGACGCCATCGTCTTCCACCGTCAGTTCGGCCTTGCCGTCTTCCAATCGTTTGAGGTGCACTCGCACCTCCCCGGGCGGGTATTCCGGATAGGCGTATTTGAAGGCGTTAGTGACCAGTTCCTGGACGGCCACGCCCAGGCTGACGCTGGCGTCAGTGCGTAGCGAAATCGGATCGAGGTAGCACCTCAAAATGGCGGTGTGGCCGTCCTTCTTCATCGCCCTTTCCAGATTGGCGAGCATCGCGCCGAGGTAATCGTCCAACGCCACGTTGGTCACGTCGCCCGACGTGTAGAGGCTCTTGTGGATCAGCGAGATCGCATTGATCCGCGACTCGGTTTCGATCAAGGCCTCCTTGGCCGCCTTGTCGGTCACCGAACGCACCTGCATCCGCACCAGCACCGCCACCAGCTGCAGACTGTTCGCCACGCGGTGATTGACCTCGGCCAGCAGCACTTCCGCGCGCTCCCGCGCCAGCGCCAGATCGGCGGTTCGGGCCGTGACGCGCTCCTCCAGGGTGAAGTTGACGGCTTGCACTTCGTCACGCGCCAGCTTTAGGTCCTGCCCGTAGCGGTAGACGGTGAAGGCGACTGCCCACACCACCAGGAAGATGACGACCGCGGCGCCCGCCGAGATCCAGCGCAGCATCGATGCGTTGCTCTGCTGTTCCGCGCTGTTGAGCGCGCCGCTCTCGTCGGCGAGCAGGATCGCGCCGTAAAGAAAAACGTTGATCTCGTCCATCAGCGTCTTGCCGCGATTGCGCTGCATCAATGCCATGGCCTCGGCATCGCGTCTGTCGCTCTTCAACGCAATGTTGGCGTCCATGAGGGCGATTTTTTCGCCCACCGCCGCAGACAGCCGGGGAAGCATTGCCCGATTGGGGGCATCCGCCGGGATCAACGCGGAAAAAACATCCAGCTCCTGCCGGGCGCGTGTCTTGGCAGTATCGTAAGGCGCCAGGTAAATCTGGTTGCCGGTCAGGAGGAATCCGCGTTCGCTCGATTCCGCGGTACGCAGGTGGTCGCGCAGCTCAACGGCGGCGACGCCAACAGCGCGCTGCAAGGCCGATTGCTCGAACAGGCTATTGCCGCGTTCCACCAGCCAGAGGGTCGTACCCACGATCACGATGAGCGCCAGAAAGCCGATCGTCAGGCCCGCGCCAACACCTATCGCGAATCGGCGGCGTCCGAACATAGATCAACTTTCTAGGGGCTGAGTGGATGAGGCGTTCGCCATCCTAACAAAGGGAGCGGGTGCAGGAAGTCAACGGTCCGCATGGAACGGTCTGGCGGGTAACCGACGATCGTGCAAGCGCCGACCGGGGTTTGGAATCGGTCGTCACCCGTAGAGTCTCGCCCTGGAGTGCCGCCAAGCGGCACTCCGCGGCTCTGCTTCCGAGTCCGGTCAAGAGCGTCCGGACAAGGTCCGGACCCCCGTTAAGCGCTTCAGTGCTTGATCTTGCGCAGCCGCTCGATCGCCTGTAGCTGCGCGGCAACCTGCGCCAGGGTGCTCAATGCGGCGGCGACTTCGACGGCATCATCGCGATTGGCGACGATCTTCTCCGCCTCTTCCTTGGCGCGCTTGACCGCGACTTCATCCAGATCGGCCGCGCGGATGGCGGTGTCGGTCAGGATCGTCACCACGGTCGGCTGCACTTCCATGATGCCGCCGGAGACGTACAGGAAAACCTCTTCGTCATTCGCCTGGATGATGCGCACCTGGCCCGGCTTGAGACGCGTGATCAGCGGTGCGTGGCGCGGCGCGATACCGAGCTCACCCATCTCGCCACTGGCGACCACGAGCTTGGCCTCGCCGCGAAAAACTTCGGCTTCGGCGGAAACGACATCGACTCGTATAGTGGCCATTGATGCTGTCCTTTCATTCAAACGGAGGCTCTAAGAGCCCGGTATCGCTGCGGCACAAGGATGTGCCGCCATTTTCGATCGATCCGATCGAAAATGAAGCGAAGCAAAAACCACGTCTTCTGCTGAGCGTGTCTGTGTTGGCCAGGATGGCCAATCACAGACTTGGATGCTGGCTGAGCGTGACTGTTGGCCAGGATGGCCAATCACAGACTTGGATGCTGGCTGAGCATGTCTGCGTTGGCCAGATCGCCAATCACAGCCCTCAACCTTTCGCGCCCATTTCCTTGGCCTTCGCGAAGGCTTCGTCAATGCCGCCGACCATGTAGAAGGCCTGCTCGGGGATGTGGTCCGCGCCGCCTTCGACGATCATCTTGAAGCCGCGGATGGTCTCTTTCAGCGTGACGTACTTGCCTGGGCTGCCGGTGAAAACTTCGGCGACGTGGAAGGGCTGGCTGAAGAATTTCTCGACTTTGCGCGCACGCGAAACAGTAGCTTTATCGTCTTCCGACAATTCGTCCATGCCCAGGATCGCGATGATGTCCTTCAGTTCTTTGTAGCGCTGCAGCGTCTGCTGGACTTTGCGCGCGGTGTCGTAATGCTCGTTGCCGATCACGTTCGGATCGAGCTGGCGGCTGGTCGAATCCAGCGGGTCAACGGCCGGATAGATACCAAGGGATGCAATGTTGCGGCTGAGAACCACGGTCGCATCCAGATGCGCGAACGTGGTGGCCGGCGACGGATCGGTCATATCGTCGGCAGGCACGTAGACCGCCTGGATCGAGGTGATCGAGCCTGATTTGGTCGAGGTGATGCGCTCCTGCAGCACGCCCATTTCTTCCGCGAGTGTCGGCTGGTAGCCGACCGCGGACGGCATGCGGCCGAGCAGCGCCGACACTTCGGTGCCGGCCAGCGTGTAGCGGTAAATGTTGTCGATGAACATGAGCACATCGCGGCCCTTGCCGGACGCGTCCTTCTCATCGCGGAAGTACTCGGCCATGGTCAGGCCCGTCAGCGCGACGCGCAGGCGGTTGCCCGGCGGCTCGTTCATCTGGCCGTAGACCATCGCGACCTTGTCGAGCACGTTCGAGTCTTTCATCTCGTGATAAAAATCGTTGCCCTCGCGGGTACGCTCACCGACGCCCGCGAATACCGACAGGCCGGAATGCGCCTTGGCGATGTTGTTGATCAGCTCCATCATGTTGACGGTCTTGCCGACGCCGGCGCCGCCGAACAGGCCGACCTTGCCGCCCTTGGCGAACGGGCACACCAGGTCGATGACCTTGATGCCGGTCTCCAACAAATCGTTGCTCGACGACTGCTCGGCGTAGGTCGGCGCGGCACGATGGATGACCCAGCGCTCGCTCTCGCCGATCGGGCCAGCTTCGTCGATCGGATCGCCGAGCACGTCCATGATGCGGCCGAGCGTCTTCATGCCGACCGGCACTTCGATGCCCTTGCCGGTGTTCTGCGCGGTAAGGCCGCGACGCAGGCCGTCGGTCGAGCCGAGCGCGATCGTACGCACCACGCCGTCGCCCAACTGCTGCTGCACTTCCAGCGTGATCGCCGTACCCGCAATCTTTAGCGCGTCATAGATCTGCGGCACCGAATCACGCGGAAACTCGACGTCGACAACCGCGCCGATGATCTGTACCACCTTGCCCTGACTCATGGTTAATCCCTCGAAAATCTTTGGTTCTGTTGCACCAGTCCGAATCATTCGGATCGCGTGCGAATCTTGTAGGTCGCGGACTGGACCGCCGCGCACCTAAAACTTCTGTTTTTCGACGCAAAGGAACGCAAAGGGAGCAAAGGACGCAATAAGAGCTGCCTTTCGCTTTACTTTGCGTCCTTTGCTCCCCTTTGCGTCCCTTTGCGTCAAAAAAACACCACTATCCAACCGCGATCAAACAGCCGCCGCGCCGCTGACGATTTCGCTGATTTCCTGCGTGATCGCGGCCTGGCGGGCCTTGTTGTAGACCAGCGTCAGTTCGCCGATGAGCTTGTTGGCGTTGTCGCTGGCGGACTTCATCGCGACCATGCGGGCGGCGTGCTCGCTGGCGAGGTTTTCCAGGACGCCCTGGTAAACCAGGCTCTCGATGTAGCGCGTCAGCACGTGATCCATGATCTCGGGTGCGCTCGGCTCGTAGAGGTAGTCCCACTCGTGCTTGCTGTCGATCTCGTCCGACGGCAGCAGCGGCAGCAACTGCTGAAGTTCCGGGCGCTGGGTCATGGTGTTGACGAAATCGTTGTTCGCCAGGAACAGGCGGTCGACGCGGCCCGACATGTAGCTGTCGAGCTCGACCTTGATCGCGCCGATCAACTGATCCACGCGCGGCTTCTCGCCGAGGTGGGTGACCGAGCCGACCAGGTTGACCTTGAGGCGCTTGAAGAAGGCCGCGGCCTTCTGGCCGATGCAGACCACATCGACTTCGACACCCTTTTCCTGCCAAACACGGATCTCGCCGAGCAGCTTGCGAAAAAGGTTGGAGTTGAGCCCACCGCACAGGCCGCGATCGGTCGAGATCACGATGTAGCCAACGTGCGAAATCTCGTCGCGCTCGACCAGGAACGGATGCTTGTACTCGGTATTCGCCTTGGCGATATGACCGATCACCTGGCGCATCAGCCGCGCATACGGGCGCGAGGCCTTCATCAGATCCTGGGCACGGCGAATCTTCGCCGCCGACACCATCTCGAGCGCCCGCGTCACCTTGCGGGTGTTCTGGATGCTCTTGATCTTGGTACGAATTTCTCTTGCGCCAGCCATTATTGGTCTCGGTTTTCGGTTTCGGTTTCGGTAAAGGCGCCTATTCGTCGGTCCCGGCTTCGGCTTCTTCCGAAACCGAAACCCACAACCGACACCGCTTTACCAAGTGCCCGTCTTCTTGAACTCGGCGATCGCCTTCTTGAAGGACGCCTCGATCTCTTTCGACCAGTCGCCGGTGTCGACGATGTTCTTCATGAGATCGCCGTAGTTGCTGTGCATGTGCTGGTGCAGGCCTTTCTCGAACGGTTGGATCTGGGCGATCGGCAGGTCGTCCATGTGGCCCTCGGAGACTGCGTAGAGCGACACGCCCATCTCGGCGACGGACATTGGCGCGTACTGCTTCTGCTTCATCAGCTCCATAACGCGCTGGCCGCGCTCGAGCTGGGCGCGCGTAGCGGCGTCCAGGTCAGAGGCGAACTGGGCGAAGGCGGCCAGCTCGCGGTACTGTGCGAGCGAGAGGCGGATACCGCCGCCGAGCTTCTTGATGATCTTGGTCTGCGCCGCGCCACCGACGCGCGAGACCGAGACACCGGCGTTCATGGCCGGACGCAAACCGGCATTGAAGAGGTCGGTTTCCAGGAAGATCTGGCCGTCAGTGATCGAGATCACGTTGGTCGGAACGAAGGCCGAGACGTCGCCCGCCTGGGTCTCGATGATCGGCATCGCGGTCAGCGAACCGGTCTTGCCCTTCACTTCGCCGTTGGTGAATTTCTCGACGTATTCCTCGTTGACGCGCGCGGCGCGCTCGAGCAGACGCGAGTGGAGATAGAAGACGTCACCCGGATAGGCTTCACGGCCCGGCGGACGGCGCAGCAGCAGCGAGATCTGGCGGTACGCCCAAGCCTGCTTGGTCAAATCGTCATAGATGATCAGCGCGTCTTCGCCGCGGTCGCGGAAGTACTCGCCCATGGTGCAACCCGAGTACGGCGCCACATACTGCATCGCGGCCGATTCGGAGGCCGAGGCGGCCACGATGATGGTGTGCGCGAGCGCGCCATTTTCTTCGAGGCGGCGCACCACGTTCGCGATCGAGCTCTGCTTCTGCCCGATGGCGACATAGATACATTTGATGCCGCTGCCCTTCTGATTGATGATCGTGTCGATCGCGAGCGCGGTCTTACCGGTCTGGCGATCGCCGATGATCAGTTCGCGTTGGCCGCGGCCGACCGGCACCATGGCGTCGACGGACTTGTAGCCGGTCTGCACCGGCTGCGACACCGATTTGCGCCAGATCACGCCCGGCGCGACCTTTTCGATCGGGCTCTGCATCTTGGCGTTGAGCGGACCCTTGCCGTCGATCGGATTACCCAGCGCGTCGACGACGCGGCCAAGCAGCTCCGGACCGACCGGCACTTCGAGAATGCGCTGGGTCGTCTTGACCGCATCGCCTTCGCGCAGATGTTCGTAGTCGCCGAGTACCACGGCGCCGACCGAATCGCGCTCGAGGTTCAACGCCAGCGCGAAGGTGTCGCCCGGCATCTCGATCATTTCGCCCTGCATGACGTCCGCAAGGCCGTGGATGCGCACGATGCCGTCGGAAACCGACACGATCGTACCTTCGTTGCGCGCCTCAGCGGCGAGCTTGAACTTCTCGAT
>JANPJV010000078.1:0-7651 GCA_031425695.1 Rhodanobacteraceae bacterium | reverse complement strand
CCCGCGCCGCCGCTTTTGATGCTTGCCACGCTATGCAAACAGCGGCGGCGCGGGAGCGCCGCCCTCCCATTTGCACCATGCCAACGGCGGCGGCGCAGGAGCGCCGCCCTCTCTCGGCTATCAGAACCGATAGCTGCCCTCGACGCCCCAGAAGCGCGGCGGGGTGATGGTGCCGATCGGGGTGCCGAGCACGGAGAGGCCCTGGCCGCCGATGCTGCGCACGTACTGCTCGTCGAAGAGATTGGTGACGAACAGCGCGGCGCCCCAATGGTAGTCGGCCGAGGTCCAGGCCAGGCGTGCGTTGGTGACGTTCTGCTCTGCGCCGACCTCGAAGCCGGTGTACGCGCCGCAACTGCCCTGGAACAGCGAGTCAGCGTTGCAGCGGGCCTCGCCACGGAAGGCGTACTGGGCGCTGAGCTCCAGCTGCCCACCGGATGCCAGCTCCCAGGCATAGGCGGCGCCAGCGACGAACGACCATTCCGGCTCGCCGGTCGGCTGGCCAGACAGGTCGATGCCGCTCGCCGTGCGCGCACCGGAGCTATAGGTCGAATCAATGTACGCGGCGCTCGCGTTGACGGTCAGCTCGTCGGTCGCCTTCCACAGCCATTCGACATCGACGCCGTCGGCGCCCTGGTCGGTGCTCTGCACCAGGTACTGCGGGATGCCGGCCGGGTTGGTGGCGGGCACCAGCATCAGCGATTGGCGATCGGAATACTCGTAATGGTAGACCGAGGCGTTGAGCATCATGCGCAGCTCGGGGAAGCGATTCTTGATGCCGAGCTCGTAGTTGCGCACTTCTTCCGGTGCGTACTCGGAACCGATCTGGACGCCGTCGTTGCCACCCGCTTTGTAGCCCTTGCTGGCCGAGACGAAAGCCATGGTGTCGTCACTGAACTGGTAATCGAGCACCAAGCGCGGGCTGACGTCGTCCCAGCTGCCTTCGCGGGAGACGCGCACGCCAGCGGCGTTCGGAAACACGACGTTATTGCGCAGGAAGAACAACAGCTGCGGCGGGATCGAGGCGAGCACGCCAAAGGGGGCGAGGTCGGCGAGCACGCGATCGATGCCCGGCGCGTTGCGCGGCTGGTTGAACCAGCTGAAACGCTTTTCATCCTGCGTGTAGCGGATGCCGGTGGTGAGGTTGAAGCGGTCGCCCAGGTGCCAGATCACGTCCGCGAAGACCGCAAACGACTCGGACGTCATGGTGTTGTCGATCTGCTCGTTGTAGGGAATGCCGACGAAGCGCTGTACCAGCCCGGAGGCCCGCAGGCTGCTGTCGATGCAGCTCAATGGACCGCCGCACGGTTGCCGGATGCCCTGGTTGAACAGCAGGGTGTCGAGCGCGTTGGTCGAGCTGTTGACGATGTTCGACTGGTTGCCGCGTTCCTCGTAGAAACTGGTTCCGGCGACCCAGTCGACCAGCTCATTTGCGCCTGCCAGCTTGAACTCCTGGTACCAGGTGCGACCGCTCTGGGTCACGCCACTGTCGAGGCGCAGGAAGGGGTTGTTGGTGCCGTCCTGGTCTTCGAAGTGCGCGAGGTCGGATTCGCTGAAGGCCGACGTCGACGTGAACGTGCCCCAGCCGAAATCGCCGGTAAACGCGAGCGTACCGGCGTCATAGTCCTTGGTCTGGCGGCCGCCCGCGACATCCTGGAACACCGCCACGTCGCGCGGATCGCGGAAGGTCGGGCGCTGCGGCGGAAACGGCGCGCGCAAGGTGGAATTGCTGAATTGCGGCAACACGCCAATCTGCAGGCGCTGCGGTTCCTTGATGCTCTCGTGGTCGAAGGTCAGCAACATCTTCCAGTTCTCGGCGAGGTTGCCCCCGAAGGCCAGGCGCGCGCCGGCCTGGCGATCCAGCGCATAGCTGCGGCCGGTCGCTTCGTCATCGAGCCAACCATCGCTGCGATTGCTGAGCACGCTCGCGCGGAACGCAAACTCTTCACCGACCGGCACATTGAGCAGCGCATCGGCATAGCGCTGACCGTAGTTGCCGACGCGCACGCGCGCATTCGCTTCGACGTCCGGACCCGGCTCGTTGGTCACGATCGCAATTGCGCCAGCGGCGGTGTTGCGGCCGAACAAGGTTCCCTGCGGCCCCTTCAGCACTTCGATGCGCGCGAGATCGTTAAACGCGAGGAGCGCGCCGCCGCCGTTGGTCTGGTAGATGCCGTTGACATAGATGCCGACCGCGCGATCGATGCCCATGCTGAAGCCTTCCGTGCTGATCCCGCGCAGGGTGAACGCTGGCTGGGTCTTGTCAAAGGCGTCGACTACCAGGCCGGGGACGAACGCGGCGACCTCCGAAAGATCGGTCGCCGTCAGCTTCTCCACCTGCTCGTCGGTGACCACGGTCAGCGCGATCGGCACCTGCTGGAGTTCCTGGGTGCGGCTCTGCGCCGTGACCGTGATGGTGTCGAGCTGGGTCTTGCTTTCCGCGGCCTCGTCTGCGGCTTCGGCAGCGGCATTCTGCGCGTGCACCGACGGCGCACCGAGCGCCAACATGAGAGCGCTCGCGAGCGCGCATCGCTTTGCTTGAAATGACATGGGATCCCCCCTGGGATGCTGGCGTCTACCGCTGACGCAGACGTTTGTTAAGTAGGCCTAACAACTGGCAGTGGAGGGAATTTAGGTGTCGGTGAAGGTTATGTCGAGAGATTTTGGCGGGCTTGTGTAGCGTGGCACCGAGCGCGCGTTAGCAGCTGACCTGCTTCAGTGATCGCGCCAGCGCCGCGAGTGCCCGTAGCGTGGCACTGAGCGCGCGCAGGGTTTGGTCCACGCGAAATCAGTGATCGCGCCAGCGCCGCGAGTGTCGACGGAGCCACCCGCAACACGCCGTCATGAACAAGCGTCCGCGCGCAGCGCAGACCCACCACCCGCAAAGCCCCGAACACTCCCGCGTAGCGAAGACCCATCACCGCAAAGCCTACTCGACCGCAGCCGAGCGCTGACCCATCATCGGCGGCCGAATACGCTGACGAGGCGCGTGCCCATGCTCGACCGGTTCTGGCTCGGCGTTGCCGCGGCGGTAGCGCTCGCGTTGTTGTTGCTCGCACTCAAGCCGCGTGACCGCGCGGCGATCCGCAACCTGCTGGTGCTGCTCGGCTTCTGCGCCGTCCTGCAAGTGATCGCGATCGGCTTTGGCGGCTGGCTCCGCGCGAGCGGCGTACGCGTGCTCAGCGGGATTGCGATCGTCGGTGTCGGTGCGGTCGTGATTCGCCTGGGCGGCAACCTGCTGTTCCAGGTGATCCTGCCGAGGCTGCGCATGCAGTTGCCGCGGATCGCCGAGGACATCTTCGTGACCGCAATGATCGCCACGTGGGCACTGCTCTGGCTGCATGGTGCTGGCCTCGATCTCACCGGGCTGCTGGCAACCTCTGCGGTGATCACCGCGGTGCTCGCGTTCTCCCTGCAGGACACGCTCGGCAATATCCTCGGCGGCGTGGTGCTGCAGCTCGACGACTCGCTGCGGGTCGGCGACTGGATCACCATCGAGACCGTCAGCGGCCAAGTCGTCGACGTGCGTTGGCGGCACACAGCGATCGAAACGCGTAACCGCGAGACCGTCATCGTCCCCAACGGCTGGCTGGTCAAGAACCGCTTTACCGTACTCGGCTCGCGCCGCAGCCCCGAGTTTAGGTGGCGGCGCTGGGTGTGGTTCAACATCGACGTGGAGATCGCGCCGGGCCGCGTCCTCCAGGTGCTGGAGGACGCGGTGAAGGAAGCGGACTCGCCGCAGATCGCCAAGGAACCGCCACCGAGCGCCGTGCTGATGGAAGTCGGCCAGGGGTTTGCGCGCTACGCACTGCGGTACTGGATCACCGAAGCACGCCCCGATGACCCGACCGACACGCTGGTGCGCATGCTCGCCCTTGCGGCGCTGTCGCGGAACCACATGGACCTCGCCATCGTCCAGGAAGAACGGCTGATCAGCAAGGACAACGAGGCCCGTCACCAGACCCGTCGCGCCAACGAGATCAACAAGCGTCGCAGCGCACTGGCCGAGGTCGATCTGTTTGCGACTTTTGCTTCCGCCGAGCTCGACACGCTGGCCGAGAACATGACCACGGCACCGTTTGTCAAAGGCAGCACGATCACGCGGCAGGGCCGGGTCGCCCATTGGCTGTACCTGATCGTGTCCGGCGAAGCGGATGTGTGGGCGGAGGACAACGGCACGCGCAACTACGTTGCCACGCTCAAGCCCGGCAGCGTGTTCGGCGAAATGGGCATGATGACCGGCGAACCGCGCCGCGCCACCGTCACCGCGAAGACCGATGTCGAGTGCTTCCGCCTCGGCAAGGCTGGATTCGAATCCGTACTGCGCGCGCGCCCCGACATCGCCAACGAAATCTCCGAAGTCATCGTCGCCCGTCGCAGCCAGCTGGAGAGCGCGCGCGAAGCTGCGAATGCCGATGCCAACGCCCTCCCCCGCACCGATGACATCCGCGCGCGCATCCGTGGCTTTTTTGGGCTGGACCAGCCAGAGGTGGAGCGGCGCTCGCGGTGAGGTGGCGCGGCGGGAATTTCACGCCAGAGGTAGGCCGGGTCCTACGCGTCCGCCAATTAGGTTCTCGCCACTGCAGTGCCGAACGCGAGGCGCCCGGCTGTCGCAACGAAGCGGTCTTCGCTCTGTAGAACCGCGCGGCCGCTGGCGCGAATCGACCTCCAGTCAGCTTCCGGTACTACGCGCGCACAGACCCGCGCTACCTCAGCCGTGGAGTGCGCGCCGTTGAACCGCCGGCTACCGCCCCGCGTCCGCCTCAATCAGCTCCTGCCGCAGCTCCGCGCTCAGTCCCGGGATCTTGGCCCAGTCGATGCGGTCGATTTGCTGTGGTGGCAGGAAGCGCTTGGCGTAGCGCATGTAGACGCGCTCGCGCAGGAAGATCTCGAAGAGATCGGCGTCGATGTGGTTGTCCTGCATCATCAGGCCGAGGATGCGGATGGATTCCGACAGCGGCTTGCCGAGCTTGTACGGGCGGTCGCCAGCGGTCAGTGCCTCGAAGATGTCGGCAATGCCCATGACGCGCGCCTGGATGCTCATCTGGTCGCGCTTCAGGCCGCGCGGATAGCCCTTGCCGTCCATGCGCTCGTGGTGGCCGCCGGCGTACTCGGGCACGCGCACCAGGTGCTTGGGCCAGGGCAAGGCCTCGAGCATCTTGATGGTCATGACGATATGGTGGTTGATGATCTCGCGCTCGCCGCGGGTCAGCGTGCCCTTGCGGATCGAGAGATTTTCGAGCTCATCGGCCGACAGGAATGGCCGCGTGGTTTCGCCGACGGGTTGCCAGGTGCGCCTGGCGAGATTCTGGATGACGGCGAGTTGCGCATCTGGCATGAATTCGCCGCCGACATTGCTGACGCGCACGGCCTCGCGGTCGGCGAGAACCGCCGCGGTCTGCCGCGCATGCTCCTCGCCGTCGATCTCGCCCTTGAGCCGGGCGATTTCCAGGTCGCGCAGCAGCACCTCGAAACGCGTGTCGATGAGCTCGATGCGGTCAAACAAGGTCTGCAGCTTGGTCGCCTTGTCGACTACGTGGACCGGCGTGGTGATCTTCCCGCAATCGTGCAACAGGCCCGCGATCTTGAGCTCGTAGCGATCAGCGTCGGTCATCTTGAAATCGGCCATCGGCCCGATCGTGCTGCGATCGACCGCCTCGGCCAGCATCATGGTGAGCATCGGCACGCGCTCGCAGTGACCGCCGGTATAGGGCGATTTCTCGTCGATTGCCGAGTTGATCAGGCTGATCAACGACTCGAACAGGTTTTCTTGCTGCTCTGAAAGCAGCCGGTTGCTGAGCGCGATGGCCGCCTGCGAGGCCAGTGACTCGACCATCTGCTGTTCGGCCTGCGAAAAGGCATCGACCGTGCTGCCGTCGTCGGAGCGCGAGTTGATCAGCTGCAGGACACCGATCACCTCCCCTGCCGAGTTTTTCATCGGGATGGTCAGGAAGGATTTACTGCGATAGCCGGTCTTCGCGTCGAACGCGCGCGTGCCTGCAAAGTCGTAGCCAACCGCGGAATAGGCGTCCGGGATGTTGACTGTCTCGCCGGTCAGCGCCGCATGCGCCACCACCATCGTGTGATTGCCGTTGCCATCCTGGTCGTACAGCGGCAACGGCGCGAAGTCGATCTGCTTGCCGGTCTTGCCGCCCATGTTGAAACCGAGGGTGTCGTTGCGCAGCACCTCGAAAACCAGGTGGTTGTCCTGTACCCGGTAGAGAGTGCCACCATCGGCGTTCGCAAACTTGCGCGCGGCCTCGAGGATCAGTTCCAGCAGGCGCTTGAGATCGCGTTCCGAGGAGAGCGCCACGCCAATTTCATTGAGCGTCTCGAAGCGCTTTAGCAGGACATCACGCGACTGCGCGCTGGCAGCGATTTCAGCCATCGGGCAAGGTCACCACGCGATTTCGATAGAAGCGCTTGGCCTCGTAGAGCGCAGAGTCGGCGCGCGTATAGAGATGATCCGGATTGCTGTTGCTGGTGCGGCCAGTGGCAACACCGAAGGTCGCGGTGACCGTCACCGGCTCGCCATCCTCGAGCAGCTGCAGTGCCGCGAACGACAGCCGCAACCGCTCGGCAATGCGCATCGCGTCGACCTTGGGCGTGTTCGGCAGCAACACCGCGAACTCCTCGCCACCGATGCGCGCCGGCAGATCGGTCGCTCGCGCCTGATCGCGCATCACCCGCGCAATCGTGGTCAGCACACGCTCGCCCGCACTGTGGCCGAAACGATCGTTGATGTGCTTGAAGTGATCGACATCCAGAATGACCAGGCCAATCTCGGCATCCGCGGTGGATTCGGCGAACGCCGTCTCTATCGCCTTGCGCAGATCGCGCCGGTTGGCGAGGCCGGTCAAAGTGTCCTTCTTGCCCAGCGCTTCCAGGTTGAGCGTCGCGTTGTTCTCGGGATTGGTGGGATTCAGGAGCTTCAGCACGACCTCGCCAATGGTCACGAGATCGCCGTCGAGCACCGGGCTCGAAGTCACCTGGATATCGTTGACACGAGTCGGATTGGTGGCGCCGAGATCGGTGACCCAGTAGCCACCGCGCTTGCGGAAGATATGGCAATGCCGCCGGGAGACGCTCGGCACATCGAGCTTGATGTCGACCCGGCCCTCACGGCCGACGATGGCCACGTCGCCGAGCTCCACATGCGCTCCCAGCAGCGGTCCACCGACCACCTGCAGGCACCACGGACGAGGTTCCAGCGCCAGCGACGGCGGCGAAACACGCGCGAGGGTGATTCCCTTCATGGTCCCAGTTTCCACAGCAACTCCGCGCCGGTGTGTGTGATCGATTATCACACCCTAACGGCAGCCGAAAGGCCAGACAAGGTGTGTGAAGACTTAAGAACGCGGTGAGGCACTGATTCGCGCCAATGGAGCTGGTGGCGCTTTGGTGGGTTCGGACCTTGTCCGAACGCTTTTGCGCCCATCTTGGGGACTGCGCCACTTTTGTGGGTTCGGACCTTGTCCGAACGCTCTTGCCCGGGTCCTGGGAAAAAGCGTCCGGACAAGGTCCGGACCCACGCAGAGCGCGAGTCTCGCCTCACCCCAGCGCCTGGGCGTGATGCTTGAGATGATCCTCGATGAAGCTCTGGATGAAATAGTAGCTGTGGTCGTAGCCGACCTGGCGGCGCAGCTCGAGGGAC
>JANPJV010000077.1:0-19918 GCA_031425695.1 Rhodanobacteraceae bacterium | reverse complement strand
CTCTCCCCCAGCCCCTCTCCCCAGAAGCATGGGAGAGGGGAGCAAGACCGACAACCGAAACCGACAACCGACACCATATACTCCGCCGCCATTCCCGCTTTTGCCGCAAGGAACCCTCATGGCGACCACGATTCCCGCGATCAAGGCCGATGCCGAAGTGCGCATGAAGAAGAGCCTGGACGCGCTCGCGCACGATCTGACGAAGTTGCGTACCGGCCGCGCGTCGACGGCGCTGATCGATCACCTGCGCGTCGACTACTACGGCAACAACGTGCCGATCACCCAGGTGGCGAGCGTCACCGTTTCCGACGCTCGAACGATTACCGTCACTCCCTGGGAGAAGCCGATGGTGAGCGCGGTCGAACGTGCGATCCTGGCTTCGGATCTAGGGTTGACGCCGAACACGGCAGGGCAGGTGATCAGGATCTCGATCCCGCCGCTGACCGAGCAACGCCGCAAGGAGCTCGCCAAGCATGTCTCGCATGAAGGCGAGACGGCCAAGGTGGCGATCCGCAATGTGCGTCGCGATGCCAATCAAGCCGTCAAGGACTTGCTGAAGGCGAAGATCGTGACCGAGGACGACGACCGTCGCGCCGAGGACGAGATCCAGAAATTGACCGACCGCTTCGTCAAGGATGTCGATGGCGTGGTCAAGCACAAGGAAGACGAGTTGATGCAACTTTGATCGGCAGCGTGCCGGTCATGGGTGATGCGGCTGCAGGCCCGCGACCAGCGCTTGGACCATCAGGGCCGCGCATTCCGCGGCATGTCGCCATCGTGATGGATGGCAACGGCCGCTGGGCGGCGCAGCGCAAGCGCCCGCGCGCCTTCGGACATCGCGAGGGCGTGAACGCAGTACGCCGGGTGATCGAGTCCTGCATTCGTGCCGGTGTCGAAGTGCTCACGCTGTTTGCCTTCAGCAGCGAAAACTGGTCGCGGCCGCCGGCCGAAGTACGCCATCTCATGGACCTGTTCCTGCACGCGCTGCGCAAGCAGGCGCGCGAGTTGGCCGGCAACGGCGTACGTCTGCGCTTCATCGGTGAGCGCGAGCGCTTTTCTGCCGACCTGCGCGCGGCCATGGCCGAGGCCGAGGCGGCGCCCCTGGACTCCGTGCGGCTCACCTTGAACATCGCGGTCAACTACGGCGGACGCTGGGACATCCTGCAGGCGACGCAGGAAATCGCACGCCGGGTGCTCGCAGGTCAGCTGACGCCCGAGCAGATCGATCAGGCCGAATTTGCGCGGCACCTCTCGCTCTCGGTGCTGCCGGAACCCGATCTTTTCATCCGCACCGGCGGCGAGGCGCGCATCAGCAACTTCCTGCTATGGCACCTGGCTTACACCGAGCTCTATTTCACGCCGGTGTTGTGGCCGGACTTTGATGATGGCGCAATGGCCGCGGCGTTGACCGAATTCGCCCAGCGCGAACGACGATTCGGCAATGTCGTCGCGGCGCTGCCGGCCGTGGAGAAGGCGAATGGCTGAGCCAGCGGACGTGCAAGTAGCATCTCCCAAGAAGTCCGATTCCGGTTTGCGCTCGCGCGTGATCACGGCGCTGATCCTCGCGCCGCTGGCGATTTTTGCGGTGCTCAAGATGCCGAGTACCGCGTTCGCAGCACTGTTCGGGCTCGTGCTCTGTTACGGCATCTGGGAATGGACGCGCGTGATCGGCGTGCGGAACCAGGTGCTCCGGGTGCTGGCTGTGGCGCTCAACGGCGGGTTGATGGCGGCGCTGCTGTGGCTGAACCTCGGCCATTGGTTGCTGCCGATTGCCTGGATTGGCGTCGCCTGGTGGTGCCTCGCGGTGCTGTGGTTGCGCTCGATTGAATTCGGCGCCGAACCGACCACGCGCAATCGCGAAATCAAGTTGCTGGTCGGCTCGGTGATGGTGGTTCCGGCGTGGGTGGCAGCCTGGCTGATCCACCGCGCGCAGCCGGATGGCCCCTGGTGGACGCTGTTCGTGCTGATGCTGATCTGGGTGGCCGATATTTCGGCTTATTTCGCCGGTCGGCGCTTCGGCAAGCACAAGCTGGCGCCGCGCATCAGCCCTGGGAAAACCCGCGAGGGCGTCTACGGCGCGCTCGCCGGCACGGTGCTGTTCACGGCCGTTGCCGGCTGGGTGATTGAGCCGATTCCGGTCGGGCATGTGCTGCTGATCGTGCTGGCGACGGTGACCGTGCTGTTCTCGATCGTCGGCGATTTGTTCGAAAGCCTGATCAAGCGCCAGTCGCACCTGAAGGATTCGGGTTCGCTGCTCCCGGGCCACGGCGGCATGCTCGATCGCATCGACAGTGTCCTCGCCGCCTTGCCGATCTTTGTCTGCGGTCGGTATTTGATCGGCCTGTGATGCATCTTTCGAACCCTGCTGTCACAGGTCATGTTGTCCGCGAAGCGGACTACTTGACGGCTGTCGGCTCGAAAAACCATCAAGTCGTCCGTTTCGCGGCCAACATGACCTGCGTTCGATGAAGCGGATTTGCCTGTTGGGTGCGACCGGCTCGATCGGACGCAGCACCCTGGACCTGATCGCGCGGCATCCGGGGGACTTTCTCCTGCACAGCGTCGCCGCGCAACGCGACGATGCTGGGCTTGCGCAGATCTGCGAGCAATTCAGGCCCGCGCGCGCGGTGCTGGCGGATCCAGCGGCAGCGGATCGGCTGCGCGCGCGCCTGGCAAGTGCCGGGGTGGTGACGCAGGTGGATGCGGGTGCGCAAGCGATCGAGGTACTAAGCAGCGAGCGCGCGGTCGATATCGTCGTCGCGGCGATTGTCGGCGCGGCTGGGCTCGGGCCTTCCTTGAGCGCGGCGCGCGCGGGCAAGCGCATCCTGCTCGCCAACAAGGAGGCGCTGGTGTGTGCCGGAGCGCTGTTCATGCAGGCGGTCGCCGACGGCGGCGCTGAGCTGCTGCCGATCGACAGCGAGCACAATGCGATATTTCAATCACTCGACAGCCACGAGCGGCCTCCGCGCGGGGTCCGCCGGCTGTGGCTGACCGCCTCGGGCGGGCCCTTTCGCGGTTGGGATCTCAACCAGCTTGCGGGCGTGACCGTCGCCATGGCGTGCGCGCATCCCAACTGGAGCATGGGCCCGAAAATTTCGGTCGACTCGGCCACGCTCATGAACAAGGGACTGGAAGTCATCGAAGCACACTTCCTGTTCGGCGTTCCGACCAGCGACATTCGCGTGTTGCTGCATCCGCAGAGCACGGTGCACTCGCTGGTCGAGTACGTCGACGGCAGTTTTCTCGCGCAACTCGGTTGTGCCGACATGCGCATCCCAATCGCTCACGCCCTTGCATGGCCGCAGCGCATGGCCTCCGGCGCACCCGCGCTGGACCTGGCAACGCTCGGCCGTCTCGATTTTTCCGAGCCCGATGACGCCACTTTCCCCTGCCTCAAGCTCGCCTATGCCGCCATCGAACGCGGTGGCAACGCCCCAGCGGTCCTCAACGCCGCGAACGAGGTCGCCGTTGCGGCGTTCCTGAACGGCAACATTGGATTTCTCGACATTGCCTGCACAGTTAACGCCACCTTAAATAGCATTCCCCTATCGTCGGCGGATTCGCTGGCGGCGGTTCTCGCCGCGGATGCCGAGGCACGCGCGTTCGCGGGTGCCCGAATCGAAGCGATGCGGAGCTGATATGGAAATGGTGTTCGGTTCGATCTTCTGGTTTCTGGTAGCCACCGGCGTGCTGGTGACGTTCCACGAGTTCGGCCACTTCTGGGTCGCGCGCCGCTGTGGCGTCAAAGTCCTGCGCTTCTCGATCGGTCTCGGCCGGCCGCTGTGGACCCGGGTGGGCCAAGACGGCACCGAGTACGTGCTCGCCGCGATCCCGCTCGGCGGCTACGTCAAGATGCTCGACGAGCGCGAAGGCGCGGTCCCGGCGCGTGATCTCCCGCGCGCATTCAACCGCAAATCGCTTGGCCAGCGTTCGGCGATCGTGCTGGCCGGCCCGTTGTTCAACCTTGCATTCGCGCTGGCCGCCTTCTGGCTGATGCTGCTCGTCGGTGTGCGCGACTACGCCCCTTACATCGGCGAGGCGACCGGGCTGGCGCAGAAGTCGGGCCTGGAGCAGGGGGATTTGATCCTCAGCGTCAACGAGAGCCCGGTCAGCAACTGGACCCATGTGCTGATCGACCTGACCACCCGCGCCTATCGCGGCGAGGAAGTCACGCTCGAAGTGCGCAAGGCCAATGGCAATGTCGCGACGCAGAACCTGGCGCTGGCCGACCTTGGCGAGCGCGTCGACGAAGAGCGCTTTCTCGATCAGCTCGGCTTGAAGCCATGGCATTGGGTGCCTTCGGCGCTGGTCGGCAACGTCGGCAAGGGCGAGCCAGCCGAAGCGGCCGGTTTGCAGCGCGGTGACCAGATCGTCGCCATCGGCGACACCCCGGTGACGAGCTTCGTGTCGATGAGCAAGGCGATCCAGGCGGAAGCGGCTGCCAACGCCGGCAAGGTGCGCGTCGTGCGCGTGCGCAACGGAGTGCAGGACACCCTGGTGATCCAGTCACGCGCCGACACCCGCGATGGCAAGGTCTATCCGATCATCGGCATCGGGCCAGAACTGCGCGAGACCCTGCGCAGCTACGGTCCGCTCGAGGCGATTCCGCAGGCCTTTGTCGAGACTTGGCGATTGACCAGCGGCAGCGTCAAGGTCATCTACCATATGCTTGCGGGTGACGCGCAGCTCAAGAATGTCTCCGGCCCCATCAGCATCGCCCAGTTCGCGAATTACTCCGCGCAAGGTGGCTTCACCGAATTCCTGCGCTTCCTCGGGTTGATCTCCTTGAGCCTGTGCATCATGAACCTGCTGCCGATTCCGATCCTGGATGGCGGCCATCTTCTGTATTACTTTATCGAGTGGGTGAAGGGCAGTCCGTTGAGCGATCGCGCGCAGGCCTACGGCCAGTACCTGGGGCTCGGCGCCTTGCTGGCGCTGATGTGCCTGGCATTCTTCAACGACCTCACCCGGGTTTTCACAACCTAGCCACACCTGCTAAAAATTCATGGCCGGCCCCGTCGGGGTCGGCCATTGCACCCCGAGACCACGCACCTTCAATAAACACAACGCGTGGCTCCCATTGACGATTTGCTTCGAGGCTTTGCGCGCATGAAAAAGTTGGTCGCGTCCATTCTGTTGGCTCTCTCAGGTACCGTGGCGGCAGCCGTTGACGATTTCGTCGTCAGCGACATCCGCGTCGATGGCCTCGAGCGGATTTCTGCCGGCACCGTTTTTACCTACCTGCCGATCCAGAAGGGTGACCGTGTCGATCGAGCGGCTGCGTCCGACGCCTTGCGCGCGCTCTACAAGACCGGGTTCTTCAAGGACGTGCGCCTCGATCGCCAGGGCGAGATCCTGGTGGTCACCGTGCGCGAGCGCCCGGCGATCTCCAAGATCGAGCTGATCGGCAACAAGGACATCAAGACCGAGGAGCTGACCAAGGGCCTCACCAACATCGGCTTGGCCGAAGGTGAAACCTACAACGAGCTCAACATCGAGCGGGTCACCCAGGAGCTCACCAAGCAGTACAACAACCGCGGCAAGTACAACGTCAAGATCACCCCGTCGGTGACTGAGCTCGATCGCAACCGCGTCGACGTCAAGATCAGCATCGCCGAGGGCAAGGCGGCGAAGATCAAGCACATCAACATCGTCGGCAACGAGACCTTTACCGACGAGGAAATTCGCGAGGAGTTCGAGCTCGACACCTCCAACTGGCTGTCCTGGTATCGCCGCGACGACCAGTACTCGCGCGAAAAGCTCTCCGGCGACCTGGAAAAGCTGCGCGCCTTCTATCTCGACCGCGGCTACGTCGATTTCGATGTCGAATCGACGCAGATCAGCGTCAGTCCGGACCGCCGCAACGTCTACGTGACCGCCAACGTCAACGAGGGCGAGATCTACACCATCGGCGACGTGCGCCTGACCGGCAAGTTCATCGTGCCGGAGGAGACCGTCCAGAGCCTGGTGATGTTCAAGAAGGGCGAGACCTTCTCGCGCCGCAACCTCGAGCAGAGCTCCGAGTTCATCGAGCGCTTGCTGGGCAATTTCGGCTACGCCTTTGCCAAGGTTTCGCCGATTCCCAACGTCGACCGCGAGAAGCGCATCGTCGACATCACCTTGCTGGTCGATCCGGGCAAGCGCGTCTACGTGCGCCGCATCAACTTCGAAGGCAACGACAAGACCCGCGACGAGGTGCTGCGCCGTGAGCTGCGCCAGTTCGAGGGCGGCTGGTTCAACCAGTCCGCGATCGATCGCTCCAAGGTGCGCCTGGAGCGCCTCGGCTTCTTCAAGACCGTCGAAGTCGAGACCCCCAAGGTCGCCGGCAGCGACGACCAGGTCGACATCGTGGTCAAGGTCGAAGAACAACAGACCGGCAACTTCCAGTTCGGCATTGGCTATTCGGAGCTGCAGGGCGCGATCCTGACCGTGGCGCTGTCGTTCGACAATTTCCTCGGTACCGGAAATCGCGTGGGCTTTGCGGTCAGCAACAACCGCATCTACAAGCGGTTCGACGCCACCTACTACAATCCTTACTACACCGACGAAGGCATCAGCCGCGGCTTCAACGTGAGCTACCGCGAGCTTGATTCGTCGCAGCAGAACATCGCCAGCTACACCTCCAACGTCGCCCAGGTCGGCCTCAATTACGGCATTCCGTTGTCCGAGTACGACCGCATCAACTTCCGGCTCGCGCTCGACCGCACCGAGATCGAGATCTTCCCGGGGCTGACGCCGGACGAATACATTCCGTTCGTCTACGACAACGGCGCGTTCAACTCCATCCGTTTCGAGACCTCCTGGTTCCGCGACAGCCGCAACAAGTTCTTCTCGCCGACCGCGGGGTCGCTGACCAAGTTCGGCGCGGAGCTCGTGCTGCCGCCCAGCGAACTGCGCTACTTCAAGCTGTCCGCGCAGTACCAGAAGTACTTCCCGCTGACCAAGAATTTCACCCTCATGGTCAATGGCGAGCTTGGCTATGGCGATACCTATGGTGGGAGCAAGGAAGACCCCACCCTGGTCGGGCCGCCGGACATGCAGGTGCCGCGGGGTGGGCGCCTCGGTTTCCCGTTCTGGGAAAACTACTACTCGGGCGGCGTGCGCTCGGTGCGTGGCTTCCGCGACAACACGCTGGGTCCGCGGCTGCTGTCGGCCGGAAACGAAGTGCCGGTCGGCGGCGCGCTCAACATGATCGGCAACGTCGAGTTCCTGTTCCCGACGCCGTTCACCAAGGGCGCCGACACCATCCGCCTGGGCTGGTTCTTCGACGTCGGCAACGTCTACAAGGATTTCGAAAGTTTCGAGGCCTCGGAGTTGCGCATGTCGACCGGCTTGACCATGCAGTGGCGCGCGCCAGTCGGTCCGATCGTGATCAATGTCGCCTATCCGCTGAACGATCAGGACGGGGACGACGTCGAGCGCATCCAGTTCTCCTTCGGCAACCAGTTCTAGCCCGGGCCGCTGGGAAACCCTTGGCCGATGCCAGCTCGCACTCCAAGCGCCTTGCTGGCAGCGGGCGGCCTGATCCTGGCCGCTGGACTGCTGGTCGGCGCGCCGGAGCCGGGACGGGCGCAAACCGCACCGGCCCGGATCGCCTATGTCGACATGACCCGGGTGATCAACGAATCGGCCCTGTTCGCGGCCGGGCGGGCGCGCCTTACCGAGGAATTCACGGCGCGCAACCGTGCCTTCCAGCTCGAGGAAGCGCGGCTGCGTGAGCTCGAGGGGCGCCGCGATCGCGAGGTCAGCGGGCTGTCTTCAATCGACGCGGAAGATCTCAAGCGCGAGATCGCCACCCTGGAAAACAGCATCGCGCGGCAGCGCAAGGACCTGAACCAGGCGCTCAACCGGCGCATGAAGGAAATGACCGAGGGCATCGATCGGCGCATCCGCGAAGAGATCGGTGCCTACGCGCGCAGCGAGGGTTTCGACCTGGTGCTCACCGACGGCGTTGGCTTCGCCAATCCGCGCCTCGACATCACCGATGTGGTGCTCGAGCGCGTCAACCTGCGCGCCGACGAGATCCGTGCACCGTGAGTTCGAATGGGTTCAGCCTCGGCGAGCTTGCCGCCCGCTTCGGGCTGCAACTGCGTGGTGATCCCGGGCTCGTCGTCGACGGCGTGGGGACGCTGGAGCATGCCGGTCCCACGCAACTAAGCTTCCTGGCCAATCCCAAGTATCGCCGGCAACTTGGCGGCACCAAGGCCGGCGCTGTGGTCGGCCCGGCCGATCTCGACCACGCGCCGTGTGCGCTCCTCGGGAGCCGCAATCCGTATGCCGATTTTGCGCGGATCGCAGCGCTGTTCGAAGCTGGCCCGTCGCGGGAGCCCGGCATTCATCCGAGCGCGGTGATTGATCCGTCGGCGATCGTTTCGGCACTCGCCTCGATCGGCCCGCAGGTGGTCATCGGTCCACGTGCGAGGATCGCCGAGGCGGCACTGATCGGCCCGCATTGCGTCATCGGCGAAGATTGCGAGATCGGGCCCGATTGCACGCTCGTCGCGCGGGTCACACTGGTCAAGCGCGTTCGCCTCGGTGCGCGTGTCCTGGTCCATCCCGGTGCCGTGCTCGGTGCCGATGGCTTCGGCCTGGCTATTGATCGCGGCCGCTGGCTCAAGGTGCCGCAGCTCGGCGGCGTGGTCATCGGCGACGACTGCGAGATCGGGGCCAACACCACCATCGATCGCGGCGCCCTCGGCGATACTGTGCTTGAAGAGGACGTACGCCTCGACAACCAGATCCAGATCGGCCACAACGTCCATATCGGAGCGCACACGGCGATGGCGGGATGCTCGGCGGTCGCCGGCAGCGCGCGTATCGGCCGCCATTGCCTGATCGGGGGGGCCGCGGGCGTGCTCGGCCACCTGACCATCTGCGACAAGGTCACGATCACGGCCATGAGCCTGGTCACGCACTCGATCCGCGAGCCGGGCGAGTACTCATCGGGAACGCCACTGATGGATAATCGAACGTGGCGCAGGAGCGCCGTGCGCTTCAAGCAGCTGGGCCTGCGCCGCACCGCGAGTGGCCTGAACCCATCACCTGACCCGACCGACGACCAGAATGACCGCTGACACGCCAACCCGTACCGAGCTGCCGGTCGATGTGCGCCGCATCTTCGAGATGCTGCCGCACCGCTATCCCTTCTTGCTGATCGACCGCGTCACCGCATTCGAGCCCGGCAAGCGCCTGACCGCGCTCAAGAATGTGACCGTCAACGAACCCTTCTTTCAGGGTCATTTCCCGGGCAACCCGGTGATGCCCGGGGTGCTGATCCTGGAGGCGCTGGCACAGGCTTCGGGTGTGCTGGTGCAGCTTTCCGCGACCACGCTCCCGGATCAGAAGCCGCTGTATTACCTGGTCAAGATCGACAAGGCGCGCTTTACCCAGATCGTGCGTCCCGGCGACCAGCTCATTCTCGAGGTCGAACAGAAGCGCATGGTGATGCGCATGGGCCAGTTTCTGTGCCAGGCCAAGGTCGACGGTGTGGTCGTCGCCAGTGCCGAAATGCTTTGCGCCGAGCGCGCGCCATAACGATGGCGATCCATCCGACCGCCATCATCGACCC
Source organism: Rhodanobacteraceae bacterium (assembly GCA_031425695.1). Classification (GTDB taxonomy): domain Bacteria; phylum Pseudomonadota; class Gammaproteobacteria; order Xanthomonadales; family SZUA-5; genus JANPJV01. The sequence goes on along the minus strand of JANPJV010000077.1, from coordinate 10,350 downwards.
GAGTGCGACGCTCGACAGCAATGTCGAGATTGGCCCGTACGCGATCATCGGCGCGCGCGTCAGCATCGGTACCGGCACGCGCATCGGCGCCCACAGCGTGATCCAGGGCCGTACTGAAATCGGTCGTGACAACATCATCCATGCGCACAGCGTGATCGGTGGCGATCCGCAGGACAAGAAGTACGCGAACGAAGACACCTTGCTCGCCATCGGCAACGGCAACACCATCCGCGAGTTCGTCACCATCAACCGCGGCACGAGCCAAGGCGGTGGCGCCACCCGCATCGGTGATGACAATTGGATCATGGCCTACGTGCATATCGCCCACGACTGCGTGATCGGCGACCACACGATCCTCGCCAACAGCGTGGCGCTCGCCGGCCATGTGCGCGTCGACGAATACGCCATTCTCGGCGGCTATTCGCTGATTCACCAATTCTGCAAGGTCGGCGCGCACGCCTTCACTGCCATGGGCAGCAAGGTCAACCAGGATGTGCTGCCGTATGTCGTTGTCGGCGGCGAGATGAGCGTGCCGCGCGGAATCAACACCGAAGGCCTCAAGCGCCGCGGCTTCACCGCCGAACAGATCCAGGCCATCAAGCGCGCCTACCGCACGCTGTTCATCGCCGGCCTCCCGCTCGCCGAAGCCCGCGCCAAGCTCATCGAACAAGCCGTCCCCGAGGTGCAGCGCATGGTCGATTTCATCGACCAGAGCGAGCGGTCGCTTTTGCGCTGAGAAAGCGAGAAGCTTTTTTATCCACAGATTGCGCAGATTTGCGCAGATATGCGCAGATTATTTTCGAAGGGATTCGTGCTTTGGAGCCCCGTTCTTGCTCTTAATCTGCGGAAATCTGCGTAATCTGTGGATCATGCTCTTACTGGCAATGCCCTGATGACCGAATTCGCCCTCTGTGCTGGCGAAGCCTCTGGCGACTTGCTCGGCGCGGGGTTGATGCGTGAGTTGCGGGTGCTGGTTCCGGATGCTCGATTCATCGGGATCGGCGGGCCGGCGATGCGGGCCGAGGGACTGGAATGCTGGTTCGATGCCAGCGAGCTCAGCGTCATGGGGCTGGTCGAGGTGCTGCGACACCTGCCGCGCCTGTTGAAGTTGCGCCGCGAGTTCGTGGCCAAACTGATAGCGGCGGCGCCGACGGTCTACATCGGCATCGACGCCCCTGACTTCAATCTCGGCGTCGAGCGTCGGCTGCGTCGCCATGGGCTGCGGACGATTCATTACGTGAGCCCGTCGATCTGGGCCTGGCGCCAGGGTCGGGCCGCGAAGATCGGGCGCTGTGCGGATCTCGTCCTGTGCCTGTTTCCGTTCGAGCCGAGCCTGTACGCGCGCCATGGCGTGGATGCGCGGTTCGTCGGTCACCCGTTCGCCGACGAGATCGATCTCACCATCGATCGTGATGCTGCGCGTGCCGGGCTGGCCATCGATCCCAAGGACACGGTGATCGCGCTGTTGCCGGGCAGTCGCAGCGGAGAAATCGAGCGGCTCGGTGCCGACATCCTGGGGGCTGGCCGCCTGCTGCAGCAGCGTCGCCCGGGGTTGCGCCTGTTGTTGCCGAGTGCCAGCGCGGCGGTACGTGAACGGCTCGCCGGGCAGCTCGCGAAGCTCAATGAAGGCTCGGGGACACCGGCGCGCGTCGAGTTCCTGGACGGCCAGGCGCGCGCGGCCCTGTGTGCCTGCGACGTCGCGCTGGTGGCTTCCGGCACGGCCACGCTGGAGGCTGCGCTGTGCAAGCGGCCGATGGTGGTCGCGTATCGGATCGCCGCGCTCACTCACTGGATCGTGCGGCGTTTCAAGCTGCTCAAGGTCAGTCACTATTCTTTGCCGAACGTGCTTGCGCAACGTGCGATCGTGCCGGAGATTTCCCAAGACGACGTCACTCCGGAGCGCCTTGCTGCGGAGCTCGAACGTTGGCTCGATGATCCTCGCGCGGTGGCCACGGTGACCCAGAAATTCGTGACGATTCACCAGAGCCTGCGCCAGAACGCGGCTGCGCGCGCAGCCCAGGCGATCATGGATTCACTGCAGTGAAGGCGTTGGTCGCAGGCATCGACGAGGCGGGTCGTGGTCCCTTGGCGGGACCCGTGGTGGTGGCCGCGGTGATCCTCAACCCGGCCCGGCGTATTCGTGGCCTGGCTGATTCCAAGGTGCTGAATCGCGAGGAGCGCGAGCGGCTGGCCCCGCGCATTCGCGAGCGTGCGCTGGCTTTTGCGATCATTGCCATCGATCCATGCGACATCGATCGCATCAACATCCTGCAGGCGACGCTGATGGGCATGACCCGCGCTGCGATGAGCCTGTCGGTCATTCCGAGCCAGGTGCTGATCGACGGCAACATCGTTCCCAAGGACATGTGTTTCCCGGCGCGCGCGATCGTCAAGGGTGATGCCACGGAGGCCTGCATTTCCGCCGCCTCGATCCTGGCCAAGACGTTCCGCGACGCCCTCATGACCAACTGCGATCGCGAATACCCGGGCTATGGCTTCGCCCAGCATTTCGGCTACCCGACGCCCGAGCACCTCCAACGCCTCAGGGCGCTCGGCCCCTGCGCCATCCACCGCAGGAGCTTTGCCCCGGTGCGAGAGTGCATGCAGAGCGGGTTGTTCGCGTAGGGAAGAGCGGGTGTCGGTGTCGGCTGTCGGTGTCGGAAAAGCGGGGTTCGGGTCCCCGCGAGCCGCACTTCCTAGCCCGGGTAAGCGGAGCGCACCCGGGAATGTCTCGCGAACTGCTCCCGGTTGCGCCTGCGGCTTACCCGGACTACTTGACCTCGCCGAGCGCTGGTAGCCCACACAGAGCACGCACTTCGCCCAAGGATTTTTCGTAGCGCGGGAATTTCGTTGCCATGGTCACGAGGGCTGCCTGCTCGCTCGCGTCGGCACCCGCGCCGCCTTGTAGTTTGCAGCGCAAGCGCGCGCGCATCACCCGGGCCGCCGTGGTGAAATCATGCTCGGCGCCAACGGTCGCGATGCCGATGCGCACTGCCTCTTCGCTGTGCACGAGCGCTTCTGGATCCTGCCCGATCGACTCCAGCGCGCTCGCCAGATTGTGTTGCACGATGCCGACGCTCCAGTGCTCCGGGCCGAGCACGGGCAGAACGAGCGACAAGGACTCGCGATTGGCGGCGACTCGTTCGACGTTGCGGCCCGACTTCTTGTAAAGACCGCTGAGCGCATCGAGTGCCTCGGCCAGGTCGAGATCGCGAGACGGGTTCGACTGCCGAATGTCAGTGATCGCCGCGACGAGTAGTTTTTCGGCGGCCGGGTAATCGCCCTTGGTTGCAAGTCGCCGACTGACCATCAAGCGTACGTCCTCCAGACGCGCTGGATCCAGGCTGGGGTCAGCTTCGAGCATGCCCAGCAGGCGCGCGTAAGCAGCGTCGGTGCGTGCCTCGGCGCCCGGTATCTGCAGGTACGTGGCTGCATGCAGGTTCAGGATGCGGGCAATCAGCTTGCGGTCGGGTTGCGGCTGCGCCTCTGTCCAGGTCAGCGCCTCGAGCGCGATCGGCTCGGCGGCCAGCGGCTGGCTGGTGTCGTTGAGATTGACGCCGAGCAGGGTCAGGTCGAGGCCCCACTCAGGGTAACTGCCGAGGCGGCGACCCTGGGCCACGATCTCCTGACTTAGCGCCAGCGCGTCCTTGGGCAGTCCGAGGCCCATGTATGACTGCGCCATCGAGCGCATCAGTGCCAGCCGGGTGAGCGGTTCGCCGCTGAGCTCGCCCTTGATGCGCACCACCGCGGCGTCGAGGAGGGCCTTGGCGCTGACCTCCGCACCCTCGCGTCGTTGCGGGTCGGCGTGGCTGAATACGCCAACCATGAAGCTCGACAGTTGCTCGGCCCGGCGTGCCTGCGCGCTGGCCAGGTCACGTTGCTGGCGCGCCTCATTGGCCTGCCATAGCGACGTCGCCAGTCCACCTGCCAGCGCCAGCAGCACCGACGCGGCCAACGCCGTAGTGAGCGCATGCCGCTGCAGGAAACGCAAGGCGCGGTAGCGACGATTGCCGCGCCGAGCGGCGACCGGTTGGCGCGACAGATAAGCCCGGACGTCGGCCGCCAACGCTTCGACCGATGCATAGCGTTGCGCTGGCTCCTTGCGCAGCGCCCGCAGCACGATGGCATCGAGATCGCCGCGCAGGTGCGCACTCAAGCGGGCCGGATCAAGCTTGCGGGCCTGCGCCAGCCGACTGTAATCGGCGTCGACCAGGGCAGCAGCGCGCGAGGGCCGCAGCGGTTCCTGCGTCAAAATTGCCTGTTCGTAGGCCGCCGGCGTGGAGTCCGTCGAGCCGTATGGTCGACGCCCGGTCAGTAATTGGTACAGCAACAACCCGAGCGCATAGACGTCGACGCCGGTGGTGACGGCCGCACCGCGCAGTTGTTCGGGCGCGGCGTATTCGGGCGTGAAGACGCGCATGCTGGAGGCAGTCTGGTTGCCATCGGCCTCAATCAGCTTGGCAATGCCGAAGTCGAGCAGCTTGACCAGCCCTTCGCTGTTCACCAGGATGTTGGAGGGCTTCAGGTCCCGGTGCACGATCAATGACCGATGCGCGTGCGCGACCGCATCGCATACCGCCAGGAAGAGTTGCAAGCGCTGCGGCAGGGAAAGCTGTTCCTGGTCGCAATAGCTGTCGATGTTGCTGCCGACGACGTATTCCAGTACCAGATACGGCTTGCCGTCGGCCGCCACGCCACCATCGAGCAGGCGCGCGATATTGGGGTGATTCAGCGAAGCCAGGATCTGGCGCTCTGCGCGAAAGCGCTGCAGGAGCAGGTCGCTGTCCCAGCTCGGCCGCATGAGCTTGACCGCGGCCTGTTGCTGGTACTCGCCATCGGCACGCTGGGCGAGATACACCGCACCCATGCCGCCCCTACCGATCTCGCGCAACAGGCGCCAGGGTCCAAGTCGCTGACCCGCCCATTGATCGCGTTCCCGCTCGCGCTCGCCGCTGACCAGCGCCTCCAGGAGTTCCGGCGCCGCGGCCACTACCGCGCCAGTGTCGGTGCATGCCGAGGCATCAGCCGCCAGCAAAGCATCGACTTCCTTGCGCAACAGCGAATCCCCGGCACAGGCGTCATCCAGAAACGCCGGACGCGCCTCAGCAGGCAGCTCGACCGCCCGTTCGAAGATGTCGCGTATGCGCTGCCAGATCTGCGGGTCCATCGCGTGAATTCCTTTGGGCAATCTGGGACATACGTAATGCAGCGCCGCTGCAGATCACCGATGCCTCGGCCGTGCGCAGGTTATGTTGCGCCCGCGAACGGATGAATCACTGCGAGCCCAGGGTTCCGGCGCTACTTGATGGGGCTTGCGAGGCCTCCCGTAGGTCATGTTGCGCCCGCGAATGGATGAATCCCTTCGAGCCCAGGGTTCGGGCGCTACTTGACGGGGCTTGCGAGGCCTCAAAACCGTCAAGTAGCGCCCGGCCGGGCGCAACATGACCTACCAGAGCGAATCGCGCGACCACAGGTCGCTCCCACGACAGTACGCCTCATCCCGCCGGGACCAGCTCCACCCGGTGCACCAGCTTCCCCGGCAAGAACGGCGTGGGCTTGCCGCGAACCCAATCGTCGTGGCCGGCGCCGTAGAACGGGGAGAGCGGGTGGCCGCTTTGGCCGCCAGGCATGTGCAGGATGCCGTCTTCTTCTCGTCCCGGTGAGACCACCATGCGCTCGCTGGCGCCGAACGTCGCGCCCTGGACGCGTGGCATGTATTGATCGCCGGAAAGCTCTTCGGCGGGCATGTCGAGCAGCCAGGAAAAGCCGGGCAGGGCGCGGCTCAGGGGATGGCGGATGGCGCTGGTATTGAGCAGCCCCCAGCGTGCCGCGGACGGCGCGACCCCGAGCTGGTCGAGGCGTTTGCTGCTGTCACCTACAGCGGCGAGCAGCCACGCATCCCAGCTGGCAAAATTCTTCGGCAACAGGTGCGCCGGGCGCTCTTCCAGCACCCGCCAGAGTCCGCCCTCGAGTTGCGGCAGTGACGGCCAGCGCCAATCCGCATCATGCTCGCGCAGCTGCGCTTCGAAGAGCTGCAGATAGCGTTTGTGCACGCGCAGCCGGAAATCGCGCACCAGGCGAAACGAGCGCGAATTGGGATTGGCGGTGCCGTCCCAGTCGGTCAGCGCGGCCAGCAAGGCGAGCTGGGCGGGCTCGGTGCGATCCTTCAGCAGGCCGAGCAGCAACTTGCGCCAACGCTCCAGGAACAGCGCTCGATCGTCGAGCTGGATCGCCAGGAGATCGGTTTCGGTTACGTGCTCGCGGGCCATCAAGCCGTCGCGAATCTGGGCTGCGCGCGCGCCAATGGTGTAGCCGCCGTCGCCAATGCGCGCGAGCGCCTCACCGCCGACCACCCGCGCATTTGCGGTCCACAGCCGTCCCGAATCCGGCGCGACCACCGTCGGCACCTCGCTCGCCTCGTACCAGCCTTGCCAGCCACTTCCGGGCGCTGACCAGTCGGCAGGGAAGCGCGGGTCGTAGTTGGTGGCGCGGCGCGGAATGCGACCCATCGGCGTCCAGGCGATACGTCCGTCATTTGCGGCAACCAGCAGGTTCTGCACGGGAATTCCGCTTTCCTGGGCGACATCCAACGCTTGCTCCAGCGTTTCCGCATTCTCCATGTCGGCGAGGCCGGTATTGACCGCAGTCCCATGGTGCGCCGTCCATATCAGTGCCAATGGCAGGCCCGCATGCGAATGCGCGGTGACCGGACCGAACTCACTTTCGCGCACCTCGAATTTTTCGGTGGCCCCGCCGCGCACCTCGATCTCCTCGGTGCTGACGGTGAGGTTCTTCCAGCCGGAGGGCGTGCGATAGCGCTCGCTCGAGCTGGCGTCCATCCGCAGCTCGATGAAATCCATCCAGTCGCCGTAGCTGTTGGTGAAGCCCCAGGCGACGTGCCCGTTACTGCCGACGATCATGAACGGCGTGCCTGGCAGGGTGACGCCGGTGACAACGCGCTCCTGCGTCGGATCGCGCGCATCGGGAAAGCGCAGTTGAGCTCGGAACCAGATATTGGGTACGCGCAGGCCAAGGTGCATGTCGTTGGCGACGATCGCCCCGCCATGCAGGCTGTGGCTGCCCGCGACGGCGAAATTGTTGCTGCCGATGCCTTCGCTGCTCGGTGGCAGATCGGCCGGCGGGTCGGCGATCTCCACCGTCCGCAGATCGATCTCTTCCGGTGGCGGCAGCGGCGGCTCCGGCAACGGCCCGCCAGTCAACGGTGCATCCCAGGATGTGCCGGGTGCCATCAGGTACGCGAACACGCCGGCCGGCAACACCGCGCGCATGCGCTCGAGCTTGAGCTCGCGCTCATTGCTGCCACCCTGCAGGTCGAAGAACATGGCGATCGCCGCCAGCAGCGAATCCTCCTCGGTCCAGGGCAGTGGCGGCCGGCCAAGGATCAGATACGGGAATGGACGCGCTGACAGCCGCCCCAAACCTGCATTGACGCCGTCCACGTAGCGCCGTACGAGCTCGCGATGCGGCGCCGGCAGGTTGGCCAGATAGCCGTGCACCCGATGGCGGAAGCGATGCACGCGCGCGGCGCGATCGACAGTGAGTGCGAGCGGCCCAAACAGCGCGGCGAGCTCGCCCGCCGCCCGCCGCCGCAGCAGGTCCATTTCGAAGAAGCGTTCCTGGCCGTGGGCGAACCCGAGGGCAAAAGCCACGTCGGCGCGGTTGCCGGCCCGAACCACCACCGTGCCGAGTGCATCACGCTCGATGCTGGCCGGGCCCGCCAGCCCCGCAAGCGCGAGCTTGCCATCCAGCATCGGCAGGCTCGCGCGCAATGCCAGCCACGCGCCCAGCGCCACGCTGGCCAGCACGGCGACCAGCACCACCGACAGGATTTTCAGCCAGCGGCGCAGGCGCTGTCGCATCGTGCATCAGTTCCCGCTGGTGGCCGGGCCATGCTGCATGCCGAGCTCGCGCGACAGGAAGCTCAGCACGTCGGCCCACTCGTCGATCTGCATCGACGTGGGCTTGCCAGCGCCATGCCCGGCGCGCGTTTCGATGCGGGTCAGGTACGGGCCTGGACCGGCAGCGGCGTGTTGCAGTGCAGCCACGAACTTGAAGCTGTGCGCCGGAAACACGCGGTCATCGTGATCGCCGGTGGTCACCAGCGTCGCCGGATAGCTGACGCCAGGCTTGATGTTGTGGAGCGGCGAGTACGCGTACAGGGCCTTGAATTCGTCGGCATCTTTCGGCGAGCCGTAGTCCGACTCCCAGGCCCAGCCGATGGTGAACTGGTTGAAGCGCAGCATGTCGAGCACGCCCACGCCCGGTACGGCGGCAGCGAAGAGATCAGGACGCTGCAGCATCGCGGCCGCGGCGAGCAGGCCGCCGTTCGAACGCCCGTGAATTCCAAGGTGCTCAGGGCTGGTGTACTTCTCTGCGATCAGATATTCCGCGGCGCCGATGAAGTCGTCGAACACGTTCTGCTTGGTCAGGCGCGTGCCGGCGCTGTGCCAAGTTTCACCGTACTCGCCGCCACCACGCAGGTTGGCCACCGCGTAGATGCCGCCAAGCTCGAGCCAGGTGGTGACCGGCACGGCGAAGCTCGGGGTCATCGCGATGTTGAAGCCGCCATAGCCGTACAGCAGCGTCGGCTGCTTCCCATCCTGCACCATTCCCTTGCGCGCAGTGATGAACATCGGGATGCGGGTGCCGTCACGACTGGTATAGAAAACCTGGCGCGTCTCGTAGCGACTGTTGTCGAAAGCAACTTTCGGGTGGCGCACCAGGGTCGATTTGCCGGTGGCCAGGTCGTACCGATAGATATCGGTCGGTACTGTGTAGCTGGTGAAGCTGTAGAAGGTCTCGGTGTCATGCGCCTTGCCGCTGAACCCGGCGACGGTGCCGAGGCCGGGCATCTCGACGGTATCGACGAGCTTGCCGTCGAGCGCATGCCGGCGGACTTCACTGCGCGCATCCCGCAGGTACTGCACCAGGAACTGCTGGTTGACCACTGTCGCATCGACCGCGGTGGCATCGATCTGCGCGACCAGTTCCTTCCAGTTGCCACGCGCCGGCTTGCGCGTGTCGATGGCGACAATGCGGTAGCGCGGTGCGTCGAGATCGGTTCGGAACCAGAACACCGGGCCATCATTGCCGATGTAGGCAAAGGTCGCCTCCAGCTTGTCGATGAGCTCGACGGTCTTGCCGTTCGGATTGGTGAGATCACGATAGAAGAAGCGATTGCGTTCGTCGGTACCCTCGCTGATGGTCAGCAGCAGGTAGCGGCCGTCCTCGCTGACATCAGCGTCAAAGCCCCACTTGGGATGGTCGCGACGCTCGTAGACGAGCACATCCTTCGATTGCGCTTCGCCGATCCGATGGAAGTACACCTTCTGGTTCTCGTTGACGGCCTTGAGCTTGTTCTCGCCGGTCGGCTCGTCGTAGCGGCTGTAATAAAAGCCACTGCTGTCCTGCGCCCAGGAAATGTTGGAGAACTTGACCCACGAGATCACATCACTGGCATCGGTCGCATTGTCGATCTGGCGCACGCGCCATTCCTGCCAATCCGAGCCTCCTGACGACACCCCGTAGCCCAGGTACTTGCCGTCCGGCGACACCTTGGTGCCCGACAGGGCCATGGTGCCGTCCGCACTCAGCAGGTTCGGGTCCAGCAGCAGTTTTGGCTCGTCGTCGAGGGAGCGCATCGAGTACAGCACCGACTGGTTCTGCAAGCCGTCGTTCTTGGTGATGAAGTAGCGCCCGCCTTCCTTGACGGGCAGGCCAAAACGTTCGAAATTCCACAACGCGGTCATCTTGGCGTGGATCGCCGCGCGCTCGGGAACCTGCGCGAGGTAGCGTTCCGTCAGCGCGTTCTGCGCTTCGATCCAGGCGCGTGTCTCCGGTGCGTCCAATTCCTCGAGCGCCCGGTAAGGATCACTGACCTTCGTGCCGTGGAAGTCATCGACCTGGTCCCCGCGCGCAGCGGGTGGATAGTCGAGCACCGTAACCTCCACCTGCGCCGTCTGTTCGAAACCCTGGGTAGCGGTCGAGGAAGCGGTACTGGCATTCGCACCCGAAGGTGCGTCAGTGGCGGGCGGAGGTGTCGCGCAACCGCCGAGCAAGGCGAGCGCAAGAACGCACGGAGTAGCGCGCATGATGATTGTCCTGGACGAGTCGATGCGCCCGAGAATAGCGCCTGCGAGACTGAAGTAGGCTGGGTCCTACGCGCCCGCCAAATGCGAGTTCGCGTTGGGATCACGAGCGCGAGGCGCCCGGCTGTAGCGACGGAGCCGATTCCTCGCCACGTAGCAAGACGCGGCCGCTGGCGCGATCCATATCAATGCGAAAATCGAGTTGCATGCGCGCACAGAACCGCGCTACCCCGGGCTTGAG
>JANPJV010000076.1:0-68095 GCA_031425695.1 Rhodanobacteraceae bacterium | reverse complement strand
ATTTTTTTTATGTTCTCAAAAACTTTCCCCCCCACCCCCAACACCCACCAAAAGCACCCATCACATCCTACATCCGCGTCGTGCACGCGTACTGCGCTCTCATGACCTCTGGCTCTTGCCTGCGGTGTACTTCCCGCTAAGGTCGGCGACCCGCGCGCCAGTTGGCGCAACCCTTTTCTTCCAGAGTAGAGACCCATGCGCAACACTGTTCTGATCCTGGCAATCGCAGCGGCCTTGGGCGCCGGCTGCAGCGAGCGCGCGGCCGAGACACCGCCGGCACCCACCGCAGCGGCCCCGGCAGCGACGACTCCGCCTGCCGCACCGGTCGACAATCCGCTGCTGGCGAAGTGGGAAGGACCCTACGGCGGGGTGCCACACTTCGACAAGATGCAGGTGGACCAGCTCAAGCCGGCGATCGAAACTGCAATCAAGGCGCATCTGGCGGAGCTCGATACCATTGCCAGCTCAGGCGAGCCGGCGACCTTCGAGAACACGCTGGTCGCGATGGAGCGCAGTGGCGAGCAGATCCAGCGGGCACAGACGTATTTCGGGATCTACGCGGGGAACCTGTCGTCCCCTGAGTTCCGCACGGTGCAGGCTGAAGTCACGCCGATGTTCGCGGATTACCAGACCGCCATCGTCCAGAACGGCAAGCTCTTCGCGCGCATCGAGGCGATCCGCAACGGAGAGGAATTCAAGACCCTGCGGCCCGATCAGCAGCGCGTCGTGCAGGTGACCTACGACATGTTCCGCGGCGGCGGTGCGCAGCTCGAAGCCGACGGCCGCGCGCGCTACGCGGCGATCAACAAGGAGCTCGCCAGCCTCTATACAAAGTTCGCGAACAACGTGCTCGCGGACGAAGAAGGCTATGTGACCTACCTCGAGCCGAGCCAGCTCGGCGGCCTCCCAGATTCCTTCACGAAAGCGGCCGCATCGATTGCTGAAGCCAAGGGCCAGCAGGGCAAGTTCGCGGTGATGAATACGCGCTCCTCGATCCACCCGTTCCTGACCTATTCGACCGAGCGCGACCTGCGCGAAAAAGTCTGGCGCACCTTCTACAGCCGTGGCGACAACGGCGACGCGCATGACAACAATGCGTTGATCACGCAAATCCTGAAGCTCCGCCACGAGCGCTCGCGCCTGCTCGGATTCGACAACTACGCCGAATGGCGCCTGCAGGACCGCATGGCGAAGACGCCTGCGCGTGCCTTCGAGTTGCTGGAGGCGGTGTGGACACCGGCGGTCGCGAGGGTCAAGGAAGAAGTTGCCGACATGCAGAAGATCGCCGACGCCGAGGGCGCGAAGATCACCATCGAGCCGTGGGATTACCGCTTCTACGCCGAGAAGGTCCGCACCGAGCGTTATGCCTACGACAGCGAAGCGGTGAAGAACTATCTCGATCTCGACAAGCTCACCCAGGCGATGTTCTACGTTGCCGGCGAGCTGTTCGGCTTCGACTTCACCCCGGTCCCAGACGGCACCGTCGCCGTCTACCACCCCGACGTCAAGGTCTGGGAGGTGAAGCAGCGTGCCGACGGCAAGCTGGTCGGGCTCTGGTACCTCGATCCGTTTGCGCGCGAAGGCAAGCGCTCGGGCGCGTGGGCGTCGAGCTACCGCAACCACGAGCGCGTGCGCGGCGAGCCGAGCGTGCTGTCCAGCAACAATTCGAACTTCATCAAGGGTGCGCCGGGCGAGCCATTGCTGGTCGGCTGGGACGACGCCGTCACCTTCTTCCACGAGTTCGGCCATGCCCTGCATGCGCTGGCGTCGAAGGCCGACTATCCGAGCCAGAACTTCGGCGTGCGCGACTACACCGAGTTCCAGTCGCAGCTGCTAGAGCGCTGGTTGCTCACCGAACCCGTGGTCAATCAGTTCTTCCGCCACGTCAAGACCGGCGAGCCGATGCCGGCCGAGCTCATCGACAAACTGAAGCGCTCGGCGAGCTTCAACCAGGGCTTCGACACCACCGAGTATCTCGCCAGCGCACTGATCGATCTCAAGCTGCACATGATCGATCCGACGAACCTGGATGCCGACGCCTTCGAGCGCGATACGCTCACCGCGATGGGCATGCCGAGCCAGATCGTCATGCGCCATCGCACCCCGCACTTCAGCCATGTCTTCTCGAGCGAAGGCTACGCCGCGGGTTACTACGGCTACCTGTGGGCCGAAGTGCTGACCGCCGATGCCTCCGAAGCCTTTGCGCAAGCGCCGGGTGGCTTCTACGACAAGGAGCTCGCCGGAAAGATGGTCGAGCAGTTGTTCGCCGCACGCAACAAGACCGATCCGGCAGAAGCCTATCGAGCCTTCCGCGGCCGCGACGCAACCATCGACGCGCTGCTGCGCGATCGCGCCTTCCCGGTCGGGGACAAAGGTGAGAGTGCGCCCACCGACGCCGAACCGGGCCCCGGCTGAGCCGATGCCCTCGGCCGACGTTCAACCGTCCTGATTCGCGACCGCTCATTCCAGGGATGAGCGTTCGCGCATTGTGCAAGCCGCCTGCGGTGCAGCTCATGCAGGCTGCACCGCCAGACTATCCTGAATTGCGGATTAACCTTTATATTCAATAGGTTGTATGAACCCACTCGGGCACCGAGTGGCCCGAAGCTTGCAGCTCCCTCCGTACTAACGTCGATTGGGAGACAACCATGAATTTTAAAAGCACGTTGTTGATCAGCACTTTTGCACTCGCCCTTGGCGGCTGCGCCACTGATTCCGGCTATTACAGCAGCGCCTATGACACGGGTCCGCGTGGCTATGGCCAGGCGCAGCGCTGTGATTCCTGCGGCACCGTCCAGGACATCAATCGCGTGAGCTACGGCGACCGCCGCACGAGTGGTGGCGGCGCGGTGGTCGGGGCATTGGTCGGCGGCGCCATCGGCAATCAATTCGGCAAGGGAGATGGCCGCAGGGCCGCCACCGTCGCCGGTGCCGTGATTGGCGGCGTGGCCGGCAACAACATCGAGCGCAATCGCGACAATGAAGAGGTCTACGAGATCTCGGTGCGGATGGACAACGGCCGCTACGTGACGTTCGAGCAGTATCGCTTGAACGGCATCCGCGAAGGCTCGCGCGTGATCATCGATAACGGCGTCGCAAGTCTCGAAGGCGGCGATTGGTAGATTCCCGCAGATAGTCTGGAGGGCGGCGCTGGCCGCCGCCCTCCAGCCGGAGCCCCGCAACCCACTGCTCTCGGGCGGTGCCGGCAACCGCGGTGAGATAGTCCGTCTCTCGCTGCCAATGCCCGCGGATCAGCTCCGTGCATCACTGGTCGGCTGCCTTTGGCGCGCTGAAAGCCTTGCTGTAGTAGCCCGACGGATCAAAACAGCAGACCCTGCGTTTCCCGGACGCAAGCATCTCGCAGGCGTTCTGTACGCGCTGTGCACGGGTCTTGGCCTGCTTCGCGGACGTGATCCAATGGATCCAGTCCAGGCGCGCGATCGTGGTCGTGTCGTCCCACATCGCGGTGGCTTGCGGCGATGACGACAGCGCCTTGCCGAGATCTGCTGGAAGCGCCGGCTCCGGCTCCTGCTCGACCGGCCTGATCTGGAACGTCGCGGAATCGCCAATGCGCGCGCCGGCGGCTTGCAGGAGGGTGTCGTCCAACCTCAGCCAATGGCTCAACTGGCCATCGGGCTCCAGCGTGCATTCGAAGCCGCAGTCATTGATGGTGCCCTCGATGGTCGTCCTGCCGCGCCGAGGAAGCTCGGCGCTCACAGTTTTCGGCAGCACGACAAAGGCCCAGGGCACGTCTTTCCCCATTGCCTCGGGACGCAGCAGTTTCGCTTCGAAACGATGACTCATTGCGTGTGCCGAAATTCCGGATGAGCTCGCATCTGCCACCTCGCCAGCCTGGTCGCGCGCCTGACCGCCAGCCGTGGCCCGCGATCAACATGGAGTTGCAAGTCTAAACGCGCACGGCACGCCTGGCCGATCAGCTTCGCCACAACACCGTTGGGTCGCCCTCACCGCGGACCGCGGCCAGCTCGTCGGGACGGAGCAGGCTGCTGCTGGAAAGACCCAGCACCGCACCCGCCGCCTCGACCACATGTCCCCAGCTGCAGCGATTGGCGAACAGCAAGCCGTCGACGGTGAGCGTGCCGCCGCGGTTGATATAGCCAAGTGCACGCGTCGTCTGCGGGCCGCTGTCGATGCGCCGCAACGCGCCGAGATAGGGCTCCGGGCGGGTATGGGTGATGAACACTCGCGGCACGCCTGTGGGGAAGATTTCCTCGAGCGCCGCATCATCGAGCACGTGGCGCGCTTCGAGCGCGTCGCGCGGAGTGCGCAGGCGCCCCGGCTCGCCGATCACGATGAGCGCGCAGCGGATACCACGCTCGCTGAGGCGCGCATGCGCGCGCACAGCTGCGGCCAACTGGTAGGCGCCGCTGGCCGCGAGCAGCAACTGCGGCGCGCTGATGCCCGCGCCATGATGGCGCGGTGCTTGCTCCGCTGCGGTTGCCGGAATCAGTGTCAACGCCCCTTGCGACGCGAGCGCCTGCGCCTGCGCAACAGTCAGCCGATGGGCGACGGCACGTTTGGGCACGACCATCGCCACGATGCGCCCATGCGAGCTGTACGCGTGATCGAGGGCCGCGACCGTGGCGTTGGCATCGGGCGGAAACACCACCGAGACGCTGTCGGCCATTTCGCCTAGCAGCGCCTCGGCCAGGGTCGGATCCTGGTGCGAGACTTCGTTTTTGGAGTTTTCCCAGGTGTGCGAGGTGAGCACGACCGGCACTGACAGCCAGCCCGGCGCGCGCCCGACCTGCCGCTGCTGGCGCGCGAACGTGATTTCCTGGCGCAACGCTCCGAGCATCTTCGGGGCGAAGGCCTCGTAGGTCACGACCAGGTTGATGCCACCTTTGTTACCCAGTGCCGCGCATGCCACGGCCTCTTCGTTCAGGGCGGTGATGACGCCGCCGCCGCGCGCTTCGGCAACGCCGGCCTCGGGTTCGAACACCCGGTGCTTCAGCAGGTCGAGCGTGTGGTCGAGCCGATTGCTGCGCAACTCATCGGGGTTGCCGATGCGCGCCCGCAAGTGACGGTTGGCAGCCAGGATCGCGCTGAAGCGCACATCGAGGGCGGCCATCGGCGAACCATCGCTTGCGCTCGACGCGTCTTCGAGCGCTGGCAGATGCGGGCTTGCCACGTCACGCCGGCCCAGCGCGTGATCGCGCTCCAGTGACCGCGCCTGCTCGGCGTGCGTCGCCAGGTCCACGATCGCCGCGCGCAGCTCCACCGCCGGAACATGCAGGCGCGCGACCGCGCCGTTGAACTCCTCCAGCGCAGCAACATCCTTTGACGGATTACCACCGAGCGGCAGGTTGTGGGCGCGATTACCACCCGCGCCGGGCAACCCGAAACCCTTGATGGTCTCGGCAATGCCATAGCCGAGCCGACGCGTCGGATCCGGCCGCCCCGCCAGCACTGCAGCAATGCGTTCGCCCAGGCGCGCCTCCATTGCATGGATGCCCCAGGCCATGCTCGCCGGATCGCGCCCATCCAGGCCAAAAACCTCGAAGCCGTTGAGCTCCAGGTGTCGGTGCAACCACGATTCGCCACCCTGCTGCTCGATCAGCGTCCGTTGTTCGATGCGACGACCGTTCAAGATCATGATCGGCGCGACCATTCCGGAGTCCTCAGGCCGCCACCAGCGAGGCGCCCAGTCGCTGCCGCGCTGTTCTTCGAAGGCGCCGTCGCTGAGAAAGGCTACCAGGCGCTCACCGGGCAATGGCGCATGCACGTAGTGCAGCTCGGTGAAGCCAAGATATCCGCCTTCCTGCGTGCCCCCGGCGGTATGCGCGTTCACGTGGCTACCGAGCGGTGCAGACGGCATGCCGTCCGCGCCAATCGCGTAACCGTAGAAATCCGACGCCAGTTGCGAGAGTCCGGCGTCGTCCATCGGGTAGCGGGCTGCCTGTTCCGGATGCAGGTTGCCGACCAGCACGTTGAGCGCATCGATAGCAGCCACGCAATGGCCCTGCCCCATCATCCAGCTGCGCGTGCGGCCGTCGAGCGCGTTCATGGCGAGATAGGCGACGTAAGCCGGCACCATGTTGAGCGCACCGCCGGTGTGACCCTCGGGATTCGCCTTGAAGTCCCCCGCCACCAGCGGCCCCCCGTCCAGCCGGACACGCTGGGCATAGCTCATGTGCGCGACCAGCCACATGCCGGCACTGGCCACGCGATCGGCGGCGGAAAGCCGCGCATAGGCGGTGGCAGCATCGACGACCTGGTTGTCGGTGACCAGTCTTCGGACCATCGAATACACACGCACTTGCGTCAGCACATCGTGCTGGATCAACCCGTAGCCCGCCGCCCAGGACGCAAAGACCGCGTCAGCCGCACGCAGTTGCGCGGCGCGGTGCGCGAGCTCGACCCGCACGGCGGGAGGCAGATCGTCACTGGTCGCCGCGCTGACGTGCGTGTCGACGTGCTCGCTCACCGATGCTGCGGTCATGGAATTCCTCGATCCTGGGGAAAGTAGTTCGAACATCCCGCTATCGGCGTCATGTCGCGCAGCGATCGGCGAGGAATCCGATGGGAGAAGTTGTGGCAGCAGCCAAGGCCGCGATGTTCTGGTTCTTCGGCGAGCCGGGAAAAGCATCGCAGCCTTCCTGCTCCGACGCAGGCGTCGAGACATGCGGGCACTTTAGTGCAACCAATGGATGGACCAGATGATCGAGGTCAACTCACGGCTGGTCGCCCGCTTGAGCCGCCATGGCGTTCAGACCCTGACGCGCATATTTAAAACTTCCGGCACCCGGATGGTCAGGACCTGTCCCTTACCACGTCACTTTCCGAGGGCTTCAAGCCGCGACGCGCGCCACCGGCCCGCCGGGGTCGCGGCTTGGTCGCGAATTGACCTGGATCACAATGCTCATGCGCCTGGGCGCATAGCGTCGGCAGATGAAACGATCACCGCACCGCAAGCGCCTGATTACCCGCAACGGACTGGTCTACCCGCTGCTCCTGTGCCTGTTGATCCTCGGGCTGGGCGGGCTGGGTTTCTGGCTGATCGAGCCGAGCGCGCAAAGCTTCGGCGATGGCCTGTGGCTCGCGTTTACCACCGCCGCCACGGTGGGCTACGGCGACATCGTCCCGACCACGTTCGCATCGCGTGTGTTTTCGGTGCTCGTCGTCCTGCTGGGATTGGCCGTGCTCTCACTGGTCACGGCCTCGGTGGCCGCGATGTTCGTGCAGGCCGAAGAACGCCAGATCGAGCGCGACCTCCTGCATGCCATCGGCCAACTGCGCACCGAGATCCTGAGCTTGCGCGGCGAAGTGGGCGCGCTGCGCCAAAGCGGCGCCGGGGAAATCGACGCGAATCAAGTCGAGCCGGCCCGTGGGCACACTCGGTCGATGCCTTGATTACTCCTCCAGCAGGCTGCGCAGCATCCATGCCGTCTTTTCGTGGACCTCGAGGCGCTGGGTCAGCAGGTCGGCGGTCGGCTGGTCATTGGCGGCGTTGACCGCGTTGAACAAGGAGCGCGCGGTGCGGGCCGTGCTCTCGTGTGCGTTGATCAGGTGCCGCACCATCGCATTGGCCTTCGGCACGCCCTCGACTTCCTCGATCGACGCCAGCGCGACGAACTCCTTGTACGTCCCGGGCGCGGGATAACCGAGTGCGCGGATGCGCTCGGCGATCTGGTCGAGGGCGGTCCACTGCTCGGTGTACTGGGTCATGAACATCATGTGCAGGCTGTTGAACTGCGGCCCGGTGACGTTCCAGTGGAAGTTGTGGGTCATCAGGTACAGCGTGTAGCTGTCGGCCAGCAGACGCGACAGGCCGTCGGTGATCGCCTTGCGATCGCTGCCGCTGATGCCGATGTCGATACCGGTGGCTTTGGATTTCTTGCTCATGCTCGGGTTCTCAGTCGTGACGGGGTCTGCACCGAAGTGATCTGACGGCGATATCGCGCCAATTCTATCGCGCCGATGGAGATTGTTGCCGGCGCGACCGGCCGAGCTGCACGGACTGGCAGGCCGCTGGTGGCCGGCCGCACTTTCGCTACACTCTCGGCATTGACTGACTCGAGGTTCCGAACACGATGCGCAGGATCCTGATCCCCGTGGACGGCTCGATCAGCTCGCAGTTCGCAGCGACGCACGTGGCCGATCGCATGCATGCCGGAGAAGCGCTCGCGCTGCATCTGCTCAATGTCCAGTATCGGCCGCATGTCCACGTCGCCCTGGCCAAGCTGGTCTCGGCCGGCATGATCAATGAATACGCTGAAGAGCAGGGGCACGCGGCTTTGGCGCCGGTCATTGCCGTGTTGAAGGAGGCGGCCGTCGAGTACACGACGGAAATAGCCTTCGGGGATCCCGGCCGCGTCATCTTTGACCAATCCGCCACCGGTGCCTATGCCGAAATCGTCATGGGCACGCGCGGCACCAGTGTCCTCGGCTCGGTGCTGGTCGGGTCGATCGCCACCAAGGTGGTCAATGCGGTCGCGTTGCCGGTCACGCTGGTACCGACGCCGACGCTGACCATGCACCAGGCCGGGCGCGCCACGCCGGAAAACGCCGCGCTGGCGCCGGCCGGTAAAGCGCGCAGGCTCACCCTGGTGCCAGTCGACGGCTCTGACCACGCGAACCGCGCGATCGACCACGTCATCGCCGAAGCCGGTCGTGGCGCGGGCGGCGACCTCGTCCTGCTCAACGTCCAGGCCCCCTACCCGAATGCGATCGTACGCAATGCCGAACTGGCTGGCGCGGTGGACGTCGCGCAGCAGCAGGAAGGCATGCAGCAGCTGCGCACCGCGACCGCGCGCCTGAGTGCGGCGGGGCTGTCATTTCGTCCAATCGTGGTCATTGGCGAGCCCGCGGAGAGCATTGCGAGAACGGTGCAAGAGCTGGCCGCCACGCGCATCGTCATGGGTACCCGCGGGGCCGGTGCCATCGCGCAACTGTTATTCGGCTCCACTGCCAAGCGCGTGCTGCACCTGGTGAATGTCCCGGTGACGCTGGTCAAGTAGTGGACCGGCTGTGAGCTCTACGCCACCAGGCTGGAAACGCGACGGTTGCTAGCTCGCGGTGAGCACCGGAATGTGAGCGGTTTCAATCAGCGAGCCACAAAACCCATCGAGTCTCCATTCACCGAAACGGCCGTTGCCGCGCGCGCCGAGCACCAACAGGTCGGGTTGGAACTCGGCGATGGCCGTGAGCACCCGCGCGGCGGTCAGGGTGCTTGAATCAATGGCGTGAACGGAGTGCGCAACTGCGTGGGCCTGCAGGTATTGGGCCAGATTGAAGTTGCCACGGTTAGCTTCGTCGCCGGCGTTCGCAAACACGGCTACCGCGGTCGCGGTCCGCAGTGACGCCAGCGCGGCGTGCAGCGCTCGGGTGGCTTCTGGCGTTCCATCCCAGAGCACCGCGATGCGCCCCAGCCGTAGCGGCTCGGCCGTCGGTGGCAGCACCATGACCGGCACCGCACTGGTCAGGATCAACTGCGCCAGCGATGCCATCGACCCTCCCGGAAGCTCGGCTCCGCGCTGCACGAGCAGCAGGTCATGCCAGTTCGCTATCGATGCGACGACTTCCGCGAGCGCGCCAGTGGCGGTCTTCCAGGAGCAGCGGCCGTGGCTTGCCGTACCCGCGCAGCGCTCAAAGTCATCGGCGGCGGCGCGGGCTCGCGCGAGCCGGTCCTGTTCCCACTGCAGTTGCATGCTCATCGCCGCCGGGCGCGCCGGATCGAGCTGCATGCTCAGCGGAGCGCACACGTGCAGGCCGGTGAGCTGGCCATTCCAGAGCCCGGCGAGCTCAGCGGCATAGCGCACCGTCGGTTTCGACAGCGGCAGCCCGGAGAGAAGAAGAATGTCCTGCACGCTCACGGTCCGGAGGAATTTGATCGTCAGCGACCATTGTCGATGGATGCGTCGAACGGGAGTTGATCCGGATCAACTCCCGAGCTGCATGGAGCACGCTGAAACACGCTGTTACCGAGCCGTTACCGAGTGAAGTCGTGGCGTCGCGACCACTGCCTAAGCTGATCTCACTGACTCGCCGGAATGCCCCAGAATGCTCGCTACCCGCACGCTCAACAGTGTCCGCACCCTGGCACAGCCGCTGATTGCCGCCGGGATCAGCCAGGAGCTGCTGCAGCGCTCGGTCGCCTTTGCGCGACGCCGGATCAGTGCCGGCCAGGCGCTATATCGGGCCGGCCAAGTGCTGCGCGCGGTCTATTTCGTCAATGCCGGTTGCATCAAATCGGTGCTCGCCTCGAGCGATGGTCGCGAACGCGTTACCGGGTTTCACCTGCGTGGCGAGCTGCTGGCGCTGGAGTCGATCGGCGCAGGCACCCACGAGGGTGACGCGCTCGCGCTCGAGGATAGTGAAGTCTGGGAAATCGCGATGTGCGACCTGATGTCCGCGGCCGCGCGCCAGCCCGAGCTGCAGGCCGCGATGACCCTGCAGCTCTCGGCCCAGGTCCGCGCCGAGCGCCAGTGGCTGCTGTCGGTCGGCACGCTCGGCGCCGAACAGCGCGTGGCGACGCTGCTGCTCGATCTCGGGCGTCGCCTGCACGCACTCGGCTTCAGCGCGACGCATTTCGTCCTGCGCATGACGCGCGCCGAGATCGGGAGCTTTCTTAACCTGCAACTCGAAACCGTCACCCGTGCAATCTCCCACCTGCGCGAACGTGGCCTGCTGGATGTCACGCGCCGCGAGATTCGCATCCTGGATGCGCAGGCGCTGTCGGAGCTGGCAAGCTCGGGTGCGACCGCGCATTGATCACGGCAGCAGCGCGCTCAAGGCGCGCCTGAGCGCGGCCGCCAGTTGCTCGCGGCTGTAGGGCTTGCGCAACAGCTCGAACTCACGACCAGGCTGCTCGTCGGCATCGGCCGCGGGACGCTCGTAGCCGGAGGTCAGCAAGACCGCGAGGCGTGGACGCTCCCGGCAAAGATCCCGCGCCAGCTCGGCCCCGGTACGCCCGGAGCCCAGGATCACGTCGGAGAACAGCAGCGTGATATCTCGGTGCTTGCCGAGCAATTCAGCAGCCTCGTCGGCGCTCGCCGCGGCCTCGACGCGATAGCCCAGGGATTTGAGGAAGGCGACGGCGATGCCGCGCACATCCGGTTCGTCCTCGACCACCAGCACGCGCTCGTCCCCGCGCGGGAGTGCGCCCTTCACCGTGGCCGCCGCCGTCTGCGCCTGCCGTGCCCGGGGCAAGACCAACGCAATGCGCGTACCTTGGCCGACACGCGAACGGGTGCGCAGGAAGCCACCGGATTGCTTGACGAAGCCGTACACCATGCTGAGGCCGAGCCCGCTGCCCTTGCCCTGCTCCTTGGTCGTAAAGAACGGCTCGAAGGCGCGCGCCAGCACCTCCGGGCTCATGCCGGTACCGCTGTCGCTGACCTCGAACATCACGTGCTCGCCGTCCATCCCCGCATCGTCCGCCACGTCGTCCTCGGGGCGATGCGCGCGCGCCTCGATGCGCAGCCTGCCGCCCTGCGGCATGGCATCGCGCGCATTCAGCGAGAGATTGATCAGCGCCGCCTCGAGCTGCGCCGGATCGGCGAACACCGGCGGAGTCTCGGGTGCACACACCAGTTCCAGCTCGACGCGCTCGGCCAGCGTACGCCGCAACATCTGCGCGAGCTCGCCCAGCAATTGCGCGGGATCGATCGCGCGCGGGCTGAGCCGCTGCCGCCGCGCAAATGCGAGCAGCTTGCGGGTGAGCTCGGCACCACGGCCGACGGCGCGCAGGGCGCTGCCGATCAGCTCGAGCGTCTGCGGCTGTTGCTCGCCCACCTCGGCTTCGACCAGTTGCAGGTTGCCGGAGACCACGGTGAGCAGGTTATTGAAATCGTGGGCGATACCGCCGGTGAGCTGGCCGATGGCTTCCAGGCGTTGGGCGTGCGCAAGCTGCTCCTGGCTCTGGTCGCGCTGCAGCGCGGCCGACAGCAGGTTGGCGACCGATTGCAGGAAGTGGGCGGCCTCGCGGTCGAATTCGCGCGGGCTGCGCGAAAGTACGCTGATCGAGCCCCGGGACCGATCGAAATCTGACAGGCGCGCAGCGATGCCGGCGGTGAATCCCACCATCGCCACATCCGCCGCCGGCCATTCGATTTCCCGCGAGCCGCCGGACGCAGCCGCTGGCGGCAAAGCGCTGCCGAGCGCCGCCAGCAGGGGATCGAGCTCATGCTCGCGCACGCCGATCGCCGCGCGCACCTGCGGTACCTGGCCTTCGTGGCCGAAGATCACCAGCGCCGCGTCGGTCTCCAATGCCAGGACCAGCATCTCTGGCAGGCGGTCGAGCGTGGCCTCGATACTGGATTCCAGCGCCAGCTGGCCTGCCTGGGCGAGATAGGTGTCGTAGCGTGCACGCGCCAGCGCTTGGCGGGCGCGTTGGGTGTCGGAGATGTCGCGGATGGAAGCGACGAACAGGCGTTCACCATCGGCTTCGATCGGGCTCAGCGCGATTTCGATCGGGAAGCGGCTCTGGTCGCGCCGCAAGCCGGTCAGCTCCTGGCCCGCTCCCATGGGGCGCACACGCGGATGAGCCATGTAGCGATTGCGATGACCGATATGGGCCGAACGCGCTTCATCCGGGATCAGCACTTCGATGGGGTGACCGGTCAACCCGGCGTCCTCGTGGCCGAACAGGCGCGCGGCCTGGGGGTTGGCGAGGACGATCTTGCCCGTGGAATCGACCACCAGCATCGCATCGGGGGCGGTCTCGAACAGCGCCCGGAAGATCGCCGTGCCGTATTCCATGTAGAACTCCAGCTCAGCCGCGCTGCACGCGCGCGGCGCACAGATAGCCGGCCCCGCGGACCGATTTGATGATCGCCGGCTGCGCCGGATCGGCTTCGATCTTGCGCCGCAGCCGGCCGATCTGGACATCGATGGCACGATCGAACGGCCCCGCGTCGCGGCGGTGCAGCGCGTTCATCAGCTGGTCACGGGAGAGCACCCGGTTGGGTTGCGACACCAGCGCATGGAGCAGCTCGAACTCGCCGGTGGTCAGCGCCACCTCGCGCCCGCTGGCGTCAATCAATGAGCGCGCATCGAGACGCAGGCGAAATCCCTCAAACTCGAAGACGCTGCTGTGCTCAGGCTCCGGCGGTGCCGGCAGCGTCGCGCTGCGACGCAGCACGCTGCGCACCCGAGCGAGCAGTTCGCGCAGCTCGAACGGCTTGGTCACGTAATCGTCAGCGCCAAGCTCCAGGCCCACCACCCGATCAAACGCGTCGCCCCGGCCGCTGACGATGATCACCGGCCCACGCCATTCGCTGGTGAGGTGCCGCGTCAGCTCGAAACCATCCTCGCCAGGCAGGCCGAGATCGAGCAGCACCAGCGTGATCGCCTCCCGCGCCAGCACTGCACGCATCTGCGTGCCGTCGCTGGCGAGACTCACGCGAAAGCCCTGGCCGCTGAAATAACGGCGCAGCATCTCGGCGATCTCAGCCTCGTCCTCGACTACCAGCAGATGGGGCGGGTCGGTCACCCGAAAGTACCTCTCGCGGAACCGGGAACGGGCGATCCTAACTCAACGCGACCTGCGTCATTCAGCCCGCAACAAGACCGCTGGATTGCCGGGTCCACGCAAGGCAGCTAGTTCATCGGCCGGCCCGATAGATGTAGCCGAGCGCGCGCGTGGTCTGTGGGCCGCTGTCGATGTGCCGCTCGTCGCCAAGATTACGGCTCCGGACGGCAGTGGGTGAACAACTGCGGCACGCCGGGCGGAAAGATCGCTTCAAGTGTCGCGTCGTCGAGTCATCGGGGCTCGTCCCAGCGGCAGCGGTGGCGATGCTGATGCAGTTGATCCGGGTCAATTCGGTGCCGCCGGCCTACGCGTACAGTTGGGCACTTCGGCCACAGGGAAATTCAATGTACCGGCATATCCTGATCGCGATCGATGGCTCGGTGTCCTCCCAGACAGTGATTGAGCATGCAGTCGCCCTGGCGAAAACGCTCGGCGCCCGCATCACCGGCGTGCACGCCGTCCCGGATTTCCTCCCGCCCCTGGACTCTGCCTTCCAGTCCTATGCATACCCGAGCCGGGAGGAATACCTGCGCCTGGCGAATATCGAGGCCGAGGGTGTACTGGCGCACGTGTCCCGTGCGTGCCACGCGGCTGGGGTCGAGTGCGAGCTGGCGCATGCCGTGGATTCGCGTCCGCACCAGTTGATTCTCGCCACCGCGCTCGAACGCAGCTGCGATCTCATCTGCATGGGCTCGCATGGTCGCAGCACCTTGGGCGCCCTCTTCCTCGGAAGCCAGGCGCAGAAAGTACTGGCGCACGGCAAGCTGCCGGTCCTGGTAGTCCGTACCGCGTGAGCCGACGGTGATCTCTTCGCACGACCGTCGCGGGTGGAGTGCGCTACTGCCCGGCAGCGAAACGCGGAAAGTGCTGTCCCAGGCCACGTTGCCAGTGCTGGTCGTTCGCGCGGGTTGATCGGGAACTCCATGGCCGCGGCCGAATACAGTCTGGAACCCTCGGATCAGACACTGCGCTTGCGCGGCGATTGGACGGTGGCCGGATTGCCAGCGGCGGAGCGCAGCTCGCAGGCACAGATCACGGAGCAGGATCCGCGCCCAACGACGGTGGATGCGACGGAAATGGCCGCGTTGGATACGGCCGGGGCCCTGCTGCTGATTCAGCGCTGGCTCGGCCCGCCGCCATGGCCGGCCATCACCGGGCTCAAGCCCGCGGACCAGGTGTTGCTGGACCTGGTCGGCACCCATCTGTCGACGCCACGCACACGCGTGCGCCAGCCCTGGGGCCTCGCGCGCATGGCCGAGCGGGTAGGCGTCGCCAGTGAAAACGCCTGGCGCCAACTGCTGCAGTTGCTCGGTTTTGGCGGGCAGACCCTGGCCACCATGGCTGCCATCGTCACCGGGCGCCAGCGGCTGCGTTGGACCAGCGCGGTCCATCACATGGAACAGGCCGGCCTCGATGCGGTTCCGATCGTTTGCCTCCTGAGCTTCCTGGTCGGCGCGGTGGTGGCTTTCCTCGGCGCCACGGTGCTCGCTGATTTTGGCGCACAGGTGTACACGGTCGAGCTGGTCAGCTTCTCCTTCATGCGCGAATTTGGCGTGCTGCTGACCGCGATCATGATCGCCGGGCGCTCCGGCAGCGCCTACACCGCCGAGATCGGCATGATGCGGGCGCGCGAAGAGATCGATGCCATTCGCTCGCTCGGCATGGACCCGATCGAGCTGCTGGTGATCCCGCGCCTGCTGGCGCTCACCGTGATGCTGCCGGTCTTGAGTTTCCTTGCGGTGCTCTCCGGGATCGTCGGCGGCGCGCTGGTCGGCGCCACCGAGCTCGGCATTTCGCCCGGCGTCTTCCTTTCCCGCATGCAGGAGACTGCGGAGCTGCGGCACTTGCTGGTGGGATTGTCCAAAGCTCCGCTGTTTGCCGTAATCATCGCGCTGGTCGGCTGCCTGGAAGGCCTGAAAGTGCGCTCCAGCGCGGAATCGGTCGGCCGACACACTACCTCCTCGGTGGTGCAGTCGATTTTCCTGGTGATCCTGGTCGACGCGATCGCGGCGATCTTCGTCATGAAGCTCGACGTATGAGCGAGCCGATCATGCGCGTGACCGGGCTCGGCAATCGATTCGGCGAGCAGGTCGTGCACGCCAAGCTTGATCTGGACATTCTCAAGGGCGAGGTGCTCGGCATCATTGGCGGCTCCGGCACCGGCAAGAGCGTGCTGATGCGCTCGATCCTCGGATTGCACAAGTACCAGGAGGGCCAGGTCTGGTGGTTCGGGCAGGAAGTGGCCACGCTCGACGACCGCGCACGCCGCCTGCTCGAACGGCGCATCGGGGTGATGTTCCAGGATGGGGCGCTGTTCTCGTCCTTGAGCGTGCTCGAAAACGTCATGGTGCCGCTCAAGGAGCACACCGGGCTCGATCCCGATTTCATCGCCGACATTGCGCGCATGAAGATCGCCCTGGTCGGCCTGCCACCCGAGGCTGCCGACAAGTTCCCGGAGACCTTGTCCGGCGGCATGCGCAAACGCGCCGGCCTCGCCCGCGCCCTCGCGCTCGACCCGGAGATCCTGTTCTTCGACGAGCCTACCTCCGGCCTCGACCCGATCGGCGCCGCCGCCTTCGATGAGCTGGTGGCCACCTTGCATCAGGCGCTGCACCTGACGGTGATCCTGATCACCCACGACCTCGACAGCGTCTATCGCATCTGCGAACGCGTCGCCGTGCTCGCCGATGGCCATGTGGTCGCCGTGGATACGCCAGCGATCGTTCAAGACTTCGACCATCCTTGGATCCGCGACTGCTTCCAGGGCCCGCGCGGCCGCATGGCCTATGTGCAGGCACAAACTGTCGAAGCGGCAAAGCTGCCGCCCTCACCACTCCCCGCGCCCGCCAATTCCTGAGCACGAGATAGCCTCTCAGATGGAAACCAAAGCCCACCACATCCTGATCGGCGCCTTCGTGCTGCTGGCGCTGCTGGCTGCGCTGGTGTTTGGGGCGTGGGTCGCCAAGGCCAGCTTCGACGATGAATTCACCGAGTACGATGTGCTCTTCAGCGATCCGGTGACGGGACTGACCAAGGGTGCGCTGGTCAATTTCAATGGCATCCAGGTCGGCGAAGTGCGCCGCTTGCGCCTGGATCAAAGCGACGTCACGCGTGTCTGGGCGCGCATCCGGATCGACGCGCTGACTCCCGTCAAAGCCGACACCACCGCGCGCCTGACCTTTACCGGGATAACCGGCGTGGTCATCATCGAACTGGTCGCCGGCAAGTCCGATTCACCGCCGCTGGCAATCGTCGAAGGCGCCGAAGTCGGCGTCATCCTGGCGCACCCGAGCGTCCTGCAGAAACTGATGAGCGAAGGCGGCGATGTGCTGGTGCGCGTCACCGAGGCGCTGGACCGCGTCACCAAAGTGCTGAGCGAGGAAAACGCACAACGCTTCACCTTGAGCCTGACGCATATCGAAGCGATCACGGCTCAAATCGATGCCGACAAGGCGCTCCTGGGGACGACCCTGCGCAGCGCCGACGCGGCCTTCGCAAAAATCGACCGTGCGGCCGAGGCGCTGACCGCATTGATCGGGGACGGCAGCAAGACGCTGGCGCGGGCCGATCGCATGCTCGAAAAGGACATCGGTCCGGCCGCGCAAGACCTCAAGCGCACCATTGCGGCCCTGCAAAAGCTTGCGACTGGCCTCGATGGCTTGCTCAATCGCAACGGCGCGCATCTGGACCAGTTTGCACGGAAGGGCTTGCCCGGAATGACTGCGACGCTGGCCGACCTGCGCACGCTGGTGACCAACTTGAACAAGGTGGCCCTGCGCTTGAACGCGGCGCCGGCAGACTATCTGTTGCAGCGGGATCGACCACGGGAGTACCGGCGCAAATGATGCAGATTTCGCGTTCCGCACGCTGGCTAGTGCTGCTCGCGCTGTTGCCGGCGCTGCCGGCATGCCTGGGTGGCTTGTTGCCCAAGGCCAAGGAAAAGGCCGTCTACGCGCTTCCGGCGCCGGCACCGATGCAGGCGAAGGGCACGCTGCCCGGCGCGCTGCTGGTGGAACTGCCGCGCGCGCTGGCGCCGCTCGATGGCGTCGACATCATCGTCCGTCAACGTGACGGCGAGCTGCAGACCCTGCCCGGCGTGCGCTGGGCGGCACCGGCCCCTGAGTTGCTGCAAGACTTGATCGCGCGGCAGATCGAAACTGCCGGCGCCGCGCCCGGCGTTGCCCTCGGTTCGACGTCGTACGCACTGCCGTTTCGCCTCTCCAGCGACCTGCAGGCCTTCGAGATCCAGGATGTCGATGGTGCCTTCAAGGTGCAGGCGCAAATCACCCTGCGCCTGATCTGCGAACGCGACGCGCGCGTGCTGGCGAGCTCCGAGCCGATCAGCGTCGAAGCTGCCGGCGGTCCGGGGAATGCGGCTGCGGCAACCGCAGCACTGCGCGAGGCCGCCGGACTGCTGGCGCGCCAGGTGGTGTTCTGGCTGCGATCAGTCGATGTCGGGGACTGTGCCTAGTCGCGCTCAGATGGTCGTTTTCCATCACAGTGTGCAGCCGCGAGCCGCGACGTCTTTCTCCGATCGCAGCGAGCTCGGATCAGCGCCTCGCCGCGCGTTGCGGCTTGGCTTTGGAAGACAACGCGAACAAGTTGTTGCGGGCCGATTGGGTAATCGCAACGACGCACGGATGGGTAATGCGGCGCTCGACCGAGATCGCGAAAAACGCGTCCTCGACACCATCCGCATCGCCCAGCTTGCGCACGCCGTACTGCTTTTCGATCTCGTGCGCCAACACCGATGGGCCGACGAAGATGCCTGCGCCACGGCGTCCAAATTCCTTCGCCAGGGCACTGTCATCGAACTCGCCAACGACTCGCGGGTGCAGATCGTGATCGAGGAACCACGCGCGCAGACGCTGGCCTAAGGCCGAGTCTTCTCCTGGCATCAACAATGGGGCACCGTCGAGGCATTTCGGAAACACCCCGCGGTGCCGTTCGAACAATGCCGGCGCCGCAAAGAAGCTCACAGCCGAAGTACCGAGGCGGTGACTGAACGCGCGCACGCTGACTGAGGCCGGGATTGCAGCATCGGCGATGACTAGATCGAGCCGGTGCAATGCCAATTCCGCCAAAAGGCTGTCAAGTTTCCATTCCCGACAAACCACCCGCACGGGTTCCGGTAGCTGCATCGCGGGCTCGACCAGACGGTAGGCGATCGATTTGGGTACGACGTCGACGACGCCGACTCGAAACTCCAGCGCGCGTCCCTGGGTTTGATGTCCGCGGACGGCCTCCTCAAGCTCGGCACCCAGCGAGAAGATCTCATTTGCGTATCCCAAAGCCAGGCGCCCGGCGTCGGTGAGCACCAGCCCACGCCCGCTCTTGGCAAACAACGCGCTTCCCAAGGCCTCTTCGAGAAGCTGGATTTGCCCGCTGATGGTCTGCGGGGTCAGGTGCAGGATCTCGCTCGCACGAACGACGCTACCGGCTTTGGCGACCTGCGCGAAGTACTGAAGGTGCTTGAGGTTCATCACCTAAATCATACGGTTTTTACGATTGATACACCAAGAACATTCGAATTTACACCGCTAACCGGGAGTCTTAAGGTGAGCCACCGTCGCGGAGGCCAAGTGATGCTTCTGGTTGATTCATCAGTGCGCACCCCTGCCATGCTGACCTCGGTAGCGCCGTCCCTCGCCTGGTACGCAACGGGCCGCGAATGGTTCGCGGCCATTCTCGAGGCGATCGATCGCGCACGGTGCTCGATCGACGTCGAGTTCTACGTCTGGTCGCCTGGTCAGTTGGCCGACCGCCTTGGGGCCGCGATGGCACGGGCAGCCGGTCGTGGTTGCCAAGTTCGCGTGCTCCTCGACGCCTTCGGCAGCGAGGGAGCGCAACTGACGTTCGGCGAAATGGCGGCGGCGGGTGTCCAGCTTGAATGGTTCAACCCCAGGCGCTTGACCCGACTCAGCTTTCGCAATCACAGAAAGCTGGTGGTGATCGACGCCGGCCAAGCATTCGTCGGTGGCTGCAATGTGGCCGACGAGTACGACGGCGATGGGATCGAGCAAGGCTGGCGTGATCTTGGTGTCTGTGTTCATGAGCCGGAATGCGTGGCCACGCTGGCGCGTTCCTTCGCGCACATGTGGGAACTGGCGCCCTTCGACCACTTGCCGACTGCGGCCACGATGCCGCAAGCCGGCCACGGGGCAGATTGGGAGCTGTTCTTCGCCGGGGCAGGTCGTGGCGGCCGCCGTTATCGCCGCCGACTGCACCGTGACCTTGCACGCGCTCGCAGCATCGACGTGCTGGCCGCGTACTTCGTCCCGACGACTCGGCTCCGCAAGCTCCTCGCGGGTGTCGCCAGGCGCGGACAGGTCCGCATCATTGTCCCGGCGGCGGGCGACGTGGCGCTCGCACATCACGCCTCCGCGCATGTGCTGGAGGGGCTCGCGCAGACCGCCATCCGCGCCTATGAGTACCTTCCAGCCATGTTGCACGCCAAGCTTGTGGTTGCCGACGACGTGGTCTACCTCGGCTCGGCGAATTTCGATCCGCGCAGTCTGCGCATCAACTTCGACCTGATGCTCAGGATCGAGGATGCCGGCGTCGCTACGCAGGCGCGCGCCATTGTCGACCAGATTCAGCAGCACGCGCGTCCATTTCGCAGCGAAACACCAAGGTTGCTGACCAGGGTCTACCGACGCTTCGCCTATGTCGCCCTGGCCTGGCTCGACCCGCTGATAGCGCGCCGAAAGCTTCGTTTACTCGCCTAAGGAATCACCATGGACTCGATAGAAATGTTCCTCGCCCAGGAGTTCCTGGGCAAGGCGGCTTGGCTTTGGCTCAGTTTCGTCGGCATCGTCGCGGTGCTGCTGGCCTTTGATCTCGGCGTCCTGCACCGGAACGATCGCGTGATCGGCATTCGCGAGAGCATCGTCTTGTCGATCGGATACATCGCCCTGGCACTGCTGTACGGTGCGTGGGTGTGGTGGTACCTCGGCGCCAATTCGGGCATGGAGTACCTGACCGGCTTCATGATCGAAAAGACGTTGGCGATCGACAATGTCTTCGTGATCGCGATGATCTTCACTTATTTCGCGATCCCGCCGGCTTACCAGTACCGCGTGCTGTTCTGGGGAATTCTCGGTGTCATCGTGATGCGCGCGGTGATGATCGGGCTCGGGGCGGCGCTGATTACACGCTTCGACTGGATCATGTGGATCTTCGGCGCCTTCCTGCTGCTGACTGGCGTGAAGATGCTCTGGATGGTCGATAGCAAGCCGGATCTGGCGTCCAACCCATTCATTGGATTCCTGCAAAGGCGGATGCGGGTCACGCCCGCGTTGCACGGGAGCCGCTTCTTCGTGCGTGCGCCCAAAGACGCTTCGCCCTCGGCAAAACTGGTGTGGTGGGCAACGCCGCTATTCCTGGCGCTGGTGCTGGTCGAGTTCGTCGACTTGATCTTTGCGGTCGATTCGGTGCCGGCGATTTTTGCCATCACCCAGGACCCGTTCATCGTCTACACCTCGAACATCTTCGCCATCCTGGGCCTGCGCGCACTGTATTTCGCGCTCGCCGCAGTCGTCGATCGCTTCCACTACCTCAAGTACGCGCTGGCGCTCGTGCTGATCTTCGTCGGCGCCAAGATTTTCTGGGCGCAGGTGTACGGCAAGGTCGCGCCAATGGTCTCGCTCGGTGTTACGGGAGCGCTGCTGGGCGGCGGCATCGTCTACAGCCTCTATCGGACCCGCAAAGCCGTGACCCATTCAACCTCATCTGGTTCTTGAAGGAGACACTCATGAAAAATCTGAAATCCAATCGCCGCGGCATCTTGTTCGGCATCGTCGGGATTGTTGCAGTGACCATCCTTGCGCTCGTCGTGGTCAGTGCCGTGGCGGTCTGGCACCTGACCGAGTGGGGCACGCAAGCGCTCACCAGCGTGACTGAATCGGTCTCGCAATCGCGCCAGGAAGCCACGCGTGCAATCGAAGACGCTAAGGCGACGGTGGCGACGTCGCGTGAGCGAGCGGCGGAGGTTCTGGTGGAGCCGCAAACCGCTCTGCAGCGGGCGACCGCTGCGGCGACGCAGGATGCCGCCCGCATCCTCGCTGACGCCCGGGCGACAGTCGACCAGACCCGCGACCGCGCCGCCGAGGTTCTGGCGGAACCGCAGTTGGCCATTGACCGCGCCGTCGATGCCGCCGGGCAGGAGGCCACACGTAGCCTGGCCGCCACCGCGGCGGCAGCCAGCGCGGCAGTGACGGCCAAAATGGATTCGGTTACGCGGGCAGTGACCACCGTTGCTGGGCGGGATCCACAGCTTTGGCCGAGCGCGCTGCCCGTCCGCCAAGTGGGTTTTCGTGAAGCCGGTGCGGTCGCGGAGTACACCTATGTGGCTGAGTCCGACGGCTTCCAGGTCAGCGAGTTGCGCAGGGAACTATTGGGACTCGGCTACGCCGAGCAAGTCATCGGCGAGCGCGACGGGTCATTGGAGGCACTGTACCGGGCCGATCGGCAACTGCTGGTGGAAGCCGCCACCCGCGATGGACGGCTGCACATCGAGGTTCGCGAAACGCCGCTTGCGGCAGAAGCGGCCCCCTGATCAGCGTCGCCGCTCAATGCGCTGCCAACCGCGGCGCGCCAACCGATGACGAGTGCCTCGATTCGAGGCAGCTGTCGGCGACGCTCAACGAGGTGTTCCCGGCGCGCGCCAGCGCGATGCTCCTGGGCGGATTGTTGATCGGATACGTTTCGGGCCTTCGGGCGTCGAGTCAGCGTCCCACATCGCCACCCTCGTGGCGGTTCACACATCCATCCCCGCGGCTGTCGATCTGCAGCACCGCCGCCTAGATATCGATCTCATCGCCAGCGCTCTAGGCATTTCAAAATCCAATGAACAAGACCAACGACAGTTTGCAGCCCGCCACCGATCGGGCAGGTTCCAGTCACGCTGGACTCGCCGCACTGGTCGTAGGCGCGGTCGGAGTGGTCTTTGGGGATATCGGTACCAGCCCGCTGTACACGGTCAAGGAGATGTTCAATCCGCAATTTGGGTTGACGCCGGAGCCCGCGACGATCAAAGGCTTGATGTCCCTTGGGTTCTGGACGCTGATGCTGGTCGTGAGCGTCAAATACGTGATCGTCATTCTCCGTGCCGACAACGGTGGTGAGGGCGGGATCATGGCTTTGACCGCATTGGCGCAACGCGGCTTAAGTGTTACGTCGCGCTGGGGCTATTGCGCAGGCGTCCTGGGGATTTTTGGGGCAGCTCTGTTCCTGGGCGACAGCATGATCACGCCGCCGATCACGGTCCTGGGCGCGGTCGAGGGTCTCGAGGTCGTTGCGCCCGTCCTGGCCCCTTGGGTTTTGCCGATTACTGTGGTGATCCTGACCGGGCTATTTGCCCTCCAACGCTTCGGCACGGCGCGCGTTGGTCGCGTTTTCGGCCCGGTGATGCTGGTCTGGTTCCTCGCCATTGGCGGCTTCGGGCTGGCGAGCATCGTGTCTGAACCGGAAATCCTCAGTGCCATGAACCCATGGTGGGCGGTGCACTTTTTCGCCAACCACGGCTGGCACGCATTCCTGGTACTCGGTGCCGTGGTGCTGATCGTAACGGGGGGAGAGGCGCTGTACGCGGACCTTGGTCATTTTGGCAAAGCCCCGATCCGCTGGGGCTGGTTCGGCTTCGTTCTCCCCGCACTCGTGTTGAACTATTTTGGACAAGGTGCGCTGTTGTTGCGCGACCCGGCCGCCATCGCCAATCCTTTCTACCTGTCCATTCCCGCCTGGGCGCAGATTCCAATGATCGCGCTGGCAACGATAGCTGCGGCGATTGCCTCGCAGGCGGTCATCACTGGCGCATTCTCGATGGCTGCGCAGGCCATCAATCTGGGCTATTTGCCGCGCCTGCGAATTCGGTACACGTCCCAGGCTTCGATGGGGCAGGTCTACCTGCCGGCGATCAACCGCTTGCTGTTCGTGGCGACGGTTGCCCTGGCTGTGGGTTACGGCAGCTCGAGCGCACTCGCATCCGCGTATGGCTTATCGGTCACCGGCACGATGCTGATGGACACTCTGCTACTGGCAGTCGTCGCCTACACCAGCTGGCAACGCGCGCGCGTCTGGGTGTTGCCCCTCTGCGCCCTGTTTCTGATGATCGATCTGGCCTTCTTGTTTGCCAACGCCGCGAAGCTCTTCAGCGGCGCCGGCGCCTGGGTGACGCTGGCGATCGGGCTGGTGGCGTTCACCTGCATGCGGACCTGGCGCCGCGGCCGCGCCTTATTGCATGGACAACTGCATCAACAAGGCACCCCGCTGGCGAGCTTTGCAGCCGCGGTGCTGCGGAATTCGCCACAGCGTGTCCCAGGAGTGGCGGTGTTTTTGACTTCCGAGAGCGCCGTCGTTCCGCGCGCGCTCGCGTTCAACCTGCGCCACAACAAAGTGATCCACGAACGCAATCTCATCCTGACCGTGCAGATCCTGCCCATACCCTATGTGCCAAACGCAGAACGCCTGACCGCTCAAACACTCAACGACGCTTTCCATATCGTCGTGGCGCGCTTCGGCTTCATGGAGGCGCCCGATATCCCGGCCGCGCTCGCAGCGCTCCGCGCTGTTGTCGATCTCGACTTCGATCCGGACACGGCCACTTATCTCACCGGACGAGAAACGGTGCTCGCGAGCCGGGACCGCGGCATGCCCTGGTGGCGCGATCAAATCTTTGCGCTCATGCACCGCAATGCCGCAGCGGCCAGCAGCTACTTTCGCATCCCGGCGGATCGCCTGATGGAAGTCGGCGGGCCGGTTCGGATTTAGAGCCGAACTTTGGGGCACGCCCGTCACTCTCGCCGCCGTCAGAGCAGCTTCTGAATCATACGGTTTTTTCGATTGAACCAGTAAGAACATTCGACTTTTAACCGCTAGCTGGGAGCCTTAGTGTGAGCCACCTTCATATCAGGGCGTTCGAAGATGAGCCTGATGAACATTGATATCCGCGGCCTCGGAATCTTCTGCACAACAGCATTGTCGGACCATGCACGGCGCCGACTTCAATTCGCATTGGCGCGCTATGGGGACCGCATCCAGCGCGTCACTTTGCGCTTGGGAAACGAGCACGGCCCGCGCGGCGAATTCAACAAGTTTTGCCGCATCCAGGTACACCTCACAGGTGCTCCCGTCGTTCTCATCAGGGACGTCGGTCACGATTTGCACACAGTGATCGATCGCGCTGCGGATCAGGCAGGTCGCGCGGTCGTCAAGCATCTGCACAGCGTTTCGTGCACAACTGACGGGCCTGCAGCTGCAACTGGCCTCGTGGCCAACGAGGAGCCCCGCACATGAATTGCTTGCGCTCGTATCCCCGCAACAGCCCGCAGGCCGCCGCGCGAATCGTGGTTTTGGCCATGCTTGCCGACGGCCAGTTGCAGCCGGCCGAACTGGCCACGCTCGAGGCAGTCGCTGCCCACGAACAGCTCGGATTGTCGCGCCAGGAATGGCAAGACATCACCCACGATTTTTGTACTGACTTGCTTGCCTCAGCCATCGCAGAGACAGACTGCCTCATCGACGCCGGGATGATTGCCGGGCTGTTTGCCGAGATCGACGACCCCACGCTGCAAAGCCTGGTGCTGCGCTTGTGCACTGCAGTCGTCAATGCTGACGGCCAAGTGCACAGCAGCGAATACATCGTACTGCTGGCCACCATCGACCACTGGGGTTTGTACCCAGGCGGCGTCGGGTTTCTTGGACGACCGGAACTGGTGGAGCTGATGCGCCGCGAAAGCTCCGATGAGTGCATGAGCGAGCCAACGATATGAAACGGATCGCGCTGCTCATTGGCACAAATCTCGCCATCTTGGTGGTGCTCGGCGTGGTCTGCACCCTGACCGGTGCCCACAAGTACTTCACCAGCAGCGGTGGACTCGATCTCGGCCGGCTGTTGGTGTTCGCCGCGCTGATGGGATTCGGCGGTGCTTTCATTTCCCTGTGGATGTCCAAGACCATCGCCAAATGGTCAACGGGTGCGCGGGTCATCACTACACCTGAAAACGCAACCGAGGTATGGCTGTTGGAAACGGTCCGCCGCTTGGCAGACACGGCCCGGTTGCCAATGCCTGAAGTCGCGATCTACGAGGGCGAGGCCAATGCCTTTGCCACCGGAGCGAGCCGCAGCAAGGCCCTGGTCGCCGTGTCGACCGGGCTCTTGCAAAGCATGACGCGAGAAGAGGCTGAGGCCGTTCTGGCGCATGAAGTGGCCCATGTCGCCAACGGCGACATGGTGACCCTGACCCTGATCCAGGGCGTGGTGAACACCTTCGTCATCTTCCTCGCGCGGGTCGTCGGCTGGCTGGTCGACTCGATGCTGCGCAGGGACGGCGAGCAACAAGGCCCCGGTGTCGCCTACATGGTGACCGTGGTCATCTGCGACATCGTCTTCGGCATTCTCGCCAGCCTGATCGTGATGCACTTTTCACGTCAGCGCGAATTGCGGGCCGACGCGGGCGCAGCCGCGCTTTTAGGTTCGCCGCAACCGATGCTCGCCGCCCTGCGCCGCTTGGGTGGCATGGAAGCCGGCGATTTGCCGAAAAACGTAGCGACTGCGGGCATCAATGGCCGACCCGGCTGGATGGCGCTGTTTTCCAGTCACCCTCCCCTCGACGAGCGCATCGCTGCCCTCGGCACGCTGACCTCTGAAGGAACACGTCAATGGAACTGACCACATTTGCCCCGCCGGTTTTCTGGATCGGGTTCATCGTCTTTGTCTTGGTCATGCTGGCACTCGACCTGTTTGTCCTGGGTGGCAAGACCCCCCATCGAGTTTCTGCCCGGGAGGCTGGTGCCTGGACGTTTGCCTGGATCAGCCTGGCGCTGATCTTCAATGGTTTGTTGTGGTGGTGGCTGGACGGCAGCGCCGGACGGGAAGTCGCCAACACCAAGGCGCTGGAGTTCCTGACTGGCTATCTGATTGAACTGTCGCTGTCGGTCGACAACGTATTCGTGTTCATCATGATTTTCAGCTACTTCGCCGTGCCACCCGAGTACCAGCGCCGCGTGCTGCTCTACGGCGTGCTTGGCGCGATCGTCATGCGCGGCATCGCGATCTTTGCCGGTGCCGTCCTGGTGGCGAAGTTCCATTGGATTCTCTATTTCTTTGGTGCGTTCCTGGTGATCACCGGCATCAAGATGCTGATCTTTGCTGACGCAAACACCGACCTGGAAAAGAACCCCCTACTACGCTGGATGCGTGGACACCTGCGCATTTCGACCGAGTATCACGGGGAGCGCTTCACCGTGATCAAAGACGGTGTGCGCTGGTTCACGCCCCTGTTCCTGGTGCTGGTGCTGATCGAGTTCTCCGACCTGATCTTCGCGGTGGATTCGATCCCGGCCATCTTCGCGATCACCAGCGATCCGTTCATCGTCTTTACCTCAAACGTCTTCGCCGTCCTGGGACTGCGGGCGATGTTCTTCCTGCTCGCCGATTTGAACAATCGCTTCCATCTCCTCAAGTACGGGCTGGCGCTGGTGTTGGTGTTTGTCGGCACGAAGATGCTCATTGCCGACTTCTACAAAGTTCCGATCGGATTGGCCCTGGGGATCGTGGCCATGACCCTCGCCACTTCCATGATCGCCAGCCTGATCGCCACCCGGAAAAGCGTGCGGACATGAAGCGCCTGACCCTCACCAGACCTGATGATTGGCACCTGCACCTGCGGGATGGTGAGGTGCTGGCCGCCGTGCTCCCGGACACGGTGCGGCGGTTTGCGCGCGCCGTCGTGATGCCCAACTTGAAGCCGCCAGTGACCACCGTCGAGCACGCGCGCACGTATCGCGAGCGGATCGCCAAGGCCTTGCCAGCTGATGCGCGATTCGAGCCGCTGATGACGCTGTATCTGACCGACCTAACGCCGCCAGCGGAGATCGCGCGAGCCAAAGCCAGCGGCTTCGTGCACGCAGTCAAGTACTACCCGGCAGGTGCGACGACCAATTCTGAAAGCGGCGTGACCGACCTCAAGCGCGTCTATCCAGTGCTCGCAGCGATGGAAGAGCACGATCTGCCATTGCTTCTGCATGGCGAGGTCACTGACGCTGAGATCGATGTCTTCGACCGTGAGGCGATCTTCATCGAGCGTCTGGCGCCGCTGGTGCGCACGTTTCCCGGGCTGCGCATGGTGCTGGAGCACATCACCACTGACGCTGCGGTCGCCTTCGTCAGCGAGTCTGCTGGCAACATTGCGGCGACCCTGACAGCCCACCATCTGCTGCTCAATCGGAATGCTCTGTTTGCCGGCGGTTTGCGGCCGCATCACTACTGCCTGCCGCTGTTGCAGCGCGAGACGCACCGCCGCGCGCTCGTCGCCGCGGCCACCGGCGGAAGTCCCAAGTTTTTCCTCGGCACCGATAGCGCGCCACATCCGCGCCACGCAAAGGAGTCCGCTTGCGGCTGCGCCGGGATCTACACTGCCCATGCCGCGATCGAGCTGTACGCCGAAGTCTTCGACGCGGCAGGCGCGCTCGACCGGCTCGAGGCGTTCGCCAGCTTTCATGGCCCCGATTTCTACCGGCTGCCGCGCAACCGCGACACGCTGATCCTGGAGAAGCGGAACTGGACGGTGCCCCAAGAGGTGCGCTTCGGGAATCAAACCGGCGTGCCGCTGCGCGCAGGAGGGACGATTGCGTGGGCGCTATCCGACCCATGAACTCCACTGCTGCAAATGCAATCTCGACCAACAGACTCAAGGGAAAGCCTATGAAATGCCCAGTGTGCAAAGACTCGAATCTAGTCATGACCGACAAGCAAGGGATTGAGATCGACTACTGTCCTTCCTGCCGCGGCATTTGGCTGGACCGCGGCGAATTGGACAAACTGCTCGAGCGCGCTGAGCGCCCGGCGGCTCAAGATCGCCGACCGCACAGCGACGAACCGGAGAGAACACGCGGACCCGAGCGCCAGGAGCGCCACTACCGAGACGACGACTATCGAGACAAGCCGCGCAAGTCTTTCTTGCGGGACCTGTTTGATTGAGTTAGACCAAGGGCTCTCGTGAACTGTCGTCGGGGCGATGCAACTTGATCGACGTCGTCGTCCTGTTTTTTCTCTTCGGCCTGGCGGCCGGCCTCGCGCGCTCAGACCTCAAGCTGCCGTCAGCGCTGTATGACTCGCTGTCGGTGTTTCTGTTGCTGGCGATTGGGCTGAAGGGCGGCGAGGGTTTGGCGAAACAGGCGCTGGCGCCGCTGTTACCGCAACTGGCTGCGGTGGTCGCGCTGGGGGTGGTGCAAACACTGATCGCGTTCGCCATCCTGCGCAGCTTGGGCCGCCTGGGCCGGGCGGACGCGGCGGCCACGGCGGCCCATTATGGCTCGGTGAGCGTTGCCACCTTCGCGGTCGGCGTCAACTGGCTGATCGCCCGTAACATCGAGTTCGAATCGCAAATGGCGGTCTTTCTCGCGGTCATGGAGGTCCCGGCCATCATGGTCGGCATCGTGCTGGTCCGCGGCGTTGGGCGGACGACCGACTGGAAGCTATTGGCGCACGAAACCTTTCTGGGCAAAGGCGTGACGCTGCTGCTCGGCGGCATGGCGATCGGCTGGATCGCCGGGCCGGAGGGGCTCGCCCCGATCAAAAGCTTCTACTTCGAACTATTCTCCGGTGTGCTCGCGCTATTCCTGCTGGAGATGGGGCTGATCGTCAGCCGGCAGATGGGTGAGCTCAAGCGCAATGGCGTGTTCCTGGTCGCCTTCGGTGTCGGCATGCCGCTCTTGTCGGCCATGCTGGGTCTGGGCTGCGGGATGATGCTCGGCCTGTCCGTCGGCGGGCTGACCTTGCTGGCTACTCTGGCGGCGAGCGCCTCGTACATCGCGGTGCCAGCAGCGATGCGCGTTGCCGTGCCGCAAGCCAATCCCGCGCTATCGCTCGGCGTCGTGCTCGGCGTGACCTTCCCATTCAATATCCTCGTCGGAATCGCGCTTTATCATCGGTTGGCAACGCAACTCGTGGGAGCACCTCCGTGACGCTGCCCACCGAAAAACGCACCCTGCTCACGCTGATCACCGAGGCTACGATCGAGCACACTTTGCTGCGCGATCTGGAGCGCCTGGGTGTGCGCGCCTACACGGTGACCGATGCGCGTGGTCGCGGCAGCCGCGGCGTGCGCGACGCCGCCTGGCGTGAGAGTTCCAACATCCGCATCGAGCTGATCTGCCCGCGCGCACTGGCCGAGTCCGTGCTCACTCATGTCCAGGCCAACTATTACGCCAACTATGCGATGGTGGCTTTTCTCACGGACGTCGAGATTCTGCGCCCGGGGAAGTTCTGAGCATGGAGCTGCTTCGTGGCGCAGCGGATACCGGCATGCCCGAGGCATAACCCTTGGTCGACCCCTTGTCGACTACACCCAGCCCATGACGTTCGCCAATGTGATGTTGGACCGAACGCGCTCGGCCGCGTCCAACCGCGATGGCGATCGCTCACTTGCGCGCATCGAGAACGACGCGCTCCAGATGCTCGGGTACGCGTGCTTCCCAGCCGAGTTCGTGCTTGATTCGCCCACGTAGCGCGTCGGCGGCGTCCGGTTCTCCATGGGTGACGTAGGTGATCTGCGGCGGCGCTTTCGCCGCGCCCATCCAGGTGAGGATTTCATCGGCATCGGCGTGGCCCGAAAAGCTCTCGAGCTGCACGACTTCCGCCAGGATCGGCACCTCGCGTCCATACATGCGCAGGCGCTCGGCCCCGCCTGCCAGGAGCGCGCCACGGGTACCGCCGGCCTGGTGGCCGGACATCAGGATTGCGTTGCGTGGATCGGGGCCAAAGGCCTCCAGATGGTGCAGCACGCGTCCGCCGGTCAGCATGCCACTTGCGGAGAGGATGATCATCGGGCCACCCCTCAAGTTCAGTGCCTTGGACTCGTCCACGCTGCGCACCATGGTCGCCAGTTCGTACATGGCCTGACATTCGGCGACAGTGACATGGTGCTCTTGGTGGTAGCGGTGATAGATCTCGGTCGCGTCGATTGCCATTGGGCTGTTGAGGTAAACCGGGATTGCGGGAATCTCGCCGCGCTGGCGCAGGCGCGCGAGATGCAGCATCAACCCCTGTGCGCGACCCACGGCGAAGGCCGCGATCACGATGACGCCGCTGCGCGCAGCAACCCGCCGAATGATCGGCGCGAGTTCCGCCTCGGAGTCGATGCGCTTGTGCTTGCGGTTCCCATAGGTCGACTCGCAGATCAGCACATCCGCCGAGCCCAAGGGTTTCGGCGGGCGCATCAAGGGATCTTGAACGCGACCGAGATCGCCGCTGAAATGCACTCGTGTGCCGGCGACGTCCAGACTGATCTGCGCCGCCCCCAGCAAGTGGCCGGCAGGCAGGAAGCGCGCGCGCAGCGCGGGGCCCACTTCAAGCTCTTTTTCGAAGTCGTGGACAACGAATTGCTCAAGCGAAGCCTGCGCATCTTCAAAGGTGTACAGCGGGGTCGGCTCGGCGTGTCTGGAAAAGCCCTTCTTCTTGGCGAACTTGGCTTCTTCCTCCTGCAGGTGCCCGCTGTCCGGCAACAGCAACGAACACAGTTCACGCGTCGCTGGCGTACAAATGATCTTGCCTTGAAAACCATCGCGCACCAGCGCTGGGATATAGCCCGAATGATCCAGATGCGCGTGCGTCAGCAGGACCGTGTCGATCGTGTCCGCTGGCACCGGAAATTCGGCTCGATTGCGCTCGCGCAGCTGTTTGTAGCCTTGAAACAGACCGCAATCGACCAGGACGCGCTGGCCGGCCGCCTCGATCAGATAGCGTGAGCCGGTAACGGTCCCGGCAGCGCCGAGGAACTGCAGAGTGGGTCGTAAGGCGCGTTCCATGGGCAGGTCCTTGGAGGGTGCTGTTGCGAGATGGCGCGCTCAATCAGCGCTCTGGAACTTTTGCCCTGGCGGGCCGCTGTCCGCGATGCATGAAGACCTGCATTAGCGGGCAGGAGAGCAGCCGCACGAACGGCAGTGCCCCGAGGAAGTGCGCACGGTGTTCGCTGAGAAGGAAATACGCGGCGACCGACGCAAACGGATGGGAATGGCTTGCGGTCGAATGCTGGTT
The DNA here is from genome assembly GCA_031425695.1 of Rhodanobacteraceae bacterium. Taxonomy (GTDB): domain Bacteria; phylum Pseudomonadota; class Gammaproteobacteria; order Xanthomonadales; family SZUA-5; genus JANPJV01. The sequence goes on along the minus strand of JANPJV010000076.1, from coordinate 36,563 downwards.
GCGATTGCTGGCGACGTATTCGCTTCTCCCGAAAACGGGCTGTTGAAGCTTCAACTTATCCCGTTCGGGGAACTCGATCTTTGATCCAGGTCAATCGCCGAGTGCATTCGCCATGCAAGCTTGATCCAGATCAAATCGCCCACTGTCCGCGCGAACTAGGATCGTTTTCCACCCTGTGCGGAGCACGTGATGCAAGCCATCGTGTCGGTGTAGAACATGGATGGGGTGGAGAGGCGCATCGGTGAGGTGCCGGGTGTCGAGAGCGTCCCCGTCAACTTTGCCGCCAGGAGCACCACCGTGCGCTACGACGAAACCCGGCTGGAAGTCGGCGCCATCAAATCCGCGGTACGCCAGCGGGAATGTGAGGCGGACCCAGCGGCGAAGGCGTCTTCAGCGCACATCCCGGACGCCCCCGCCGCGGACGCTCCCGAGCCAGATACGAAGACTGCGACAGCCGTGCCCGCTGCTGGCGATCCGTCCGTCGTTCCGCGGCCGGAAGCCGCTGCAGCGGCGCCGCAGCCAAAGGCGCGAGCGCTCCCCACAGACGCACCATCGAATGCCACCCCGAACGCGCATGCCGCCGTTCCGGTGGTCGAAGCGGCCGCGACGCCTGCCGTCGCCGGACCCAATGCTGCAGCGGCACCCTCCGCAATTGCCACCGCCGCCGCTCCAAAGAAGCCGCCGAGGGTGCAGTCGGCGGCCGCCAAACCCGCAGCCGACGATCCTTCCCTCAAAGATGCGCAGGCAGTTGCGACCCAGCACGCCGCGGATCTCGAGAACGGCCTGACGGCGCAAGAAGCGACACGTCGGCTGGCGGAAAATGGCCCGAATGAATTGCGTGCTGCGGCGAAGCTGGCGACCTGGCGCCGCGTGCTGGCGCACTTCCAGGACCCGCTGATCTATCTGCTGCTGGCCGCGATTGTGATCGCCGTGGTGGCGTGGGTGATCGAAGGCCGGCACGGCTGGCCGGTGGATGCGACGGTGATCGCGGCAATCGTGCTGCTCAACGGCGTTCTGGGATTTGTGCAGGAGGCCAAGGCCGCCGACGCGGTAGCGGCGTTGGCACGCATGATCCAGGCCACCTCGGCAGTGATGCGCGACGGCAAGTTGCTGCGCGTGCCGAGCGCGGAATTGGTGCGCGGCGACCTGCTGGTCCTTGGCGAAGGCGACGCGGTCGGCGCCGATGCGCGGCTGATTGAAGCGACCGCCTTGCGCGTGCAGGAAGCGGCGCTGACCGGCGAGAGCGAGGCCGTGCTCAAGGATGCGGCGACGCTTGCCGCGTCGGTGCCACTCGGCGATCGGCTGAACATGCTGTTCAAGGGCACTGCCGTCGCGCAAGGCACCGGCCGCGCCGTGGTCACCGCGACCGGGATGGACACCGAGGTCGGCTCGATTGCGCAGATGCTCGAAGCGACGGTCGAGGAGCCGACGCCACTCGAGAAGGAGATCGCGCACATCGGCCGCATGCTGGGCGTTGCGGTGCTGATCATTGCGGTCATCGTGGTTGCGACAGTGCTGCTGCTCTCCGACCGCCGCAGCATTGCCGATGTCATCGACGCCTTGCTGCTCGGCGTGTCATTGGCAGTGGCAGCCGTGCCTGAAGGCCTGCCGGCGATTCTGTCCGTGGTGCTGGCGCTCGGCGTGCAGCGGATGGCCAAACACCATGCGATCGTCAAGAAGCTGTCGTCGGCGGAGACCTTGGGGTCGGCCTCGGTCATTGCCTCGGACAAGACCGGCACCTTGACCCGCGGTGAGATGACCATCGTGCAGATACTGACTGCCTCAGGTGGCACCGCCGTGACCGGAGTCGGTTACGCACCCGCCGGGCAGGTCGAGCTCGCCGGGGCCAAGCTCGAAAGCGGCGACCTGCACGCCGAGCAGATCGTGATGCTGAGTGGCGGCAGCCTGGCCGGCAATGCCGAGCTGCGCGAGGGCCAGGATGGCCAGTGGGAAATCCACGGCGATCCCACCGAAGTTGCGTTCCTGGTGGCGGAACGCAAGCTCGGCGTGTCCGAGCGGCGCGCGCAGCGCTTCACGCGCATGGCGCAGATCCCGTTTACCTCGGATCGCAAGATGATGTCGACCATCGAGGTCGATCACGAACACGGCAACACTACCGTGCTGATCGCCAAGGGCGCCCCGGACGTCTTGCTCGAACGCTGCACGCAGGTGCGTTCAGGGCTCGACGTGGTCGCTCTCGACGAGGCCGCGCGGGCACGCATCCTCAGCGAGGTGGCGGCCCTTTCCGACGCGGCCCTGCGCACCCTGGGCGTGGCTTACCGGCCGCTCACGGCCGGCGAGGAAATCGCGCCGGGCGAGGCGCTGGAGCACGCGCTCATCTACGTCGGCACCGTGGGGATCATCGATCCGCCACGTCAGGAAGCGGCGGCGGCCATCCGCGAAGCGCGCCGGGCGGGCATTCGCGTGATCATGATCACCGGCGATCATCCGCGCACGGCCGCGCGCATCGCGGCCGACCTCGGCATTGTCGATGCCGGGGCGGCCGCCCTCTCCGGGCCTGAGCTGGATGCGCTGGACGAGGCCGCGTTCGCCGATGCTGTGCGGGCGACGTCGGTGTTCGCGCGCGTGGCACCGAAACACAAATTGCGCATCGTCGATGCCTTGCAGGCCGATGGCAACATCGTCGCCATGACCGGCGACGGCGTAAACGACGCACCGGCGCTCAAATCCGCGGACATCGGCATCGCCATGGGCATTGCCGGCACCGAGGTAACCAAGGAAGCGGCCAAGATGATCCTGGTCGACGACAACTTCGCCACCATCGTCGAGGCGGTGCGTGAAGGGCGCGGCATCGTCGACAACATCCGCAAGTTCCTGCGCTACTTGCTCTCCGGGAACATGGGTGAGGTGCTGACGGTATTTCTCGGGGTTGTCGGCGCCGGGGTGATCGGCCTTTCCAGTGGCGGCGGCGAAGTCGTGCTGCCGCTGCTCGCCACCCAGATCCTGTGGATCAACCTGGTGACCGATTCCTGGCCGGCGCTGGCCATGGGTGTCGATCCACCGACCGACGACGTCATGGCGCGCAAGCCGCGACCGCTGACCGAACGGGTGATTGACTTGGCGATGTGGTCTGGCGTCATTCAAATTGGCCTGGTGGTCGCGCTGGTGAGCTTGCTGACGATGGACTTCTATCTATCCGGCGGACTCATCGACGGGTCGGAGAATTTGGCCACGGCGCGCACCGCGGGCTTCACGGTGCTGGTGCTCGCGCACCTGTTCAACGCCTTCAATGCGCGCTCCGAGACCGTGAGCGCATTCGCCGGAGCGTTCTCCAACCCCTGGCTATGGGCGGCGATCGCGCTCTCGCTGCTGCTGCAAATCGCCGTCGTCAACCTCGGCTTTCTTAATCGCGCCTTCGGAACGGTGCCGTTGGACTTGAGCCAGTGGTTGGTTTGCATGGGAATGGCGAGTACCGTCCTGTGGTACAGCGAGTTGCGCAAGCTGGTGGGCCGTTGGTGGACAACCCGGAGCCGCGTCCGTATCGCTTAGCGTCGACCCTGCGCCTTGGCGCTGCCCCAGTGGCCGTCGTCGGTCAGCGTCGACGTGCATCTGTAGACAATTCGTTCCGCCTGTAGGGGGAGCATCCGGCGCGACCTCGTACGGACCGGTGTTAGCGTGTGCGAACTGGCTGACACAGGATCTGCACGATGAACAAGCCCGGTTTGCCCAAGCCGCTGGCTGACGCAGAGCCGAAAGCTGCGACTGTCCAGGTCCTGACCGAGGAATCGTCAGGGTCAGCAGACACGCGGCGGGAAGCCGACGCTCTCGAATTGGTGCGGCTGCGCGCGGCGGTTCAAGATCACCAGCGCGCCGAACGATTGCAGCGGGCGCTATTTGCGATTGCCGACATGGCCAGTTCCGAGCTGGACATGGCAACCATGTTGCAGGGCTTGCACCGAATCGTCGGCGGGTTGATGTATGCCGAGAATCTCTTCATTGCACTTTACGACCGCGAGCGCGACGCGGTGCGCTTCATCTATTTTGCCGACGTCGCGGACAGCAGCGTGCCCGTGCCCGATGCGGCGATCGACGTGCCGATGAGCACGCTGGAACATGCCCCTACCTGGTATGTGATTCGCATGGGTCGCGCATTGATGGGGACCGCGGACCAGATGAAGCAGCAAGTAACGGGCCCATTCCGGTCCCGCGGTGCGAAAAGTCATGACTGGCTGGGCGTGCCGATGTTGGGCGGCGGCGGCGTGCGCGGTGTCTTGGTGGTGCAAAGTTATGTCGAACGCCCGCCCTATACCACCGACGACCAGGCCCTGCTGTTTTTCGTCGCCAGCCATATTCTCACCGCAGTCGACCGGAAACAGACGCGCACCGAGCTCGAGCGCGAAGTGATGCGGCGTACCGCCGAGCTCGCTCTTGCCAACGCGGTGCTCACGGCAGAGGTGGCCGAGCGCGAGCATGGCGAACGCCTGCAAAGAGCGCTGTTTCGCATCGCGGCATTGTCCGGCAGTGCCGGCAGCATGCAGGAGTTCTATGCCGCCGTGCACGGGATCGTCGGCGAATTGATCAACGCAACCAACTTCTACATTGCATTGCTTTCCGATGATCGCCAGGAGTTGCACTTTCCCTACTGGATCGACGAACGGCAGCCCACGAATGAGTCGCGGCCGCTGCGCAAGGGCGGCACCGAATACGTCATTCGTCGAGGCCAGCCTGCGCTGCTCGACGATGCCGAAATCAACAGGCTCGCGGCGATCGGCGAAGTCCATGGCCACGGCGCCCCCGCGCATTGTTGGCTGGGCGTGCCACTGGTATGCAGCGACAGCGTGGTCGGCACAGTCGTCGTCCAGAGCTATTCACCCGATGTCCATTACGGCAAGCGCGACGAAGAATTGCTGACCTTCGTGTCTTATCAGATCGCCAACAGCCTGGAGCGCAAACGCGCCGCGGAGTCGCTCAAGGCCGCCAATGCCGAACTGGAGCAGCGCGTGGCCGCGCGCACGCGCGAGCTGCACGAGCAGATCGCCGTGCGCGAGGGCATCGAGGTTGCACTGAAGCAGCGTAATGCCGACCTGGAAGCGGCGAACGAGGAACTGGCCGGAACCCAGAGCCAACTGCTGCAATCCGAGAAGATGGCATCGGTGGGCCAACTAGCCGCTGGCGTAGCCCATGAAATCAACAACCCGATCGGCTACATCCGCTCCAACCTCACCAGCCTGCAGAGCTATCTCGCCGATATTTTCCGCCTGCTGCAAGTCTATGAGCCGCTCGAACTGCTGATTGGTCCCGACACTCCGCAATTGCAGCGCCTGCGGGCGTTCAAAGACAGCATCGAGCTCAGCTATCTGCAACGGGATATCCCCGGCCTCCTTTCGGAATCGCTCGAAGGCATCGCCCGGGTCGATGCCATCGTGCGCGATCTCAAAGACTTCTCGCATGTGGACGAGGCTGAATGGCAGGAAGTCGATATCCACCATGGCCTCGACAGTACCCTCAACGTTGCCGCGCACGAGATCAAGTACAAAGCAGAAGTGGTCAAGGCCTACGGGGATCTACCGCTGATCGAATGCCTCCCATTCCAGCTCAACCAGGTGTTTCTGAATCTGCTCGTCAACGCTGCACATTCGATCGAGCTGCGCGGCAGGATCACTATCCGCACCGGCACTGAAAAGGACGATATCTGGTTGCAATTCTCGGATACGGGCAAAGGGATCCCGGCAGAGAATCTCAAACGCATCTTCGATCCGTTCTTCACCACCAAACCAGTCGGCATCGGCACTGGCCTCGGGCTATCGGTGTCCTACGGAATCATCAAGAAGCATGGCGGCAGCATCGATGTCCGAAGTGGGATCGATGAAGGGACGACGTTTACAATTCGCCTGCCGATCAAGCGAAAAAAGTTGTAGGTAGAGCGTCGCCCAGGAGGCGCGCACGGGTGGCGCGATCGCGACCAAGGTCTCCACGCGGTCGCTCTGCCGGCATGCCGATGCCGATGCCGATGCTGACCGGGCATCGCAGCGATTGCACCAGCCCGGAGAACGCTGCGCTCGCTCCTGAAGCCTTGGTGCGCAAGCTGGTCCTGGTACCGGTCGATGGTTCGATCACGCCAGCGCGCCATCGATCATGTGGCAGCAGCACGGACCGCTTTGTACACAAACACCCACACCAAACAATCAACACCGCGTTAAAACACGACCTGATTTCGCCCGGCCGATTTAGCCTTGTAAAGCTGCTCGTCCGCTTCGGACAAGAGCGTATTGGCGTCCATGCCCGGATGCCATTGCGCGATCCCCGCACTCACGGCCACCGCCAGTCCGGCGTGGAGCTTCTCCCAGTCCAGCACGGCCAGATGGGTGCGGATGCGCTCGCACACCGCGGCTGCGGCGTGTCCATCGGTCCCGGGAAACACGAGGACGAATTCCTCACCGCCATAGCGGGCGACGATGTCGATGACGCGACATTGATCGCGAAACAGCTTGGCGGACTCGGTAAGCACGACGTCGCCGAGTGCATGCCCGAAGCGGTCGTTGACGGCCTTGAAGTTGTCGAGATCGAGCATGGCCACCGAGAGCACACCGTCACTGCGAATGCAGCGCTCGATTTCCGCAGCGAGGCGCTCATCTAGGGACCCTCTGGACAAGTCTCGCGGCCGCGACGATGGCTAGAACGTTCGCCAGCGAGGAAACCGCCGCAGGGCATAGTGGGCGCTCTGGCCAAGGCGGCTGACGAAGCTGGAGGACGTTCTAGCCACCGTCCCTCCGGGTTGCGGTCCAAATCGCCTGCAGCGTCGTTCCAGTCCTTGGCACCGTAGATGCGAAGCTACGACCTGCGGACTGCGCCTAGCTGCAAGCGATTTGGGCTGCAACGCGGTCCGCGATACTTGTTCAGAGGGTCCCTTGATCGCGGCGATTGGACAGGCGGGTGAGCGGATCCTGCCGGCTCAGGCGTTCCAGCTCCAAACCCTGCTGGCGCAGGTTGGCGAGCAGGACTTCCATTTCCGCGTTGGCATGTTCGAGCGCCAGAGTGCGCTCGTGGACACGCACCTCCAGCGCTTCCTTGGCGGTGGTGACCTCGTCGAGCAGGCGCTGGCGCTCGGTGACGTCCGCGATGACGCTGAGCACGTACAGCTGATCATCGAGCATGATCGGAGTGAGCCCGACTTCGATCGGCACCATCGTGCCGTTGCTGCGCATCCCGGATAACGCTCGCCCTTGCCCCATCTTGCGATCGATCGGCCGAGCCAGGAAGCTCGCACGCAGCGCTGGGTGTCCATGCCGCAGCGCAGCCGGCAGCAGCAGGTCGATCGACGCGCCAATCAGCTCATCGCGCGTGTAGGCGAACATGATCTCGGCTTCGCGATTGACCAGGGTCATGATCCCTGCGCGATCGCTCACGATGAGCGCGACCGGTGCCGACTCGATGATGGCTTCGAGCAGCGCAGTCGAACGCAGAGGGGCGACTTTGGGAGCCATCGGACCGCATTCTGAGGCCGCAAGAGTCCGCGTCAAGTCGAGCCCAGGATCACGCCGGTCCATGCGCGCATCCCAGTGCCACGAGGGCCGAATGCAGACCAGGGTAATGCATCAGCCAGGGTGCGGCGATGGTCAGCAGGCCGGCCGCGAGAATGAGCGCGCCGAACGATTGTATCCACGCGCCGCGATGCAGGAACTGTCCGACGCGCGCGCCGGCAAAGGTCAGCGGCAGCATCACCGGCAGGCCGCCGAGGCCGAAGGCGAGCATGGTGAACGCGCCGTTGGCCGCGTCTGCCTGCAGCCAGGCCACGGTGAGCAGGCTGGTGCTGAGCCCGCACGGCATCCAGCCCCAGAGCATCCCGAGGGCCAGCCGTCGTGGTGCCGTGTTGGCCGGCAACAGCGCGCGCTGCAGCGGTCGCAGCCACTGCCACAGGCGTGCGCCTGGCCTGGCCAGCGGCGCCAGGCGACCGCGGCGATCGAGCAACCGCAACGCCGTCACCACCATCACCAGCCCAACCAGCACGCGCGCGCCGATGCTGATCCAAGGGTCTTGCGCGACCGCGACGATGCCACTTCCGAAGGCGCCGGCAATCGATCCCGCCAGCCCATAGCCAAGGATGCGGCCCAGATTGGGCTGCGCCGCCACCCACCAGCCGCCGTGCGCGCGCACCGTGGCGAAACTGGTGGCGATGCCACCGCACATCGCCGCACAGTGAGCACTGCCGAGCAACCCGCTCAGCAGCGCGGCGGTGAGGGTGAGGAGGTCAAGGGGCATGTTTTGCTACCCTCTCCCGCGAAGCGGGAGAGGGGTCGGGGGGTGAGAGCTGGCACGCTTGCGCCGCATGCGGCGCGCGAGCTCGAACGCCCGGCAGCTGCGCTGGCGGGCCGGAGAGGGCGCTTTGGGAGGAGAAAGCGCCCTCTCCCCCGGCCCCTCTCCCCAGAAGCAGGGGAGAGGGGAGCAAGACAGGCTCCACCAGCACATCCAACGCCGGCGTATCCATGTCCTCGAATTGCCCCGCACGCAGCGCCCAGACGAAGGCCAGCATGGCGGCGAGCAGAAGCAACAGGCTGACCGGAATCAGCAGCAGCAGGATATTCATGTGGCCACCGCCATCGCGGGATGCACGCTGGGTGGAGCCACGCGCGGTGCGCGCGCGAGTCGGAGCGAATTCAGAGTGACCAGCAGCGAGGACAGCGCCATGCCGAGCGCGGCGAGCCACGGTTCGACCTGTCCAGTCGCCGCCAGCGGCAAGGCCAGCAGGTTGTAGCCGAGCGCCCACGCAAAGTTCTGGCGAACGATCCGGCGCGTGCGTCGCGCGATCATGATCGCTTCGGGAATGCGCCCGAGCAGGCTGCCGGTGAGCACCAGGTCGCTCGATCGCTGTGCCAGCGCCGCGCCGGCGCCGAAGCTCATCGAGACATCGGCGCCGGCAAGCACCGGTGCGTCGTTGAGACCATCGCCGATCATGCCGACGATTGCGCCTTGCGCCTGCAGGCCGCGGACGAAGCGCAGCTTGTCCTGCGGCGATTGACGCGAACGTGCGGCGTCGATGCCAAGTGTGCGTGCGAGCGATTGGACGCGCGCGTTGGCATCGCCACTGGCGAGATGGATTCGCAGTCCCAGCGTGCGCAGGCGATTGATCGCCGATGCGGCGTCTGTTCGCGGCTGTTCGCCGATGCAGAAGCGTGCGTATGCCTGCACGCCATCGCCGAGCCAGAGTGCGCCGTCGTCGCTGCGGCCAGCGGCATAGCCGGCCTGGCCGAGGCGCCAGTGTCGCCCGTCGACGATGCCTTCGACACCCTGGCCCGGGACCAGTTTTCGCTCGATCGCGCGTTGCGTCGCAGATGTCGCTCGCGAGTCCCGAGTCCCGAGTCCCGAGTCCCGGCACTCAGGTTCGTGCGCCTGAAACACCGTTGCCAGCGGATGGGTTTCGCCCTGTTCCAGCGCAGTCGCAATGCGCAGGGCTTGATCGACGGAAAGGTTGGTAGAAAAGCGTTCGGACAAGGTCCGAACCCACAGGTCGCCGAAGATCTCGCAGCGGTCGAGCCGCGCCTGCGCATCCGTGAGCGTGCCGGTCTTGTCGAACACGATATCGGTGACGCGCGCGAGGCGTGTCAGTGCATCCGGGCGGACGGCCAGCACGCCGATGCGCGCGAGCGCCCCGTGCGCGGCAGCAAAGGCCGCCGGCACCGCCAACGAGAGCGCGCAGGGGCAGCTGATCACCAGCATCGCCAGCGTGGTCTGGAAGGCGAGCTCCGGCGCATGCGCGCGCCAGGCAAAGTAGACCAGCGCGGACGACAGCAGCAACACGATGATGACCACCGCAGCGATGCGGTCGGCGACCCGCGCCAGCGCTGGGCGCTGCGCCTGCGCTTGCTCCACCAGGCGCACCAGTTGCGACAGCCGCGTGTGCGTGCCGACCGCGCTGACGAGCAGCCGCACCGGGCGGTCTCGGCACAAGCTCCCGGCATACACGAGGTCGCCGTCGCTGTGCGCGACCGGCAGTGATTCGCCAGTCAGCAAGGCTTCCTCGAAGTTCGCTGCGGGCTCCTGCAATAGTCCATCGGCGGGCAGCACTTCGCCCGCAGCAACCCGCACCAGATCACCAACATCCAGCGCTGCCAGTGGCACCAATTCGGCTGCGCCATCCGCAGTGATGCGCGTGGCGAACGCCGGCCGCGCCCGCGCCAGCGCATCGACCTGGGCGTTGGCGGCCAAGCGTGTGCGCGCTTCGAGCATGCGTGCGGCAAGCAGCAGGAAGACGAACATGACGGCAGCGTCGTACCAGACCTGCGGGCCGCCTTGCACGGTCTCCCAGGCGCTCGCGAACAAGGCCAGCAGACTGGAGAACGCGACCAGCGTGTCCATGCCCGGCAGCCCGTGACGCAGCTCGCGCCAGGCACCGAGGATGAAGGGCCAGCCGGCATAGAAGACCACCGGTGTCGACACCAGCAAGGTGATCCAGCGGAAAAAATCTCGCGTCGCCAGGTCCATGGTGGCATCGATGTCGAGATAGAGGACCTCGGCCAGCATCATCGCCTGCATGGCTCCGAGTGCAGCCACGCCGATGCGCGCCAGTTCCCGGTTGCGCTGGCGCCGTTGCTCCTGCTCACGCGCTGCGCCGCCAGCGAGGAAAGGCCGGTAGCCGAGACTGGCGAGGCGCGCGAGCGCATCCGACAAGCGCCCGCGCACTGGATCCCAGACCAGCCGGATACGTCCGGTCACGGCATTGGCGGAGCACTCGACCACGCCCGGTTCGCGGCTGAGCGCGCGATCGATCAGCCATGCGCAGGCGGCGCAGCGCATGCCGTCGGTGAGCACCGTAATCTCGCGCCCGCCCGCGACCTCGAGCGCGTGCTCGGACTGCAGATCAATGCGGTCCCAGACCCTGAAGTCGGGGTCGCTGGCGTCGACCTTTCCGGCTGCCTGCGTGCGCAGACGGTAATAGTCGGCGAGCTCGGCGGCTTCGATCCATTGCGCGGCGGCAGCGCAACCGGCACAGCAGAAGAGCTCGGTGGTGGCGGCTGCTGGCAGCGGTTCGCCGCAGTGGCGGCAGGGTTGGAGCGCGCTCATCGCGAGTGCTCTCGTAGGTCATGTTGCCCGCGAACGCGGGCTACTTGACGGCCTTTCACCGTCGGTGACATGTCAAGTAGCCCGCTGGCGCGGGCAACATGACCTACCAAAGGCACCGCCCTCCTGCCGCGTTCTCGGGCAACATGACCTACGAGAGCAACACTGCCCACGCGTAGCGATGACTGCAATCGCGCCCCTGAATTTCCCCGCACCCAACGCCCCTGCAGACGCCAGCGACCGTCGGCGGGGCGCAGCTCGAGCAGCCAGTCGTGCTTGCTATCGGCGGTGTACGCGACCCGCCAACGACGCGCGTCGGGCTGCATTTGCAACACGCGATCGGCCCTCGTATCGATCGGATGGCGCAGCAGCAGGGTGAGTGGCTGCGCGCGTGCAAACACGCCGGCGGTCGGGACCACTTCAATGAAGCCGTCCACCAGTTGCAGCTGCGCCATGAGGCCGGCGTCGCGTGCGTTGAGGTCGGCCGTCAGGTCCGTGGTCTGCACCTGTGCAGTCTTGAGAACACGATCGGTGGTGGCATCGGTACTGCCCATGCCGATCGCGCTGCGCACCATGAACACGCCGGCCACGACCATCGCCGCCGGCAGCGCCAGCACCAGCCAAAGAATCGGCTGCGACCAGGCGCGCTCAGCAACCGGCTTGCTCATCGGACTGGCCCGAAAAAGCTGCTGTCGATGCGCGCCCGCAAGGTCCCATCCGTGTCTTCGATCAGGAAGACCACCGGTTGCCGTCCACTGGCTGCGTTGCGACTGACCAGCTCGACCGGCGCCGCCATTACCTGTTCGGGTTCCAGCTGCAGGGTCAGTTGCCCCTCGGCCAGAATGATGCCCGCGGCATTGTCGGCCAGGCGCACCACCAGCGTGCGCGCCTCGCGGCGCTTGTTGACCAGCTTGAGCGTATAGCCGTTGGCGATGCCCGCGCTGGTTTCGCGATAGAGCGCATTGCGGTCGCGCAGTACTTCGGCAATCAAAGGATCGCGGGTGCTGATGCCAATCGCCCAGCCCGCGGTCATCGCCAGCAACAGCAGCCCGTAGACGAAAATGCGTGGGCGCAGGACGCGGCTCGGCTGGTTGTCGATCGCATTCTGCGTCGAATAGCGAATCAGGCCGTGCGGGTACTGCATCTTGTCCATGACCGAATCGCATGCATCCACGCACAGGCCGCAGGCAATGCATTCGTACTGCAGCCCGTTGCGGATATCGATGCCGGTCGGGCACACCTGGACGCACAAGGTGCAATCGATGCAGTCGCCGAGCTCCTCGCCCAGGAAACGCGGCAGCGGGTCGCTCATCAGCGCCGTGGGAGCGGCCATGGCCGCGATGCTCGTGCCTTGGGTGGGAGCGGCCATGGCCGCGATGCCTTTGCCTTGGGTGGGAGCGGCCATGGCCGCGATGCTTCTGGCATTGGCCTCCGCCTGCGCATCCGCCGCCGCTACATGCCGCCCCGCCCGAAACACGAACCCATAGGCAAGTGCCCGATCGATGAGCCCGCGGGCACGCTCGAGCACGCTGGGCAGGCCGCGCTTGCGGGAACCGCGCGGTTCGCCGCGCAGCGGATCGTAGGCAATGATCAACGTGTCGCGGTCGAACATCGCGCTCTGGAAGCGCGCATAGGGGCACATGTACTTGCACACCTGCTCGCGCAGGAAACCCGCATTGCCCCAGGTGGCAAAGCCGTAGAAGAGCACCCAGAACGTCTCCCAGCCGTTCCACTGCAGGGACGGCAGGCGCGCGCCGAGATCGGCAATTGGCGTGAAGTAGCCGACGAAAGTGAATCCCGTCCACAGCGCCAGCAACATCCACACGATGTGCTTGGCAGACTTGCGCAGCAGCTTGTCGCGGTTCCAGGGGCGGGCGTCAAGCTTCATGCGCGCGCCTCGATCGCCCTCGATCCAGTGTTCGATCTTGAGGAAGACCTCGGTCCAGACTGTCTGCGGACACGCATAACCACACCAGAGACGGCCGGCCAGCGCGGTGAAGAAGAACAGCGCCAGTGCCAGGATGATCAGCAGCAGGGCGAGGAACACGAAGTCCTGCGGCCAGAACGTGAGCGCGAATATGTGGAACTTGCGTGCGGGCAAGTCGAACAGCACGGCCTGGCGACCATCCCAGCGCAACCAGGCGAAGCTGTAGTACATGCCGAGCAGCCAGAACACCGCCAAGGTGCGCAGCCGGTCGAAACGACCCCTGACATCGCGGGGATAGATCTTGCGCTCGGAAACATAGTTGGAGCCGGCGTCTTCGAGCAGCCGCGATGCAATGGGTCTACCCACCGCGATGTTCGTCGGCGAGCGGATGGGTGAAACGACTCGGCGGTCGCAACAGCAACCAGGTGAACAAGCTCGAGGATGCGGTCGCCGCCCAGAACAGGAAGAAGCCGATGCTATAGCCCATGCTGCGGGTGATCTCGACCGCAGGCAGGGTGATGTCGCGCAGTTCGAGCGGATCGACCAGCGCAAAGAACACCATGGTGGCGACGCCGGCGGCGAAGAACGACGGCCACAGGATCGCCCCGAGCCGCTGCGCCAGCGGCCGCGGCGGGTGGTCGATGGCGCCATCCTCGATCACGGTTGGGCAACCTGCATCGGCGGATGCGAGAGCGACCACACGTAGGCCGCCGCAAGGCGCGCTCGGGTGTCGCCGAGAAGCGCGGCATGCGCCGGCATCTGCCCGCTGCGTCCGTTGTTGATGGTGTCGCGGATGCTCTGTGCGTCGCGCCCGTAGAGGGTGTAGCGATCGGTGAGATCAGGCGCGCCGAAAGCCACATTGCCCTTCGCATCCGCGCCGTGGCAAGCCGCACAGATCCCGGCAAAGCGCACTGAACCCGCCGCCGCCAGTTCCGGATCGGCGTATTCGCCCGACAGTGATTGCACGTAGACGGCCAGCTCGCGCACGCCCTGTGGCCCGCCAACGGCGCCCCCCAACGCCGGCATCGCCGCCTGCCTTCCGTCGAGCACGCTGGCGGTGATGGCTTCCGGCGTACCACCCCAATGCCAGACACTGTCGGCGAGGTTGGGATAGCCAATGGCGCCCTGTCCGGACGAACCGTGGCAGGCGGCGCAGGTGTTGCTGAAGATCGAGCGACCGAGTTCCAGCGCCTGTGGATCGAGCGCGAGGCGGTCGATTGGCTGGCCCTCATAGACCTGCAGCGACTGTGCAAGTGCTTGGTCCCAATGCGCCTTTTCCTGCGCATGCTCGGCCTGCGAGCTCCAGCCACCCCAGCCACGATAAGTTCCCAGGCCACCGTACCAGGCAAAGTAGCCGATGCCGAAAACGATGGTCAGATAGAAGGCATTGATCCACCAGCGTGGCATCGGCTTGTTGAATTCGGTGATATCGCCGTCCCAGTAATGACTGGTGTCGTCGGGCTTTGGATCACCCGGACGCCGCTTCGCGGTCCACAGCAGCAGCCAAACCGCACCCGCGATGTTGGCCAGGATCAGCAGGGCGATGAAGCCGATCCAGAAGGCACTCATCGGCGCGGCTCCTGCTCGCTCTGCTCACGTGGGTCCGGACCTTGTCCGGACGCTCTTGCTTGCTCACTCTCCAAAGCCAACCGCCCCGCCGCCTCCAACGGCTCCCTCAGCGCCGGCCGCCACAACCACGCCCAGCCGCCGACGAACAGCACCAGCAAAACCGCAGTGATGATTCCCGATAACATGGCTTTAGCCCCCCGTCTTCGGCGCGTTCTTGCCCAAGCCCTGCAGGTAGGCCACCATCGCGTCCAGCTCGTCCTTGCCGGCAAGCTCCTTGGGCGCGTTCTCGATCTGCTCGTCGCTGTAGGGATCGCCCATCCATTGCAGGGTGCGCATCTTGGCGACTACGCCTTCGGCGCTGACCGGCGCCGATTCCAGCCATGGAAAGCCAGGCATGTTCGACTCGGGAACGACCGCGCGCGGGTCGATCAGATGCACGCGATGCCAATCCTCGGAATAGCGCCCACCGACGCGCGCCAGATCCGGACCGGTGCGCTTGGAACCCCACAGGAAGGGACGGTCGTAGACCGATTCACCGGCGAGCGAGTAGTGGCCGTAACGCTCGGTTTCGAAGCGCAGTGTGCGGATCATCTGCGTATGGCAGTTGCCGCAGCCCTCGCGCATGTAGATCTCACGGCCGGCGAGCTCGAGCGCCGGAAACGGGACCACGCCCGGCAACGGCTCGATTGCCTCCGCCTGGTACATCAGCGGCACGATTTCAGCGAGGCCACCGAGCGAGATCACGCCGGCGATCAAGAGACCCATCAGCACCACATTCTTTTCGACTTTCTCGTGTCCGAGGCTCATGACGTGCGCCTGTGCGTGGGCGATTGCTTTTGATTACGTAGGTCAGGTTGCGCCCGCGAAACGCTCGGGCGTGGCGATGCAATGGGTCGGGCGTTACCTGACAGCTCTTTTTCGGAATCCATGCTGGCGGTTGTCAGGTAACGCCCGCTCCCCCGTGTCGCCTTGGTCGAGCACGACGTGGGCGCAACCTGACCTACGCCGGCTCCTCGGAGGCGCCACACGAAAGCCGCCATCCCCGACCAATCGTTCCTCATGCCCGCGCCTCCGCCGCATGCGGCACCAGCACCGGCTGCTCTGCTGCGCCGCGCGCCAGTTGCCAGGTGCGCCAGAAGTTCCAGGCCATGACGCTCATGCCGGCCAGCACCAGCAGGCCGCCCAGGAGCCGCCCGAGGTAGTAGGGATAGGTGGCGACCAATGACTCGACGAAACTGTAGGTGAGCGTGCCGTCGGCATTGGTGGCGCGCCACATCAACCCTTGGGTGATGCCGGCAATCCACATCGAGACGATGTAGAAGACGACGCCCACCGTGTGTACCCAGAAGTGCAGGTCGATGAGCCGCGTCGAGTACATCGACGAGAGGCCCAGCAGGCGCGGATACATCGAGTACAGCGAGCCCATGGTGATCATCGCCACCCAGCCGAGCGCACCGGCGTGAACATGGCCGATGGTCCAGTCGGTGTAGTGGGAGAGCGAGTTGACCGTCTTGATCGACATCATCGGACCCTCGAAGGTCGCGATCATGTAGAAGCTCAAGGACACGATCAGGAACTTGAGGATCGGGTCGGTGCGCAGTTTGTGCCACACGCCCGACAGGGTCAGGATGCCGTTGATGGCACCGCCCCAGGATGGCGCCAACAGGATCAGCGAGAACACCATGCCGACCGACTGCACCCAGTCCGGCAGCGCGGTGTACTGCAGGTGGTGCGGGCCGGCCCACATGTAGATCGAGATCAGCGCCCAGAAGTGCACGATTGAGAGCCGATACGAGTAGATCGGCCGCCCGGCTTGCTTGGGCACGAAGTAGTACATCATCCCGAGGTAGCTGGTGGTCAGCATGAAGCCGACCGCGTTATGCCCGTACCACCACTGCGCCATCGCATCGACCGCACCCGTGTACACCGAATACGACTTCCACAGGCTTACCGGCACCACCAGGTTGTTGATGATGTGCAGCAGCGCGATGCCGATGATGTAGGCGCCGAAAAACCAGTTGGCGACGTAGATGTGCTTGACCTTGCGCTTCGCGATGGTGCCGAAGAACAGCCAGCCGTAGGCGACCCAGACGATCGTGATCAGGATATCGATCGGCCACTCGGCCTCAGCGTATTCCTTCGCCTGCGTGATCCCCATCGCCAGCGTGATCACGACCGCGACGATCACCGCCTGCCAGCCCCAGAACACGAAGCTCGCAAGCCGATCGGAAATCAGTCGAACGTGGCAGGTGCGCTGCACGACATACAAGCTGGTGGCAAACAGTGCTGACCCGCCGAACGCGAAAATGACGCCGTTGGTGTGGATCGGACGCAGGCGGCCGTAGCTCAACCAGGCAATGTCGAAATTGAGCGCGGGCCAGTACAGCTGGGCGGCGATCAGCACGCCCACCGCCATCCCGATCACGCCCCAGGCGATGGCCGCGATGGTGAACTGATGGACAGCCTTGTCGCTGTAGGTATCGCTGGCGGCGGTGTCGCCCATGGACGGTCTCGATTGCGGTTCATTGCAGTATCGAGAAGGCCAGCGGGCGACCTATTGATCTGGGTCAACTTGAGTGAATTGGGTCACGTGACCGTAGGTCACGTTGGGCCCGCGAACTCCAAGGCCGAGCGATGGTAACGTTCGGGCGCTACGTGACACGCGCCGTTGCGGCATCGCCGATTGTCACGTAGCGCCCGATGAATTCCGTGACGCAACCAAGGCCGCGTGGGCGCAACGTGAACTACGCAAGGCATCGAGTGATCGCGCAGCAAAAACCACGTTTTTGCTCCGCGGGCGGAATCTAGGTACCGGGCGAAAGTCGAAGACTTTCGGCCGAGATTACTCGACCACCACCTTGCCCTTCATGATCGCCCAGTGTCCCGGGAACGAGCAGAAGAAGGTGTAGTCGCCGCCGGCCTTGAGCTTGGCGCCGTCGAACTTGACGCTGGTGCTTTCGCCGCCGCCGACGAACTGGGTGTTGGTGATGACGCGCGTATCGCCCGCCTTCAAATAGTTCGCCGGCAGGCCTGCCTTCATCCCGTCCTGGGCAACCGGCATGAAGTCGGGTGTGGTGGTGATGACGACATTGTGGCCCATTGCTGCAACCGGCATCTTGCCGGTATGCGCGAGCTTGATCTCGATGCTCTTGCACGACGCCGACACGGTAACGGAGGCCTGGTCGAACTTCATGGCGTCATCGCTTTTGAGATCGATGACACAGTTTTCGGCCTGGGCGAATCCGGCGAAGAGCAGGAGGCCGGCAGTGGTGAGAATGCGCATGGGTATTTCCTTGGATGGGTAGAAGATAGGGGCAGCTTGAACCGTGAGCAGTGAAGCTGCCTTGATCGGGATCAAGCGAGGTAGGTTTCTCGGCAAGCAGACCGGTGGAGCACCGATGTTATTTCGCGCTCAGCGCCGCACGCACCGCCGCAACAAATTCCGCGTCAGGCACCGTCCCAAGCTTGGAGCTGCTGGCGAGCTTGCGGCCATCGGCGTCAAGCAGGTACAGCGTGCTGGTGTGGTTGAACTCGCCGTCGGCCAGTGCTCGGTAGCGCACGCCGAGCAATGCGGCGAGCTTGCGCACGTTGCGTTCCTCGGTACGCGCGAGCGTCCAGTGCGTGCCGAGCTTGCGCTTGCCTGCAACCGACGCGAGCGCGGCGACATCGTCGCGCTCGGGATCGATCGAGATCAGCAAAAAGTCGATGTCGGCGCGTTCGGCCGGCGTCAGCACGTGCTCGACCCCCTTGACGCTGTCGATGATCAGCGGGCAGACGAACTTGCACGAGGTGTAGAACATCGCCACCAACTGTGGCCGACCGCGCCGGTCAGCGAGTTTGGAATCGCGGGCGTCGTGAGCGGTTAACTGGGCGTCGAGCTGGTAGAGGGAATCGTTGGGGAGGGGGGATGCGACGGCCGCCGAGCAGGTCCAGAGCGCGAGCAACATTTGGAGTGCGGCGCTCCGCGCCGCTTTGCGTGAGGCGGTGCGCTGTGGACGCGCAGCGTCCTGCGCCGGCGAACGCCCGAGGCTATGCCGAGGGCCGGACGTGAACTTGCCGGAGATCCAATGAGCCAAAGCGGAGCGCCGCACTTCAAATATGTTCATCGCCTTCCCCCCAAATCCCGCGCACACCGAAACCCCACATTGCGCGTCGTATCGACCGCTTCGAGCGCCGACAGCATGGCGATGCGCATGAGCACGGCGTAGTTCTCGCGGTCATTGGTCGACAGCGCACCGGCGCCGCAGAATTTAAGGATATCGGCGTCGCCCTGGTCGCGGTTGTCCGCCGACACGAGCATTGCCGCGTAGTCATCGACCCACTCCCAAACCAGACCATGCAGGTCCTGGACGCCGTAGACATTGGCTGCAGCCTGGCCGACCTCAGCAAGGGGTTGCCCCGACGGCTTCGAGTACCAGGCGAGGATGGCCTCGCGCCAGGCCGGATCCTGTCGGGCATCGACGCGCGTCGCGTCGGCGGCGGCCGCGTATTCCCACTCGGACCAGGTCGGCAGTCGTGCGCCTTGCGCCTCGCAATAGGCCTGGGCCGCAAACCAGCTGACCTGCGACACAGGCTGGTCCGCTTGCGCGTTCTTGCCCAGACTCAACGGGCCGCTCCAGTGCGCGAGGTACTCAGCGTCGACGAAGATCGTCGGCGCCGTGCCGCGCCGCCATTCAGGGGCCACCGTCACGAAGCGCAGAAACTCAGCATTGGTCACCGGCTGCGGCTGCAACTCGAAGGAAGGGATGCTGACCGTGCTGGCGGTGTCCTCGTACGCCAGCACGGTCTTGAACTCGGCATTGCCGGGGAGCACGGGCCAAGCCGGTTCAGCGGCGTGCGCGCCGCAGGAAAGCAGCGAGAGGCACGTAGCCCGGAGTACGCAAAGCGTTCTCCGGGGGTTGCGGGCGAGCCGAATCCCCGGAGAACGCTGCGCGTACTCCGGGCTACGCAAGCGATCCAGCATCGCGCTCATCGCCGTCGGCTCAGTGCGCCGCACCTGCAGCACGTGCGGTGGAGCCACGCACCTTGGCCACTTCCTCTTTGCTGACGGCGCCACCAGCGTTGCTCCAGCTGGTGTTGACGTAGGTGAGGATGTTGGCGATCTCGTCGTCGGTGAGCTGGCTCATCGGTGGCATCACCGAGTTGTAGTCCTGGCCGTTGACCTTGACCGGACCCGTCAGCCCGTTGAGCACGATCGCGATCAGTTCATCGTGGCTGCGCGCGGCGACGTAGTCGGATTTCGCCAGTGGCGGAAACACGCCGGCCATGCCCTCGCCGTTGTTCTGGTGGCACACCGAACAGGTGCCTGCGTACAACGCCTGACCGGCCTTGCTCTGCTCTTCCGGGGTCAGCGTGCCCGCCGCCGTCGACTGCGCAGCGACCGACACCGCGGCCATGCTGGCGGCCTTGTCGCCGAGATAAGAAGAATCGACTTCCTTGCCGGAATAGATGGCCTTGTTCTCGGGACCGTCGACCTTGAGGATGCCGAGCGCGCCCTTGTTGAAGGCGCGGAAGATCGAGTGATCGACCAGCACGTAGCTGCCCGGAACCTCGAGGCGGAAATCGGCAATCATCGCGCCGCCGGCCGGCACCAAAGTCGTCTGCACGTTCTCCTGGTAGCGGGTGCCGCCTTCGTACCAGACCTTGTCGAAGATCTCGCCGATCAGGTGAAAGCTCGACACCAAGTTGGGGCCGCCGTTGCCCACGTACAGCCGCACGCTTTCGCCGACGCTGGCCTTGATCGCATTGTCGCCGGTGAGCGCGCCCTCGGCTCCGTTGAACAGCACGTAGGTCGCGTTTTCGTCGATGGCTTTCTGCATGTCGAAGGCCTGCAGGCCCTTCTCGCGGAACTTGCCGACCGTGTAGAAATCGCCCTGCATCACATAGAACTCTTTGTCGACCTTCGGCATGCCTTCGGGCGGTTCGACCAGGATCAATCCGTACATGCCGTTGGCGACGTGCATGCCCACCGGCGCGGTGGCGCAGTGGTACACGTACAGGCCCTGGTTGAGCGCCTTGAAGGTGAACTGCGAGGAATGGCCCGGGGCCGTAAAGCTCGATGCAGCGCCGCCACCGGGTCCGGTGACGCCGTGCAAATCGATGTTGTGCGGCATCTTCGAATCGGGGTGATTATTCAGGTGGAACTCGACCGTATCGCCCTGGCGCACGCGGATGAAACTGCCCGGCACGGTGCCGCCGAAGGTCCAGAAAGTGTAGGTCGTGCCCTCGGCGATCGGCAGTTCTTTTTCGATCACTTCCAGATTCACGATTACCTTCGCCGGCGCCGTGCGGCCAGTCGGCGGCGGCACATTCGGCGGACTGGTCAGGATCGCCTGGATCGGCTCACCTTGCGGCGGGCCGAAATCGCCTTTGGCCGAGCCGCCGGTATCGGCGGGCGCTGCCGCGGCCGGCGGCGCCGCTTTGGGAGCTGAGTTGCTCGCCTGCTGATCGCATCCGAACAGGGACACGGAGATTGCCGTGAGCAGGAGCACGTGGCGCGCGAAGTGTTTCATGGTTTCCTCGACTGTGACCCAAAAGACCGTGAGCGAAGATTGCGTGTCAGCCGGTCCAGCCGCCTTGATCCAAGTCAACCCGCCGCGGTTCCGCTCGATCGTGTGTGCGCCACCTGCCGTCGCCGTGGCGTGATCCAAGCGATCGTCAATCGGACCTGACCCAAGTCAAGGCGCGTCACGACACCTACGCCGATTCTTGAGCTCACGGACTTAAGGAGAAGCGCAGATGAGCAAGATTCCAATCCAGCGATTACTTGCTGGTGCAGTGCTGTCCAGTCTCGCCACCGTTGCGTGCGCGCAGACGACGCCGCCGATTGCGGCGGCGCCGCCCTGGGCCATGGAAGCGAATGTGCGGTTGCGCCACGAGTCGGTCGACGACGCCAGCTTTGCGCGCGAGGCTGCCGCCCAGACCTTGCGCCTGCGGGTCGGCGTTCGTGCCAACCCGGCGCCCGGCTGGAGCGCTCTGATCGAAGGCGAAGCCATCGCCGCGCTGGGTGACGAGTACAACAGTGGCGCCAATGGCGAGACTGCGTTCCCGAGCATCGTCGATCCTGAAGGCGCGGAGCTCAACCAGGCCTGGGTGAGCTGGCGGAACCCGCAACTGGCCAGCACGCTCGGGCGCCAGCGGGTCCTGCTCGACAACCAGCGCTGGGTCGGCAATGGCGGCTGGCGCCAGAACGAGCAGACCTTTGACGCGATCGCGGCCGAATGGAAACCGACGGCCGCGTGGACTGCGCGCTACTTCTGGATCGACCGCGTGCATCGCAGCAATGGCGACGACGCCCTCGACCGGCAATCACGCGAGCGCGATCTCGGCACGCATGTATTCGATGCCGGGTTTGCTCACGGAACGCAGCAATTCGGCGGCTATCTGATCGCACATGACGATCAGGATGTAGCTGCCGCCTCGACGCTGACCATCGGTGCGCGCTGGACCGGAAGTCGCGTCGTTGAAGGCAAGGGACTGGGCTGGCGCGTCGAGGCTGCCAGCCAGCGCGAGCACGCCGACAATCCACTCGATTTCACCCATTCCTACTGGCTGCTCGAGCCCAGCTGGACCCAGGCAGGTCTGACCTGGCGCGCCGGCTGGGAACACCTCGGCGGCAATGGACGCCACGCCCTGCAGACACCGCTGGCAACCTTGCATGCGTTCAATGGCTGGGCCGACAAGTTTCTCGTCACCCCCGCGGGAGGTCTCGAGGATCGTTACCTCGGCACCGGCGGCGCCGTGGGCACCGGCGAGCTGTCGTCAAAGATGAAATGGGCGCTGGCCTGGCACGACTACCGCGCCGACCAGGGCAATGCGCGGTATGGCACAGAGTGGGACGCGTCACTGAGCTTTCCGGTGGGCGAGAAGTTGACCGGAATGCTCAAGCTGGCCGATTACCGCAGCGAGGGTTTCGGGCGTAATACGACCAAGCTGTGGTTGCAGCTCGAGTGGGTTTTGTGATCGACGCTTAGAGAAATGCTCTCGTAATCATGTTGCCCGCGCAGCGGGCTACTTGACGGCTGTTGAACGGGGCGACCGCCAAAGCGTCAAGTAGCCCGCTGGCGCGGGCAACATGACCTACGTCCAACGCTCACCCCAACCACGCCGCCAACACCCCCAGCGGATGGTGCCCCCGCGCCACCGTCAGCATGAATCCAAAGGCCGTGAGCGCCAGCACATAACAAACCAGCCGGACCCGCGGCGTGCGTCCGCGCTTGAGCGCGAATGTGCCGAGCACGATGTACACCACCAGCAGCCCGATCTTCACCCACAACCAGCCATTGGCGAACAGCTCCTTCGGCAGGATCGTCAGCAACATCAGCGCCGCCGTCAGCAGCACGCAATCGATGGTGTAGCTGAGGTAGCGCACGGGCGCCGCCATGGCGAAGCCGTCACGTCCCAATTGCACCAGCATCCCGCGCAACAGGAACAACCCGCCGCTGGCGATCACCGCGCCGATATGGACCGATTTGATCTGCGGGTAGAACTCGATCATGGATCCTCGCTTTCGTAGGTCATGTTGCCCGCGAAGCGGGCTACTTGACGGGTTTATCCCGGTTTCCCATCAACACGCGCGCGCAGATAAATGCCACCCAGCCACGCCACCCAGGGCCCCAAGGCGATCAGCCAGCCGACCGCCGCGACCGCCTGCCACAGCGGCCCGTCTTTCATGAGCTCGGCACCGACGCGGAGCACGGCGACGACCTGGATGGCCGCGAACGCAAAGACTGCTATCGGTGGCAGGCTCAAGGGCCGGCCTGAATGTCCCTGCGTCACCCGCGTGACCATCGCCACCAGCACGCTGCCGAAAAAGCCGACGAACAGCGCGTGCGCGGGGGCACGGCCGAGCGCAAAGATGCCGGTGAAGAGGTAGATCAAGGTTTGCGATGAATACAGCGCGAAGCTGATGGGCAGCCACAACAACCCAAGGAAGAGCACGCGTAGAAGCGCTGGTTGCGGACCACGCGGCCACCAGCGCCAGCAGGCCAACAGCGACAGTCCGAGCAGCGGCAGGTCGCTAGCCCACAGCCATTGGTAGGCGTGTACCAGTTCCAGCACCAGGTGCAGCAGGCACAGCCCCCAGAACGCGCCAAGCAGCCACAGCGGTCGCCACGCAACATAGCCGGTCACCACGTTCGACGCGAAGAACGGAAACATGCGATGCGCAACGGTCAGGTAGATCGGCAGCAGCAATCCAAAGCTGCCGATCTTGATACTGGAGAACAGCCACAGGGCCGGCGCGCCGTGCAGGAACGCGCCAAGACAGACCAGGCCGAACAGTCCCAGGACGAGCGCGAGGGCGCATGAGCGCGCGTGCCAGGTCTTGCCGGTTTCGCGCCACAGCAGCGGCAGCAGCGCGGCCAGGCCGGAAATCCAACCCGCCAGGCTCATCCACCAGCCGACGGTGATGCCCGCCTCCCAACCGACCGCACCGAGCAAGGTCGCGACCTGACCACCAAAGAGCCCGATGCCGACCGGCGCATAGCGCCAGCGCTGCAGCTCGGGCAATCCCATCCATCTGGGAAAAACAGTCAGCAAGAATCCGAAGATGAAGCTCGGTAGCATCTGGTACTGCATGACATAGGCATGCAGCCAGCCTGCTGCCAGCGCCGGGCTTTCCATGACGATGCCGGCGCGTCGTGCCACCAGCCAGCCCGCCCACCAAGCCATCGCCAGCAGCAGATTGCTCGCGCCGATGAAGAACAGCAGACGATGCGGGGCGGCGCCGAGCAGGCGGAGCGAAAGTGGTGGGGCGACAGGGATCGTAGATTCGTTCATGGGTCACGTTGCGCCCGCGAGGGCGATGGATGGGTGAGGCCGGTATCCACGTGCCGGACCTTGTCGGACGCTCTCGGCTCAGGCGCGACACGATGGGAGCACGAACTTTTGTTGCCTTACGTGGGTCCGGACCTTGTCCGGACGCTCTTGGTGAGCAAAAGTGAGCTTTCCTTGCCGTACGTGGGTCCGGACCTTGTCCGGACGCTCTTGGTGAGTAAAAGCGAGCTTTCCTTGCCGTACGTGGGTCCGGACCTTGTCCGGACGCTCTTGGTGAGCAAAAGCGTTCGGACAAGGTCCGAACCCACGCAAGCCAAGTTGGACCTACGACGGCACCACCTCCCCCGCCACCACCGCCTCCCGTTTCGGTGCCACCCAAAGGCGCAATACGAACCACGCCAGTGCCAGCGCCCCGAAGCTGAAGATGGTGTCGCCCGGAACGCGCATCCACACCAGCAGCTCGATCAGCGGCTGCTGCATGAAATCGGCGGAGCGTGCGTAGGCGTAGCCGTGGCTGATTGCGGCGATCAGTTGCAGCACGCCGATCGGCAGCAGGGTCAGCAAGGCCATCAGCGTCAGGCCGATGTTGAGCGACCAGAACGCCACCTTCAGTGGGCGCGCGTCCCAGACCATCTGCCCGCGCAGACCGCGCAGACAGAACAGCATGAGCGCGATGCCGAGCATGCCGTAGACGCCGAACAGCGCAGTGTGTCCATGCAGGGCGGTGAGGTTCAAGCCCTGCATGTAGTACAGCGAGACCGGCGGGTTGATCAAGAAACCGAACAGGCCGGCGCCGACGAGGTTCCAGAACGAGACCGCGACGAAGAACAGGATCGGCCACTTGTAGCGTGCCATCCACGGCGTTGCCTGTCCGAGCTTGTAGGTGTGGTAGGCCTCGAAGCCGATGAAGGCGAGCGGCACCACTTCGAGCGCGCTGAAGCTGGCGCCGAGCGCAACCACAGCGGTCGGCGTGCCGACGAAGTAGAGGTGATGCAAAGTCCCGAGCACGCCGCCGGCCATGAAGATGATTGTGGCGAACAGCACGGCCACGGTCGCGGTGGAGGTCTTGATCAAACCGAGGCGGGTGAAGATCAGTGCCATTACCGCTGCCGCGAACACCTCGAAGAAGCCTTCCACCCACAAGTGCACCAGCCACCAGCGCCAGTATTCGACTTCGGAGATATGCGTGTGCTCGCCCCACATCAGCGCGGCGCCGAAGAACAGGCCAATCGCGACGGTCGACAGGAACATCAGCGCGATGATCGATTTGGACTCATGTGCGGGCCCGCGCAGCACCGGCCACAGTGAGCGCCCCACCAGGCCCAGCCACAGCAGCAGACCGATGAACAGATACCACTGCCAGAAGCGGCCCATGTCCGCGTACTCCCAGCCCTGGTGACCGAACCAGAAATTGTTGTCGAGGCCGAGCTTCTGCATCACCGCGAGCCACTGCCCGGCAAATGAGCCGACGACGATGATGAGCAGGCTGACGAACAGGAAGTTGACGCCGAGCCGCTGGAATTTCGGCTCGTGGCCCGACAGCGCTGGCGCGATGTAGAGGCCGGTGGCGAGCCACGCGACCGCGATCCACAGCACCGCGAGTTGCGTGTGCCAGGTGCGCGCGAGCGAGTACGGCAGGTATTCGGCGAGCGCAAAGCCGTAGGCTTCCTGGCCTTCCACCTGGTAGTGCGCGGTGATCGCGCCGAGCGCAATCTGCGTCAGGAACAGCGCCAGCACTACCCAGAAATACTTCGCAGTCGCGCGCATGGACGGGGTGACCTTGAGCGCAGCGAATGGATCGCTCGCCGGCAGCTTGTGGTCACGATCTTCGTTGGCATGGCTGACCGCGTAGAACCAGCCAAGCGCGCCGATGCCGGCAATCAGGAACAACACGCTGAACACCGACCACAGCCACAGTGACGGCGGTGGCGTGTTGCCGATCAACGGCTCGCTCGGCCAGTTGTTGGTGTAAGTGACGGCAGCCGCGACCGGCGTGCCTGCTGTGGCCGCTGTTGCCTGTGGTGGGTCTGCGCTGTGCGCGGACGCTGTTGCATCGGCCGGGCGCTCAGTCCCCGCCGCCCACGCAGTCCACCAGATGAAGGCGGTCAACGCGCGCCGGTGCTCCAGCGTGTCGACCGTGTCGTTCTTCATCGCATAGGCTTCGCGCAAGGCGGCCGTCGCAGGATCGTTGCCGAACAGGCTGATGTAGTGCGCGGCCACGTTCGAGACCGCAATTACACGTTCGCGCGGCAGCGTGATCGTCGCCGTTGCCTGGTCGTAGCGATTGGTGCGCATGACCCCGCGCAGACGCGCGCGCAGCGCTCCCTGCTGCTCGGCATTCAACAGGGCATAGGTGGCGCTGGCGTACTCGCTGCGGGCCCACTGGTCGAGTACGTCGACCGCTTCGCGGTGCAGCCAATCGGCGCTCCAGTCGGGCGCAACGTAACTGCCATGGCCCCAAATGGAACCCAGCTGCATGCCGCCGATCGATTGCCAGACCTGCCGCCCCTGCTCGATATCGGCGCGGCTGTAGACCAGTTCGCCCTCGACACTGACCACGCGCTCCGGCATCGGCGGCGCAACGCGAAAAATCTCGGTCCCGGCCCACAGCAGAATCGAAAAGGACACCACGAGCAGGGCGCTCAGGCCCAGCCAAAGTTTTCGGGTAATGCTCATCACGCTCTCCATGGTGGTTGAGCGCATGTTCGAGCGGATGGGGGAGCGGGGCCATGATCTGGATCAAGCGAGGGTGAAATGCCAGACGGCCGCACCAGTTTGGAGTGCGGCGCTCCGCGCCGCTTTGGATGCCCTCCGAATGGCTGGCGTAGGTCACGTTGCGCCCGCGATCCGCATGCTTTCGCTGTATCAAATCGGGCTACGTGACAATGCCTCGCGCGAGTGTCACGTAGCGCCCGACGTCCGGTACCATCGATCCGGGCACCGGGCGGGCGCAACGTGACCTACTAAAAGCCGCCCCCTAATCCCGCAACACCGGCCCCGCCAACGCATTCAGCCTGGGCTGGTCGACGATCTCCACCTCGCGGCGCTCGATGACCAGGAGCCCGTCGTCCTGAAAGCGCCGCAGCACGCGGCTGACGGTTTCGGGGGCTAGGCGCAGGTAATTGGCGATATCGGTGCGTGCCATGGTCAGCTGGAAGCGCACTGCGGAAAAACCACGTTCGGAGAGGCGCCGCGACATGGCCAGCAAGAAAGCCGCCATACGCTGGTCGGCGGCCCAGTCGCCGGCGAGCAGCGTAGCGCGGCCGATGTCGCGGCTGAGCAGGCGAAAGAGCTGGCGCTGCAGGCCGGGGACGCGGGTGGCCAGCAGTGCCATCTTCTGGAATGAGAAGCGGCAGAGCATGACCGTGTCCAGCGCCACCGCGCTGCACGGAAAGCGGTCGCCATCGATCGCGCTGAGGCCGATGACCTCACCTGGAAAATGGAAGCCGAGTACCTGTTCCTCGCCGTTCGGATCAATCACATAGGTCTTGACGGTGCCAGCGCGCACCGCGGCAATCGCGACGAACGGGTCGCCCTCGCGAAAGATGTGTTCCCCGGCGTGCAGCGGGCCGACGTGCTCGACCAGCACATGCAGATCGAGCAGTGCGTGCTTGTGCATGCCCTCGGCGATACAGGCTTGCGAGAACGCACAGGTCGAGCAGAAATGCAGGGCGTCGCCATCGTCCGCGAGAATGCGCACGTCGCTGCGCGGGAACGCCGGCGCGCTCACAGCCACCCTCGCACTAGATGGCACGGGAGAAGGAGGGTGGCAAGATCGCCACGGGCTGGTCGAGATAACGGTCGAAGCACATGGCGATATTACGTAGGAGCAGGCGCCCGTGCCCGCTGACCCGGATGCGGTCGTGGCGGACATTCACCAGGCCGTCCGCCACCAAAGGGGCCAGGCGCGCGAGCGCATCCGCGAAATAGGAGCGAAAAGCGATGGCGTGGCGGCGCTCGAGCGGCGCGATCAAGACTTCGCCCTGGCACATCAGCTGCTGGATGACATCGGCACGCAACTGGTCGTCGCCGCTCATGCGCATGCCGCGGAATACCGGCAGCCGGCCGTTCTCGACCGCGCCCTGCCAGCCAGTGAGGTCACGCGGATTCTGGCTGTAGGTATCGCCGATCTGGCTGATCGCACTGATGCCGAGCCCGATCAGGTCGGTCTGCGCGTGGGTCGTATAACCCATGAAATTGCGCTGCAGCGAACCGCGCTCGAGCGCCTGCGCGAGATCATCGTGCGGCAGTGCGAAGTGATCCATCCCGATATGGTGATAGCCGGCCGCGCCGAGTTCGCTGATCGCCAGTTGCAACAACGCGAGACGCTCCTCGGCGGACGGCAACTCCTCAGCCTCGATCTGCTTCTGCGCCTTGAACAGCTTCGGCATGTGTGCGTAGCCATAGATGGCGAGGCGGTCAGGTCGCATCTCGATGACCGTTTCCAGCGTGCGCCGGAAGTTCTCGCGTTCCTGGCGTGGCAGCCCATAGATGAGATCGATGTTGACCGACCCCATGCCACTGGCGCGACACGCATCCACGATCGCACGGGTCTCCTTGATGCCCTGCACCCGATTGATCGCCTCCTGCACCGCGGGATCGAAATCCTGCACGCCGAGGCTGGCCCGGTTGAAGCCTGCAGCGGCGAGCGCGTGGACTTCGTCCGCCGTGATGAAGCGCGGATCAAGCTCGATCGAACACTCCAGATCCGCCGCCGCTGCGAAGCTGAAACGCTCGCGCAGGCGCGACAGCAGCCGACCGATCTGCGCGGGCGTGAAGAAATTGGGCGTGCCGCCGCCGAGATGCAGTTGCACCACCTCGCGGTCGCGATCGAACAGTGGCGCGGTGAGATCGATCTCCTCGCACAGGCGCTCGATGTACTGCTCGCCGCGCGCGACATCCCGGGTGATCACTCGATTGCAGCCACAGTAAAAACATGGGCTCACGCAAAACGGCATGTGCCCATAAATCGAAAGCCGCCGGGGAATCGGGTCGCCATTGCTGGCGAGCGCGGCGGCCCGCAACTCGTCTTCTCCGAAGTCACCGCGAAACTGCGGTGCCGTCGGATACGAGGTATAGCGTGGACCTGGGCGGTCGTAGCGACGCAGGAGCTCGGGGCTGAAGGCGATGGCTGGCATGCGGGCAGTGTGGCCCGCTGATGCTGGGCGCGTCTTGATCTGCGTCAAAGGGAAGCATTCCGATGCTCTCCCTTCAATTCACGTATGTAGGCTCGAGCCGAACATGAACGAGCTACGTTCTGCCGATGTCCCTGCTCTGCTGTCTTGATCGATGCCAACGCCTTCCGACGAGCTAAACAGTGATGCCCCGTGTCCCACTGGCCCATTCAAAATTCAGGAGCCCCAATGAATTCGTTATCGATGGTCGCACTCGCCTGGATCCACGCCGCCGCAGCTGAGGTGCCCGAGCGCATGCCTGCGCCCGATGCGGAATGCCTGGATGCACGCGAGGTTTCGAGCGTTCGCCAGCTGACGCCGGACCGGCTGCTGGTGGCTACAGAGACGTCGCGCCATCAGGTGCAATTTGGAGGTGCGTGTCCGGATGCGGCCACCGACGCCGCGTTCCTGGCGACGCACGGATGGGTTTGCGGCGGGCCACGCGAGTTCGTCAGAACGCGAACCGAGCTTTGCCCGATCTTCGCAGTGCGGACACTGACTACACGTGAGTACGCAAGCCTTGCCCGGAGCGCCGACGCCAAGTTGGCTGAAGCGCAACTGCTGGCGCCGGTCGAAGCCGTCGGCAAACGCTCGGACAAACAAACTTTTCGCGGCTCGTACGACTACTGTTTGCGCCCGAGCCAAGTCCGGGGCTGGTCGGAGGACGGCTCCGGCATCGTCGTGGAGACCGGTAAACGGCGATCGGGCGGAAACAGCCGCTATCGGATCGAGTTTGCGAATTCCTGCCCTCAGGTCTCATACCAGTCCTCGCTGACCCTGCGTTCGGGTGTCGGGCTCGACCTCGTATGCGGGCACCCCGGGGATGTGGCGGTGTTGTCCTCAGCCACCGACGCCGACAGGGCCGGACGCTTTGAAACGCCGGCGGACCGCTACGGCTGCGCCATTGCGGCGGTTTATCCAGTCGAGTAGCGGCCTGCCTTTCGATATGGACAGCCGTAGGGAAGGAGTTTTCGGATGGGTAGGATTGCATGGCCATCCATGGCCCATGCCCTGCGGGCTGCGCGCGGCTGCGCCGTGCTCGCGCTCTTCGGCATTCCTTCGTTTGGATACCCGTGCGCCGAACGTTCTCATCCGGCCCGTGGGCGTAGCCGACGTGCGTTCGATTCGATTGCGCGCTGCGCGCGCAAAGCGATCGAAAATCACGCTCTCCGCCAATAAAAAAGCCGCCCATCGGGCGGCTGTTTTATTGGCGGAGAGGGTGTCCGCCTAATCTTTTGCCCACTGGCGACCACTAAAACCCACACAACCCGCACCGTAACTAGCTGTCATGGCTACATTTCTGTTTGCTACCGCTAGCACTCGCGCCAACGCGCCCCATTGACGCCCATCTGAAACCAGCGTAATTTGTGTGGGAAGCAGTGCAGGTAAGGATGTGGGGGAACGTGCCGAAGCGCATCAGAGATCGCCTTAGTCCGTTGATGATTCGAAATTTGAATCTTCCGGGCAGGTATGCCGACGGCGGCAATCTGGTGCTCAACGTCGCCGCTTCGGCGTCCGAAGTGGGTCATGTGACAAAGTCTTGGCTGTTCCGCTACCGCGATCGCCGAGACGGCCGCGTGCGTGAAATAGGGCTCGGTTCACTCGATGACGTACCGCTGAAGAAAGCTCGCGAGGACGCCGACAAACTCCGCTTGGTGCTGCGAGAAGGTCGCGACCCGGGTGACGAGAAGAAACAGGCCCGCACCGACGCCAAGCTCGCGAAGGCCAAGCTGATGACGTTCGGCCAGTGCGCTGAAAAGTACATCGAGGCGCACGAATCGACCTGGCGCAATGCGAAGCACCGGGCGCAATGGCGCTCGACACTCGACACCTACGCCGCCGACCTGCTGCCGCTCCCGGTCCAGGACGTCAGCACGGCGCTCGTAGTCAAGGCACTGCAGGAAATCTGGAAGACCAAGACCGAGACGGCCAGCCGCGTGCGCCAGCGCATAGAGGCTGTGCTCGATTGGGCGACCGCTCGTGAGTTCCGTTTCGGCGACAACCCGGCACGCCTGCGCGGCCACCTGGACGTGCTGCTGCCGGAGAAATCCAAGGTCAGCAAGGTGACCCATCAGGCCGCCATGGCCTACACCGATCTCCCGGCCTTCATGGCGCTACTGCGGGCCCGCGTCGGGTTCAGTGCCCGCCTGCTCGAGCTGGTCATTCTCTGCGTGACCCGCGTGGGCGAAGCGGCCGCCGCGCGCTGGTCGGAGTTCGACTTGGACGGCGGCGTGTGGACGATTCCGCCCGAGCGCATGAAGGCCAATCGCGAGCATCGCGTAGTGCTCTCCAAGCCGGCACTGAAAATGCTCGGCGAGCTGCCCAAGAAAGGCGCGTTCCTATTCCCTGGCCAGCGCGGACGCACGCACATGAACCCCGAGAGTGCGCGCAAGTTGCTGCAGACCGATATGGGATTCACGGAGCTCACCGTTCACGGGTTCCGTTCGTCTTTCCGAGACTGGGCGGCCGAGCGCACAAGCTTTACCAGCGACGTCATCGAAATGGCGCTCGCGCACGCAATCAAGAGCAAGGTTGAGGCGGCGTATCGCCGTGGTGACCTACTGGCCAAGCGCCGGCAACTGATGGAGGCGTGGTCCGGCTTCCTCGCTGTCGTGCCTGCATCTGGAGCGAACGTCACGAACCTAAAGAAATCCCCGCATATCGCGGGTTAAGCGCCGCCGCCGAGTGTTACCAGCACCCGGCGACGACTTCCACAACCGCCCACTTGGAGTAGGCGATCATGACAACTCGAAACGATAGCACCGCTGCGTCCGTCACGAATGACGACAAGCCGGCCGACGAGCTTTTCGCCGTCCGCGAGCACCACTTCCGCATGATGCCGCCCGGCATCGAGTACCTGAGCTTCATGGATCAGGGCGAACGCGGGCTGAAGTTCGTCCCCGAAATGCCGCAGGGCGATAACTACGGCGTCGGCAACCTTGTCGGCACCCATGCCGCCCATGAGTTTCTGAAGTGGTGCAAATTCCAGGGCTCATTTGGCACGCACACCAGCGTCGCCTCTGTCATTGAAGTGGTGCTTGCGGTGCTGTCCAAGAACAACCCAAACGACCCCAGGCGGGGCGCCGCCGTTGGCTTCCGTGACGTGCTGGTCGATGCGCTCATCGGCGCCGCAACCCGCCTGGACATAGACGCACTGGTCGCGTCCAGCCTCGCGCGGTCCAAAAAGTTCTACGACAGCGAGCACTACAACGAGCTTGTGGCGGGCGATCAGTAATGACCGCCAAGCCTACGCCACTGCAAGCCCGCATCCTGGCCGCCCTGCGCGCTGGCGAGATCGAAGACCGCGCGCTCTATGCCGCTCTACACCCGACGCCGATAGGCACCGTCAGCAACGCCCTGCTCAAGCTCCGGGAGGCTGGCTGCGTCGTGGCCACGCATGCCGGGACGCGGTTGCGCCTGGCGTAGTTGTCGCGTGGCCCAGCCATTACTGGCGGGCTGACAATAGGCGGTAATGGGACGGGCAATCCGTCCCCAAGCTGGGAGTGAGCGCAATGAAATGGTTGCCGTTGGCCGATGCTGCCAAGCAGATGGGCTTGTCTGTTGCTGCGCTTGTCGAGGCAGCGACAGCCGATGAATTCGAGCTGCCGATTGCCGTCAAGTGCGACAGCTGGAGCGCCGAGCTGTGCAGGGAGGGACACCGAAAACTTCTGGAAAGAGAGCCAGAAGGACCGCCAGCGCAATTTACTGCTGATCGCAAATTAGACCTCGCCGGTTATTACCGTCTGTACCGCGTCGAGGCCCAAAAGTTTGCACTCCGATGGCCGGAACCAATGCAGCGGTGTGAACTGCTGCTATGGCGCGAGAGCGCGCCAGATGACATCTATTGGCTGGTCGGATCGGAGCCAGTGGCATTTGAAAGCGTGTTCGTCGATGCGGAGGCAATGAACCTGCTCGCCGACAAAATCGACGCGCGGTTGCGCGAAGGAATGCTCCGCCTCATTGGCGTACTGGCTCAAGCGGCCGGAATTGACCCGCGCCGGCCGATAGATCCGATCGCGAAGCTCCTGATTGAGTGGTGCAAAGCCGCCGACGCGCCGCTTTCCAAGAACACGATCAAGACCCGACTTGGCGAGGCGTTCGAGTTGGTAAAGCGCGTCGATTTCCAACAACTTCCGAAAATTTCCAATACGAAGACATAGACACACCCAGTGGGCACCATGGGGACCAGTGAGCACCACTGCAGTTGTTCCACGATGTTCCACATATTGTGTTCCACGGTACTAATTTCATTTAAATCAAAGCGATGCATGCGTGGAACCTGTGGATAACTTCGCTACACACAGGCCAACTGATTGTCTTGACAATGCCAGCGCCACCCAAGGAGTCACCGTAATGACCGCTGCCGTACAGAGATTGATTGACCGCTTCGAGCTGGAACGTCGCGTTCCGCTGAAGCGTGAACGCATCCGCCAGTTAGAGGCGGAAGACAAATTCCCGAAACGAGTATTGCTGGGCGAACGTCGCATTGCCTGGATTGAATCGGAAGTCGATGCATGGATGGCGGAGCGCATTGCGGCATCGCGTACGCCGAAGGTGACGGTGTGATGCGCACCGCCGGTTCGCTCGCATCCCACGCAACACAGACGACCTACGCAAACCTTGTTGGCCCGAGTTCGGGCGAGTACATCGAGTCGATGCGCGCAGGCGCCGAGACGCTTAGCGAAATGGTGGAACGCTTCAACCGCTCACGCGATCCGGCAGACGCCGAGGCTATCGCCTGCCAGGCGCACGGCATCGAACGTGCTGCACAGCGTGCGCGGGCTGCTGCGGTGCTGGAGGGCCTGGCCAATGGCAAGCCCTAACGAAAAACGGCCGGGCACCTCTGCAAAGGGCCGGCCGCTGATTTCAAACATTCCGAGCAACAATGGTAGCGCCACAATCGCGCAGCCGGCAAGTATCGATCTGATTCTCACCCGCCTGGAGCGCGTCAAACCCTACGGCGCCGGCTACATGGCGAGCTGTCCCGCGCACACCGACCGCACTGCATCGTTGTCGCTCTGCATGGGCGACTCGGGCGCCATCCTGCTGAACTGTTTCGCCGGCTGCTCTGCGCACGACGTGCTCACCGCGTTGGGCTTGACGTTCGCCGATCTGTTCCCGCGTCGGCTGCTCGACAGCACACCCGAGCAGCGCCGCGAGCTCCACGCCCTGGCGTTGCGCACCAAGCTGAAGGCTGCGGGCAACGTGCTCGACCTGGAGGCGCGCGTCGTCCTGATCGCTGCCGGCGACATCGAGCGCGGCAAGATCCTCGACACCGCAGACCATGACCGCCTGGCCGTTGCCTGCGAACGCATCCGAGACGCGCGTGTTGCGATTGCGGGGCGCGTGTGAGCGAGACCATCGAGGACCGCGCTATCCGACGGGAAGAGGCATGGAAGCGCGAGCAGCGCGACGCGACGCGAAAGGCGTACGGCGAACCGACGCCGGCCACTGGCGGGTTCACCCCGACGTTCAGCCGGGTTGAATTGCTCGGGCTCCGCGACGCCCGGACTGATCCCGTCGAGTACATCGTGGACCGCTACATTCCACGCGGACATGTGTCCCTGCTGAGCGGCCATGGTGGATCGGGCAAGACCAACCAGGCGCTTATCTGGGCCGCGCATGTAGCCGCCGGCCGCGACTGGAACGAATGCCATGTGACGCAAGGTCGCGTGCTGATTGTGTCCCTCGAAGACAGCGCCGCCCGCATCAAGTTTGTGTTGCGCTGGATCGTCGAGGCGTTCGACCTTCCATGGTCCGCAGTCGAGACGAACATCATCGTCATGGACGGCAGCGCCAACGATGCCGCGCTCGCCACCGAGTACCGCGATCCGGCGCACGGAACGGTGCTCTTGGAGACGAACGCATTCGGCGAAATGGCCATGGCGGCAGCGGCGGAAAACTGCGACCTCATCGTGGTGGACAACGCCAGCGACGGATTCGCCGGCAACGAAAACGACCGCCAGCAAGTACGCAAGTTCGTGAAGGCCATGCTCGGGCGAATCGCACGAGAGAACGATTGCGGTCTGTTGCTGCTGGCGCACATCGACAAGCACGCCGCGCGCAATGGCAGCAGGGGCAACACTTTCAGCGGCTCAACCGCCTGGCACAACAGCGCGCGCAGCCGCAGCGCACTGGTGGAGTCGGAGATCGGCTCGCCGACACTCATGCACGAGAAGCTCAATCTCGGGAAGAAAGCCGATCCGGTAACGCTCGCGTGGAATGACTACGGTGTTCTGATTCCGCAGGCAAAGGCTCGATTCAATCCGGAGCCGGAAGAGCCGGCCGATACCCTGAGCAAGGATGCGAGCGACGTACTCCGCGCCATAGAGGCGGTGCATGCATCGGGCGACATCGTACCCAACACGCGCGGCGGGAACGCCACCACCTTGCACTACTTGCGGAACTACCCAGAACTGCCGGCCGACCTGAAAGCCGAGGGCCGAGGCGCCAAGGATGCTAAGTCCCGATTCTGGAGTGCCATCACCTTCCTCGACCGTGCTGGGCTGATCGTGTCCGAGGAATACAAGGACGCCTACCGCAACGACCGCAAGCGCTGGCTACCTGCGTCAGTGCGTCAGTGCGCGTCAGTTGGAACTAACGCAGCAACTAACGCAGTAACGCATAGCCGCGTTAGTGGCGGTGCGTTACTTACAGGGGGTACGGGGGGGACTAACGCAACTAACGCACTAACGCAGACGCCCGCAGACGACTACCGGAAGGCCCGCGATGGTGAGTAGTCGAACGCCCGCCCCGCATGGACTCGGCCGCATGACCACGCCCATGGAGGCCACGCCCGTGAGCACCCGTGTCACCTTGCCAGACCCTGCACTGCTGCTGCCACCTTGGCGACCGGATAGCACGGGCTGGTTGCGCCATCTGCGCCCGCAGCCGGCAGACAGTCGCTACTGGGACCCGGACAAAAACGGGGGGCACCCTATGGAGCTCATCTGCGGAGAGGATCGCCGGAGCGCAAGCGCTGGCTTGGCACAGCACGTCCCTGGTGAATGAATAAGGACATGACATTGACGACCGACATCGTGTTGACGCAACAGCAGATGGCTACTGCACTCGGCATCAGCCAGCCGCAAACGTCCAAA
>JANPJV010000075.1:0-10959 GCA_031425695.1 Rhodanobacteraceae bacterium | reverse complement strand
CAGGAACTCTTCCCGACGCGTACGCTTGCGCTTGCCCGCGTACTCCGCATCACCGAAACTCATCTGGCTCATGCATCTTCCCGTCGATCGCTGGCTCAAAGATCAGACCACAGATCGGGCGACTTGTTCAGAGGATCCCTAAGAGCATTCGTTGCTCAGATCAAGAGAAGTTTCTCCACAGATTTCGCAGATTTACGCAGATTAGAAGCTGTCAAATTCAAATTTGCGGGATTGGGAAAAACGCGATGAGTCACTTCGCTTCAATCCAAAGCGGTTGCTCTTAATCTGCGGAAATCTGCGAAATCTGTGGATAAATATGCTTTGGCCCTCATCTGTGTCATCCGCTTTTCATCCATGTAATCTGTGGATAACTTTTGATCTTTCTTTGCTCCGAGACGTCAACGCCGCCCCGGCAGCGTCCCCATCGATTTGCAGATGATGCCGAGCATGACTTCGTCGGCGCCGGCGCCGATGGAGGTCAGGCGCATGTCGCGGAATTGGCGGGCGACGGGGTTTTCCCACATGTAGCCCATGCCGCCCCAGTATTGCAGGCAGCTGTCGGTGACTTCGCGGACCAGGCGGCCGCATTTGAGTTTGGACATCGAGGCGAGTTTGACGACTTCAGGGTCGTCGGGGTTGGCGACATACATCTCGGTGGTGCGGTAGACGAGGGCGCGCAGGGCTTCGACTTCGGTCTGCAGTTCGGCGAGACGGAAATGTACGGATTGGTTGTCGAGCACCGAGGATCCGAAGACCTGGCGTCCGCGCGCGTATTCGATCGTGTCCTGGATGCTTTGTTCCATGGCTTTGAGCGAGATCGCCGTGCCGCAGATGCGTTCGGCCTGGAACTGCTGCATCTGCATCGCAAAGCCGCGGCCTTCCTCGCCGATGCGGAAACGCTGCGGCACGCGCACGCCGTCGAAAAAGATCTGCGCGGTATCGGACGACCACATGCCGAGCTTGTCGAGCTTTTTCGCACGCACCACGCCGGGCGTGTCCATGGGTACGATGATCAGCGATTTGTTGCGATGCGAAGGCTCGTCCGAGGTGTTGGCCAGCAGGCAGATCCAGTCGCACTGCATGCCGTTGGTGATCCACATCTTGCTGCCGTCGATGACGTAGTCGTCGCCGTGCTTGCGGGCAACCGTCTTGATCGCTGCGACATCCGAACCCGCGCCCGGTTCGCTGACGCCAACCGCACCGACCATGTCGCCCGCGATCGCCGGTGCCAGGAACTCGCGGCGCAGGGCATCACTGCCGAAGCGCGCCAGCGCCGGCGTACACATGTCCGCCTGCACGCCGATCGCCATCGGCACACTGCCACAACGCACCCGCCCGAGCTCCTCGGCAAACACCAGCGCGAAGCTGTGATCCAGCCCGCTGCCGCCGTACTCCACCGGCTTGGTGATCCCCAGCAGCCCGAGGTCACCCAGCTTCTTGAAGAGCGCATGCGCCGGAAACTGTTTCGCCCCCTCCCACGCATCGACGAACGGATTGATCTGCGCATCCACGAAGCGCGCAACCGTCTCTCGCAGGGCCAGGTGTTCAGGGGTGGAGAACTGGGTCATGGGGTTGCCTGGTAGGTCACGTTGCGACCGCGGAATGTTGGGACGAAGCTCGTTGTCGATCGGTCGCTACGTGACAAGGGCGTTGCGGCAATCCACTGTCACGTAGCGCCCGAACCAATGATTCGGGCAATCAGGACCCTCGCGGGCGCTACGTGACCTAGGTTCGAAGCACGCACCACCCTCAATGCGCGAGCATCGCCCGCGCCTCCTCAGGCGAGGCGATCTCGCGACCCGTTTCGCGGGCGAGTTTAACCAAGGCCTCGATGAGCTCGCCGTTGCCGCGGGTGCGGCTGCCGTCGGGCAGGTAGAAGGTGTCTTCGACGCCGGTGCGCAGGTTGCCGCCGAGCTCGGCCACCTTGCGGTGGACCGGCCAGATGTCCTCGCGGCCGATCAGGATGCCCTGCCAATGCGCACCGCTCGGGACGTACTTCATCAACACCTGGAGAAACTCGGCGTCGGCCGGCATGCCCGAGGCAACGCCCATCACCAACGAGACGTGCAGCGGGTCGCGCAGCAGGCCAACCTGCCGGAACATCGCGATCGAGCGCAGGATGCCGACGTCGAAGCACTCGCACTCGGGCACGATGCCCAGGCGATTCATCACCTCGAGATACGCGGTGATCTTCTCGACCTTGTTGTCGAACAGGATCGGCGGCCACGCCCATTCGCCCTTGGACGTGGTCTTCAGGTAATTGAGCGAGCCCGCGTTCATGGCCGCCATCTCCGGGCGGCTGCGCTCGAGGCAGGCGAGTGGCCCGGAAATATCGGGCCCGACCGTGCCGGTGGAAAAGTTGAGGATCACGCCCGGACATGCCGCGCGGATCGCCTGCGCAATTTCATCGACGACGTCGGGTTCCCACGATGGCAGATGTCCCTTGCCTGGCGCCTGGTTACGGAAATGCACATGCATCACTGCCGCGCCGGCGTCGAATGCCTCTCGCGCCGACTGCGCCATCTCGGCCGGCGTGACCGGCACGGGGTGTTGCCGCGGATCGGTGAGCACGCCGGTCAGGCTGCACGTGACGATGGCTTTCTGCATGAGATGAGTCGCGCTCTCGCTGTGCGTGGGTCCGGACCTCGTCCGGACGCTTGTTGCTCCGGCTGGAGTGAACCCCAAAATCAATCCGAATGCAAAGCGCGCGCGGCCGTGACCTTCGGCGGATGCACCCCGGTGGAGCGCAGCTGCAGTCTGCGCGATAGTCTGCGAAAAGCATCGCGGCCATGGCCGCTCCCACGAGAGCGCGTCGCGCTCGTCCAAGCATCCCAAGGAATCCCATGAAAATCCTCGCCCTGCGCGGCGCCATCCTGCTGAGCCTGGTCGTCGGACCTGTGGCCCATGCGGCCGAGACGCTCAACTACGTCGTTCTGGTCGACAACGGCAAGAAGTCCGGCGAGATGGTGGTGGAGCATGGCGAGGATGGGCGCACGAAGTCGCGCTTCATCTTCAAGGACAACGGCCGCGGCCCCGAGCTCAGCGAGGAATACACGCTGCGCCCGGATGGCACCTACGCGACCTACCAGGTCACGGGGACCACGACTTTCGGTGCCAAGGTCGATGAGCGCTTCGTGCGCGACGGTGACCAGGCGCGCTGGAATTCGACCAGTGAGAACGAGCAGCGCGATGTCTCGGGCTCGCCGCTGTTCATCCCGCTTGGCGGCACGCCGCAGGGCGCCTCGGTGGCGATCGCGGCAATCGCCAGGCGCGGCGATGGCACGTTGCCGCTGCTGCCAGGCGGCACGCTCAGGCAGCAGCTGGTGCAGACCGTCGAGGTGGAAGGCAAGGGTGGCAAGCGACGAGTCGATCTGCTGGTACAGCGCGGGCTCGGGCTCAATCCGCAGTTCGTCTGGGCGACGCAGGGCAGCGAGGGCAACGCGCCGCGCCTTTTCGGCTTCATGGCGCCAGGATTTTTCGCCGCGATCGAATCCGGCTGGGAAGCCAATGTCGAAAAGCTGAGCGCGGCTCAGGTCGCGGCCGAAGGCACGCTGGTCAAGGAGCTCGCCGGGCGGCAGTTCAAGAAGCTCGACGGGCTGGCGGTCATCCGCAACACGCGCGTCTTTGACAGCCACAAGGGCACGCTCGGTGGGGCATCGGACGTCTATGTGCTGCGCGGCCGGATCACTGCGGTGGTGCCGACGGGAACGCCGGACGCCGGCAGTTCGACCCAGATCGATGCGGGCGGGCGCGTGCTGTTGCCGGGCCTGTTCGACATGCATGCGCACGTGTTCGGGCGCTGGGGTGGCGGGCTCGACCTGGCGGCCGGCGTCACCAGCGTGCGCGACATGGGCAATGACAACGCGACGCTGCAGAAATTGATCGACGAGATCGCCACCGGGCAGCTGCTTGCGCCGCAGGTGATTCCGGCCGGCTTTCTCGAAGGCGAGTCCGATTTCTCGGCGCGAAACGGCTTCGTCATCAAGACCTTGCCCGAGGCCAGGCACGCGATCGACTGGTACGTACAGCACGGCTATCCGCAGCTGAAGATCTACAACTCGTTTCCGAAGGAAATCCTCAAGGACACTGTGGCTTACGCGCACAGCCGCGGCCTGCGCGTGAGCGGCCACGTGCCAGCCTTCCTGCGCGCACAGGACGTGGTCGACGCGGGCTTCGACGAGATCCAGCACATCAACCAGGTGATGCTCAATTTCTTCGTTGAACCGACCACCGACACGCGCACGCTGGAGCGCTTCCGGCTGCCGGCCGAGCACACGGCAGCACTCGATTTCGACAGCCCGCGCGTACAGGAATTCATCGCCTCGCTGAAGGCGCGCAACGTCGCCATCGATCCGACGCTGACAACTTTCGACTACATCCGCCAGCGCGCCGGTGAAGTCTCCAAAGCGTACGCCGCGGTGATCGACCACCTGCCGCTCGACCTGCAGCGCTCGATGCGTGTCGCCGAAATGGACATCCCCGACGAAGCCACCGCGGTGCGCTACAACAAGAGTTACGAAAAGATGGTCGAATTCGTGGGTCGCCTGCACAAAGCCGGCATCACCATCATTCCGGGCACGGATGCGATTCCGGGCTTCACGCTGCATCGCGAGCTCGAGCTGTACGTCCAGGCCGGGATGACGCCTGCCGAAGCGCTGCAAAGCGCCACCTCCGTGTCCGCTCGCATCGCGCGCGTGGACAGCGAGCGCGGCAGCATCGAGCCGGGCAAGTTCGCGGACCTGGTACTCGTCGACGGCGATCCGACGAAAGACATCAACGCCATCCGCAAGGTGGTGCTGGTGCTGACCCAGGGCCGGGTCGTCTCACCGAGTGCGGTCTACACCGAGCTCGGCATCAAGCCGTTCGTGGCGAGCGAGCCGAAGCTGGTGCGGGCGCAATAGGTCATCGGCTGTGTGGGTCCGAAGCTTGTTCGGACGCTTTCCCACGGCTCTGTGGGTCCGAACCTTGTTCGGACGCTTTCCTCAAAAATCGCGTAGAAGCGTCCGGACAAGGTCCGGACCCACAAGCTCCGGACCCAGACAAGCCCAAAGGAGAAGTCCATGTACGGTTACAACATCCTGGCGATCCTGGTCGCGGCCGCTTCGGCCTTCATGCTCGGCGGTCTCTGGTACTCATCGGTGCTGTTCGGCAATGCGTGGAATCGCGAAAGTGGCATGGACAAGAAGGCCGCTGGCCATCCGGGCCGGGTGTTCGGCGTAAGCTTCGTGTTCGCGCTCATCGCCGCCATCGGCTTTGCGTACCTCATTGGCCCAGCACCCGAGCTCAAGTACGCGCTCAAGCAGGGCGCCATCGTCGGCCTGTGTTTCGTGGCGACGAGCTTCGGCATCAACTACCAGTTTGCGAACCGCAGCAACCTGATGTGGGCGATCGACAGTGGTTACCACACCCTGCAGTTCGTCCTGTATGGGCTGGTGCTTGGGCTGTGGCATTGAGCGATTGCGGCAGGCCCCTTTGCTACCGGTGGGTCTGCGCCAAGCGCGGACGATTCCTTAAACCAGATCACCAGCGTCCGCGCGCAGCGCAGACCCACCAAATCCAAAACCAGATCACCAGCGTCCGCGCGCAGCGCAGACCCACCATATCCAAAACCAGATCGGCAGCGTCCGCGGGCAGCGACCCACGGATGTGAACACCCGGTCGGCATTTCCGCGATCTTGGTTCGCAGCACCTTGACTGCAAGCTCGGCAGCATCTCTTCACACCAACAGGGAGGTGAACCATGTCGAAGGGCAAACGTGAGTTGATTGCGCCGAACGGCGACAAGCGTTTCGTGCGTCGTGACGATCAGGGGCGTTTCTCGGAGTCCGACGACGTCAGCAAATCGCTGAGCCAGGACGTGCGCAAGTCTGCGAAGACCGAGGCGGCGCCGGGGCAGGGCGATCGCGGCGACCAGAAAAAGCGTTGAGTTACGGATCAGGCCCATGAGCCTGGTCGAGTACCAGCGCAAGCGACATTTCGGTAAGACACAGGAACCGCCGCCGGTTCAGGCGGCGAAGGACGAGCGCGCGATCTTCGTGGTGCAGCTGCACCACGCGAGCCGGCGCCATTACGATTTCCGCCTGCAGGTTGGCGATACGCTGAAGAGCTGGGCGGTGCCGAAGGGTCCCAGCTTCGACCCCAAGGTCAAGCGCCTCGCCGCTGAAGTTGAAGACCATCCCATCGATTACGCCGACTTTGCCGGGATCATTCCGGAAGGCCAGTATGGCGGTGGCCACGTTGCGATCTTCGATCGCGGGGTGTGGTCGACCGATGGCGACGCTCAGGCGCAGATCGACAAAGGTCATCTGCGCTTCGAACTGTTCGGTGAAAAGCTGTTCGGCGGGTGGCATCTGGTGCGCAGTCGCCGCGGTGGCCGCCAGCCCGAATGGTTGTTGTTCAAGCACCAGGACCAGTTTGCCGCCGAGCACGAGGCCGACGATCTGCTCGAGGATGTGACTCCCCCGCCTGCGCATACAGTGCGCGGCGTCAGCGGCAAGACAGCGGCGTCCCCGGTCACAGCCGAGAAGGTTGCTGCCCGGAAGGTCACCAAAACCGCAAGCCTCCCCAAGGTCGAGCCGGCGCCCGATACGGCTGTCGCGCGCAAGGCTCGTAGGTCGAAGTCCAATGTAACGATCTGGATGGAGCACGCTGGCGCGCTCCCGGGTGCGGTCAAGGATGAGTTGCGCCAGGAATTCTTCGAGCCGCAGCTTGCTCGCCTCGGTGACGCACCACCCAAGGGCGATGACTGGATCCACGAGGTCAAGTGGGACGGCTATCGGATCACCGCGACGATCGTCGATGGCGATGTCCGGCTGTGGTCGCGAAACGGGCTCGACTGGACGAAAAAAATCCCGGAGGTGGTTCGAGCGCTCAAGGCGCTCGAACTGGAAGCGGCTGCCCTCGACGGCGAGCTGGTTGCGCTCCGCAATGGCCACAGTGATTTCGGCCTGTTGCAGGCGACACTGTCAGGTGAGAGCCAGGCGCCGCTGGCCTACGTCATTTTCGACATCGTCCATCTCCAAGGGTATCGGCTGGAGCGTGTGCCGCTGCTGCAGCGCAAGGAGCTGCTGGCTGCAATGCTGTCCAAGCCGCCACCGCGGATTGCCTACAGCTCGCACTCCGTTGGCAATGGCGACGCCGCCTTTGCGCTGGCAAGCGAGCTCGGGCTCGAAGGGATCATGTCCAAACGCGTGAATTCGCCTTATCGCGGCGGCCGTGGCGACGACTGGCGCAAGACCAAGCGCCTCGACACCGATGAGTTCGCCGTCGTCGGCTACACCCAGGCGCAGGGCTCGCGAAACGGCTTTGGTTCGCTGCTGCTGGCCAAGCCCGATTCCGAACACGGGTGGCGCTATGTCGGTCGCGTCGGATCGGGCTTCAGCGACGAGTTGCTGCGCACGGTCACCGCGCGACTCGCGAAAGAACCCCAGCTGAAGAAATCGCCCGCGCACATCCATGCAATGAGCACCGAGCTCCGGCGCGCTACCTGGATCGAGCCCACCTGGGTGGTCGAGGTGTTTTCCCGTGGGATCGGCAACCAGGGCCTGCTGCGGCAGCCATCACTCAAAGGAATTCGCATGGACAAGACCGTGCAGCAGCTTGGTGACAGCGAGCGCAAGCCAGCCGCCAAGACGCCCAAGCCGGCCGAACCTGCCCCGGAAGGGATGCGCCTGACCAGCCCCGACAAAGTTGTGTTTCCGGATCGCGGCACCACCAAGCGCCAGGTCGCCGACTACTACCTGGCGGTGATGGACTGGTTCCTGCCAGAGATCAAAGGGCGACCGCTATCGATCATCCGCTGCCCGGACGGCATCGCCAAAGCCTGCTTCTTCCAGAAGCACCTGACCGCGGGCGTCAAGCTCGCTGACACCGTGCGCATTCTCGAGGACTCCGGCAAGCAGGCGGATTACCTGGTCGTCAACGACGCCGCGTCGGTCATGGAGCTGGTGCAGTTCAACGCCCTGGAATTCCACCCGTGGGGCTCGACCGCAAGCAATCCCGAGCGCGCCAACCGCATCGTCTTCGATCTTGATCCCGGCCCCGACGTG
Organism: Rhodanobacteraceae bacterium; assembly: GCA_031425695.1. GTDB lineage: Bacteria > Pseudomonadota > Gammaproteobacteria > Xanthomonadales > SZUA-5 > JANPJV01. Next base: position 2,912 of record JANPJV010000075.1, on the reverse strand, counting down.
GAGTGGAGCGAGGTCAAGAGCGCGGCGAAGAAGATCCACGACCTGCTCGAGCGCATCGAGCTCAAATCATACCTGCGCACGTCCGGTGGCAAGGGACTGCACGTCGTGGTGCCGCTGAATCCCGGTTGCGACTGGAACCTGGTCAAGCCATTCGCGCATGCCTTTGCCGAATCGATGTCGCAGGCAGAACCAAACCGTTTCGTCGCAAACATGTCGAAGAAACTGCGCGAGGGAAAAATCTTTCTCGACTACCTGCGCAACGGCCGCGGTGCCACCAGCGTCGCCTCCTACTCGCTGCGCGCCCGCGAAGGTGCCCCGGTTGCCGTCAACCTCGCATGGTCCGAGCTGTCACGGCTGAAAGCCGGCAACTTCTTCGACATCGACTCCGTCCCCAAACGCCTCGCCAAGCTCAAATCCGACCCCTGGGAAGGCATCGACGATATCCAGCAGAACTTGAGCAAGCTGAAATCGTAGGTCACGTTGCGCTTGGCGTCGATCTGATCGTGCGACGCAGGAGACGGGCGCTAGGCGGACGATTCTCCTTGGTGTCACGTAGCGACGATCGGTTCTGAGGCCGCGCGTCGGTTCCTCGCGGCCGCAACGTGACCTGCGTGTCGGTCCACGTGCCTTCACATCCTGTTTCGACCGAGTCGACCATCTTGAGCGCCACGATTCGAGCTCATCCATGGAGGACTCATGAAGCATCGTCGGGTGTTCAGTACGACTGACATTCTCAAGGCCCAGGGCGCGGTGGCGGCGGCGCGGCAGGCCGGGGCGCTGGATGAAGATATTTCGCTGGTGGCGCGCTCGGACATCGAGATGCAACTGGTTCCGGACAAGCGACACGACGTCAACATGGACCTCGCGCCCGGGGCCGTGCGCGGTGCGATCGGCGGCGGGAGCATGGGTCTGGTGGCGGGACTGCTGGCCATGGTGATCCCGCCGCTCGGCATCACCGTTGCCGGCGCAGCGATCTTCACGATGGCTGGCGCGGTGATGGGGTCGTGGTCCGGCGCACTGATGGGATCGGCTATTCCGAACGAAGTCCGGCGCACATTCGAAGCCGAGATCGAGGCGGGACGCGTGCTTGTCGTGATCGACGCCGAACCGGAAATCGTCGCAAACATCGAAGCTGCGGTACAAGCAACCGGTGCACAGGAACTTCCGTACGACTCGATTTCCGCGGTGAGCTGAGGATGATGTAGGCCGCTGTGCGCGGCTTCTGGCGCGCTCTGCGGCGCTCTTGGTGGTCGCGCGGGAAAACTTGAGCGCCGCAGAGCGCGCGGTGAGGCTGCGCGCACTACGGCCTACGCCCACGGCCTACGCCTAAGGCCTATGCCTACGGCCATACTTGCGCCTCGCCATCGGTGAGTCCCGTCTCGTGCTCCTGCTCCGAATCCTGTTCCTGTGCCTTCTGTGCCAGACGGCCGGCGCCGAGCCCTTGCGCGTCTTCGCCGCAGCCAGCCTGAAGGAGAGCCTCGAGCAGATTGCCATCGATTGGCGCGCGGCGAATGGTGGGGAAGTTTCGCTCGTGCTTGCAGGCAGTTCGGCGCTGGCACGGCAGATCGAAGCCGGCGCGCCCGCGGATGTGTTTTTCAGCGCCGACGCGGAATGGATGGATTACCTGCAGCAACGCGGGCTCATCGATCCCGCCACCCGCGCAGACTTGCTGGGCAATTCGCTGGTGGTGGTTTCACCGGCAGGCGCGAGTACCGCCATTGACCTCGCCCGACCACAGTCGTGGCTGCTGGCGCTTGGCCATGACGGCCGTTTGGCGCTGGCCGAGATTGCCAGTGTTCCTGCCGGTCGCTATGCGCGTCAGTCGATGATCGCGCTGGGCGCCTGGAATGCGCTCGAAGGGCGGCTTGCGCAAGCCGAGAATGTCCGCGCGGCGTTGGCGTTCGTGGCCCTGGGGGAATCGCCGCTGGGAATCGTCTACGCCACGGACGCGCGTGTCGAACCGCGAGTGCGCGTGCTGGCCATTTTGCCAAATGCTTCCCACCAACCGATTGTCTATCCCTTGGCGCGGGTAACGGCGGCGCCGGCGGGGCCCGCCGACGCATTCATCGCCCACCTCAAGTCGCCCCGCTCACGCAAGGTGTTCCAGGCCGCAGGCTTTCGTGTGCTGGATCCCTGAATGTTCAGTGCCGAGGAGCTGGCCGCGATTTTCCTCAGCCTGCGCGTGGCCGCGCTGGCGGTGCTGTGCGGCCTGCCGTTTGCGGTAGGCGTCGCTTATGTCCTCGCGCGATGGAAGTTTCCCGGCAAGCACCTGTTCGATGCGCTCGTGCATCTGCCCCTGCTGCTGCCCCCGGTGCTGACGGGCTATGTGCTGCTGGTATTGCTCGGTCGCCAGGGTGCGATCGGATGGTGGCTCGATCAGTACCTGGGGATCAGTTTTGCCTTCCGCTGGACCGGTGCGGTGATTGCCGCCACGATCATGGCGTTCCCACTTTTCGTGCGCTCCGTCCGCCTCTCGATTGAGGCCATCCCGCGCGAAATCGATGAAATGGCACTGAGCCTGGGTGCGCGTCCCTGGGCGCGTTTCTGGCAGGTGATCCTGCCACTCAGCCTGCCGGGAATCGCATCGGGAATGACGCTCGCATTCGCCAAGGCACTCGGCGAGTTCGGAGCCACCATCACTTTCGTTTCGAATATTCCCGGCGAAACCCAGACGATTGCCCTGGCAATGCACACACTGACGCAGGTGCCAGGCGGTAGCGGGGGCATTACCCGCTTGGCACTGGTGTCGATTGGGCTCTCGGTCGGTGCCTTGATTGCGTCCGAATGGTGGGTCAGACGCTCGCGCTACCCGTGGCTGTCGGAGTGATTGCTGCTAAAAGCCGGCTTACACAAAATGCACCCTGATTAGCGTCGAACGCGGCGGAGATGGCGTTGCTCCCCTCTCCCGTGCT
>JANPJV010000074.1:0-39970 GCA_031425695.1 Rhodanobacteraceae bacterium | reverse complement strand
GCCCTCTCCCCCAGCCCCTCTCCCCAGAAGCATGGGAGAGGGGAGCAGTCCATTTTTCTGTTACCACCATTCACTCACCGGAAAACTGCCATGCCCTTTGCCACCAATCCCTATGACGCGCTCAAAGGCCTGAGTCGCTATCTGCGCCAGTTTCGTGGCAAGACTTTCGTGGTCAAGCTCGGTGGCGAGATCCTCGATGAGCCGGAGAGCCGGCGCAAAGTGGTCGAGCAGATCGGCGTGCTGTGGACATTGTCGATCCGCGTGATCGTGGTGCATGGGGGCGGTTCCAGGCTCGACCAGATGTGCGAGAAGCTCGGCTTGCCGATCGAGAAGCAGGGCGGGCGACGGGTGACCTCCCCCGATGTGCTCGAGGCCGCCAAGCTGGTTTTCAATGGCGTCAACACCGACCTCATCGCCGAAATGAACCGCGTGGGCGTGCCGGCGGTGGGCCTGAGTGGCCTGGATGCCGGCATGATCACTGCCCGCAAGCGCGCGCCGATCTATCTCGGCGAAGAGGTGGCGGGCCAGCCGCGCATGTTCGACTACGGGCTGGTCGGGGACATCGAAAAGGTCGATCCGACCCTGCTCAACCATCTGATTGAGAAGGATTATGTGCCCGTCATCGCGCCACTCTCGGGGGCCCAGGACGGCAGCATCTTCAACACCAATGCCGACACCATCGCGGCGCAGATTGCCTCGGTGATGAAGGCCGAGAAGCTGTTCTTCGTGCTCAAGGTGGCCGGCCTTTTGAAGGACGCCAAGAACAGTTCCTCGCTGATCACGTTCGCGACGCTGGCCAAGCTAGATGAGATGGAAGCGCGTGGCGAGCTGAGCGGGGGGATGTTGCCGAAGGCCGCCTCGATTCGCCACGCGCTCAATGGCGGTGTGCATTCCGTGCACCTGGTTTCGGGCATGCAGACCGACGCGCTGCTGGTGGAGATCTTCACCAACGAGGGCGCAGGCACAATGATCGTGCGCGACAGCGATCAGGGATGAGCGCGCCGCTGTGGGCGAAAGGTCTGCCGCTGGATGCGGTGATCCATCGTTTCACCGTTGGCGAGGACCCGGTGATCGATCGCGCCTTGCTCGTCCACGACGCGCAGGGCTCGGCCGCGCACGCGCGCATGCTCGGCGAGGCCGGACTGATCCCGGACGCCGATGCGCGCGTTCTGATCGACGCGCTGCGCGAGCTGAAGGCCGCTGCCGAGCGCGGCGAGATCGAAATCACGACCGAACAGGAAGACGCGCACACCGCGCTCGAGCACGCGCTGGTCGCACGCGTCGGCGAGGCGGGCAAACGCGTCCATCTCGGGCGCTCGCGCAACGACCAGGTGCTGCTGGCACTGCGCCTCCTCCTGCGCGAACGGCTGATTGGTCTCTGCGCGCAGGTGCATGCGCTGGCGGCGAGCCTGCTCGCCTTCGCGCGCGCGCACGAGAGCGTCGACCTGCCGGGGTACACGCACTTGCGGCGGGCCATGCCATCGAGCTTCGGCCAATGGGCAGTCGGCTATGTCGAAGGGCTGCTGGAGGAGTTGGAGGCCGCGCACTGCGTCTGGGCGCGGCTCGATCGTTGTCCGCTCGGGGCCGCCGCCGGCTTCGGGGTGCCCTTGCCGCTGAAGCGCGAGCGCGTTGCGACGTTGCTGGGTTTCAGCCGCGTGCAGCGTTCGCCCGTCGATGCGATGAACTCGCGCGGCCGGCATGAGCAGGCGCTGCTCGATTGGCTGCAGTCGATTGCGCACACGCTGGAAAAGCTGTGCTGGGACTTGAGCCTGTACTCGACCGAGGAATTCGGGTTCGTGCGTTTGCCGGATGCGTTCACGACCGGCTCTTCGATCATGCCGCAGAAGCGCAATCCCGACGTGCTGGAGCTTGCGCGCGGACGCTGCCGCGAACTGCGCGGCATCGCCCAGTGGCATCGCGAAATCGTGACCGGGTTGCCAGGCAGCTACCATCGCGATTTCCAGCTGCACAAGAAGCCATTGCTGGCCGGGATGGATGCGGCGTCGGCGACGATCGACGTGCTCACCCGGCTCATTCCGGTCCTGGTCGTCGACGTCAAGCGCACGCGCGCGGCGATGAGCGACGAGCTTTATGCCGCGCACCAGGCCTATGTGCTGGTCGCGAGCGGCCAGAGCTTCCGAGACGCCTATCGAGCGGTGGGCGAGGCGGTCATGGCCGGCCGTTTCGAGGTGGATCGCGCCGCGTTGTCAGCCACGCATAGCGGTGGCCTGGGGGATCTTGGTCTCGATCTCGCCGAGCACGACCTGGCCGAAGCCGAACACTGGATTACCGAGCACCGGGCGGATCTGGATGCGATCGATGCGCGGGTGTTCGCGCCATGAACTGCTCTGTGTGGGTTCGGACCTTGGTGGGTTCGGACCTTGTCCGAACGCTTTTCGCCCTATGTCAGAAGAGCGTCCGGACAAGGTCCGGACCCACGACAGCAAAGACCCACAACAGCAAAGCACCACAAAGCAACAAGGCACACCAGTTTCCTTTCAACATTGATGTCTGAGTACCCATGCCCAATCCTCTCTGCGTACTTGCTTTTTCCGGTGGCCTCGACACCTCGTTCTGCGTGCTGCACTTGCGCGAGCGTGGCTTCGACGTGGCCACGGTCACGGTCAACACCGGTGGCTTCGATGCGCCCGAGCTCGAGCGCATCGAGGCGGCGGCACAGCGCCTCGGCGTGCGCGAGCACCACACCATCGACGCGCGCACCGAGCTGTGGAATGACTACCTGCGCTACCTGCTGTACGGCAACGTGCTGCGCGGCCAGCTCTATCCACTGTCGGTCTCGGCCGAGCGCGTGTGCCAGGCACGCCGCGTGGCGGAGATGGCAAACAGTCTCAGCGCCGAAGCCATCGCACACGGATCGACGGGTGCCGGCAATGACCAGGTGCGCTTCGATGTCGCCTTCCGCGCCTTGTGCCCGACCGCACAGCTGATCACGCCCATCCGCGAACTCGCGTTGTCGCGCGAGGACGAGACCGCCTTCCTCGCCGAGCGCGGCGTGGAGATTGCCGCGAAGACGACCGCGTACTCGGTCAACGAAGGCATGTGGGGCACGTCGATCGGCGGTCGCGAGACCCACGACTCGTGGCAGCACCTGCCCGATTCCTCCTATCCCGGTGGCGAGATTGCCCCGGATCTCGCACCGCAGGCCATCGTCATCGGTTTCCACGAAGGCAACCCGGTCACGCTGGATGAAGTTGAGATGTCGGCAGTCGACCTGGTCGCCAAGCTCAACGAGCTCGGCAATCGCTACGGCATCGGCCGCGGCATCCACCTGGGCGACACCATCCTCGGCATCAAGGGCCGCGTCGGTTTCGCCGCCGCCGCCCCGCACCTGCTCATCCAGGCCCACCGCGAGCTCGAGAAGCTGGTGCTCTCCGGCAAGCAGCTCTTCTGGAAAGAATCACTGGGCAACCTCTACGGCAGCCTGCTCCACGAAGGCCACTATTTCGACCCCATCGGACGCGACCTCGAAGCCTTCCTGCAATCCTCCCAGGCTACCGTCACCGGCCAGGTCCGCATGACCCTCTATCCCCGCGTCGCCCAAGTCGAGGGCGTCCGCTCCAAGCACAGCCTCATGCAATCCAAGGTCGCCAGCTACGGCGAGGGCTCCAAGGCCTGGACCGGCGAAGAAGCCCGCGGCTACTGCAAACTCTTCGGCATCGCCCAACAGGTCGCGTTGTCGGTGCGCTGAGAATTTAGAGGGGAGCCATTTTTACACATAATGCACAAATGACATCAAAAGCGAGCACATAAAGAGCTTAGTGGGCTTGGGTGTCGCTTCGGGCGGAGAGAATGGATGTCTGAAGGTGCAGGCCAAATACTTGAATGGTGCAACGTGGTTCGGCAGACTGCCTATGAGCTCCACGGTTACCTGAAACACGGGCATCTCGAAAAGGTGTATGAACTCGGCATGCTTCATCGGCTCCGGAAGCGTGGGATGAAGGTTGAATCCCAGTTTCGACTTTCCGTATTTGATGAGGATGGCGCGTCGCTTGGCGATTATTTCCCTGATCTGTTCGTCGAGGAAACAATAATCGTGGAACTAAAGTCCTGCCGTTTGATCGCAAATGAACACGTAGCCCAGGTTTTTGGGTATTTGCGGGCATGTCGGATGCAGCACGCACTCATAATTAATTTCGGTGCACCCGCGATGCAGATAAGAAAAGTAGCACTTTGACCCTTAATAGCTTTTTATGTGCATTTTGTGTCCGCTCTCTTTTGTGCTTTTTGTGGAAAAATGGCTTTTTCAAGGAAACCTCCGATGCGTATCACGGTCGATAAGATTGCCTCAGTCACCCGCAACCTTTCACTTGCGCGCACACTGACGCTCAGCGATGAGATCCTCCTGGAGCAGGGGTCGGTGGTGGCGGTGAAGATTCATGGGGAGAAGTCTACTTATAACCAGCTCGAGGATACGCATGGGCGGTGGATGACTTTGCATGATGGGGACATCGTGGTGGGGGCGTTGGGGAAGCGGAATGCGTTGCATGGGTATGAGGGGGTGATGCCGGAGTCGCTGAAGGTGGGCGATACTATCAATATGCTCAATATCGGCGGGGTGATGGGGAAATGCGTTTCATATAACCCGGATGTGGGCAAGCCTTTCAACCTCGAGGTGCTGGGGCAGGTGTTGATCTTTCCAGAGTTTCAGTCGCGGCTGGGCATTCCGGCGCATATCCGCCATAACGCCTTGCGTGGGCAACCGCAGGCGCCGAAGGTGCCGATCGTATTCATCCTCGGTACTTGCATGAACTCGGGTAAGACACTGGCGGGCTCGGCCATCGTGCGGGCGTTGCACAAGCAGGGATTGAAGATTGGCGGCGCCAAGCTGACCGGCATTTCGCTGATGCGCGACACCTTGCACCTGTATGACCACGGCGCCGAGTACATCGCCGATTTCACCGATGCCGGCATCGTCTGCTCCGGCCCCGAGAACGCGGGCGAGACGGCGCACAAGGTGTTGAGCGAACTGGCTGGCAAAGGCGTCGATGTCATCGTCGCCGAGACGGGCGACGGGGTGATGGGCGAGTACGGCGTGCAGGCGATCCTGGCCGATCCGGAGCTGCGCGCGCAGTGCGCGTGTTTCGTGTTCTGCGCGAACGACCCAGTCGGCGTTGCCGGCGGCGTCGAGTTCCTGCGACGCGAGTACGGCATCGCGGTCGACATCGTCGCCGGCCCGGCCACCGACAACGCGGTCGGCATGCGCTTCGTCGAACGCCTCGGCATCCCTGCCCGCAACGCCCGCGTAGATCCCCGCGCGCTGGGCGAGACGGCGCTGGAACTGGTGATGAAGCGGCGCGGATAAGCTAAAGCAAAGCCATTTTTACACAAAAGGCACAAAGGGCTGCGCCCTCACAAAAATGCACATAAAAAGCTTTTCTAACAGGACGCGTACGAGTGGGCAGGGCGAGCAGATAGAAGCCACGAAAGCTTTTTATGTGCATCTTGTGTCCGCTTTATTTTGTGCATTTTGTGTAAGACCGCTTTTGCGTTTCCGTCATTTGCGAGGTCGCGACCTGACATGAAAACTCTCGATGTCGTGATTCTCGGTGCCTCCGGTTACGGTGGCGGGGAGCTCATGCGGCTGTTGGCTACGCATCCGCGGCTGAAGAGCGTAGTCGGGGCTTCGCGGCAGCATGTGGGGAAGGATTTCGGGGCGGTGCATCCGCATCTGCGCGGACTGGTGCGCGGTTTGTTTGTCGAGCAGCCCGACTGGCAGCTACTCGCGCAGAGCGATTGTCCGGTGGTGTTCGCGGCGATGCCGCATGGCGAATTTGCGCGGCGGCTGCCGGAGCTCGAAGCGCAGTGGGAGCATGCGGGACTCTCGCAGCGGCTGACCGTGATCGATCTTTCTGGAGACTTCCGCCTCGCGGATGCGGCGGGTTTCAGCGAGTCATATGGCGGCGAGCATCCATGTCCGCAGTATCTGCCGGCATTCGTCTACGGGCTGGCCGAGTGGCGTCGCGAGCGCCTGCGCGGTGCGCGGCGGATCGCCAATCCGGGGTGTTTCGCAACTGCTATCCAGCTTGGGCTGCTGCCGTTGAGCGCTCTGGCGCGACCACCGGAATGGGTCGCGGTGTCGGCAATCACGGGTTCGTCGGGATCGGGTGCGAGCGCGAGCGACACCACGCACCATCCAACCCGCGCGAATGATTTTCGCGCCTACAAGATGTTGGCGCACCAGCATGAGGGCGAGATCCGGCGCACGCTGCGCGAGCACGGCGCCAAGCTCGAGTTTGCGTTTGTGCCGCAGTCGGCGCCGCTCGTGCGCGGCATCTTCGCAACTTTGAGCTTCGCCGCGCCCGGGCTGGAAAAGGCGGCGCTGCGCGCGGTATTCGACGCCGCCTATGCGGATGCACGTTTCGTGCGCCTGCTCGACGGCACGCCGCGCGTTGCCGCGGTCAACGGCAGCAACTTCGTCGACATCGGTATCGAAGCGCGCAAGGGCAGCGCGTGCGTGCTGGTCGCAATCGACAACCTGGTCAAGGGCATGGCGGGTCAGGCCATACAGAATCTCAATCTCGCGATGGGCTGGGATGAGGGCGAAGGGATCAGCCAAGCCGCGCTATTCCCTGCGTGAAGGCTGCATGGCGCGCTGCTGAACTCGACCGGACGCGTGAGTCATCGGCCTTTTAGCCCGTCGCTATACTCGGCGCCCGTAGTTTGGTCGCCAGGATTGAATTGAAGATCCGTGCATCGCTGCTGTTGCTGGCAATGTTCCAGGCCGACCCCGTCTTCGCCGAAAGCTGGCTGCGCGTCGAGCATCCGAACGAAGCCTTGCTCGCCAATCTCCCGCCAGGCGCCATCGACTATGGTGCCTTCGTGTGGATGTCGAGCGCGGGCGCTCCAGTCGCATTGCTGGGGCCGGAAGTCACTGCAGTCGAGCGGCCCTTCGATCTCATCATCGACGGGAAGTGCATCGATCCAGCTGCGCCCGCGATCCCATCCGATCCATGGCTGCAGCCGGTCGGGAACAGCGCCGCAGATTTTCGCCTCGTACAGCTGTTCGGGCCACCGCGTGAGTCGGACCTGGCCCAGATGCGCGCCGCCAATGTGCGACCGGTGCGCTATTTGCCGCCGTTTACCTACGTCGTGCACGCGACGCAGGCCAACCTGGATGCATTGAGCGCGCGCAGCCCAATGGTCCGCTGGGCCGGCAAGCAGCTGGCTGCGCAGCGCGTTCCCCTGCAGAGCCGCGGGTTCGACGCGGGTCCCACGCGCGCGATGGCGCTGGTGGATGCTGCCAGCGCCGACGCCGTGATCGCCCGGTTGATCGGCCCGCGCGGGTACCTGATCGAGCGCACGCCGCTGACGCCGGATCTCACCCTGGTCGAGCTGGAGCTCCCCGGTGACCACTATCTGGAGGCCGCTGGCACGCCAGGCGTGTTCGCGCTCCAGCACATCCAGGGCGGCGGCGGGCCGCGCAGTGAAATGACCAACCAGTCGATCGTCGGCGGCTATACCGAGGGCAATGTGATCGTGCCGGGCTACCAGGGCTGGTTGGCGCCGACCGGCCTCACTGGCGCCGGGGTCCGGGTCAGCATTGTCGACGGCGGTTTTCGCAGCTCGCACATGGACCTCGCCGCCAACGTCGTGCCGTGCACCGGAACCGAAGGCAGCTGTCTCACCTCGAACGACAGCCACGGCACCCATGTTGCCGGCGCCGTCGCTGGGCGGGGGATCTCGGGGGTCGTCGACAGCTTCGGTTTCCTGCGCGGACAGGGCGTCGCCCCGGGCGCCAGCTTGATCCAGCAGCGCTACTTTCCTTTTCTCGGTGCTGGCCCGGGCAGCATGGTTGCAAACGGCATGCTGCGCATCTTCAAGGATGCGGCGGTCAGCGGCGCGCGCATCGCCAACAACTCCTGGGGCCCGACCGGAACCCCGCAGGGCTACGACATCCCGACCATGCAGGTCGACATGATCGCGCGCGACGCCGATCCGGTGGCGCCGGGCAGCCAGCCGATCCTGGCAGTGTGGTCGATCATGAACGGCAATGGCGATCGCGACATCGGCATCTGCCAGCCGAGCTCACTCGGTTCTCCGGATGAAGCAAAGAACCTGTTCGCGGTCGGGTCGACCCGGATGCTGGTCGGTGGCCTGCAGTCCACCGCCATTTTCGACGTCTCCAGCAACAGCGCGCACGGGCCCGCCTGTGATGGCCGCCAGGTGCCGCATATCGTGGCGCCGGGTTGCAGCACCGATGGCCCGACCGGGACCGGCAACTCGAGCTTCGGCACGATGTGCGGCACCAGCATGGCCGCGCCGGTGGTCTCCGGTGCGAGCGCCCTTTACTGGCAGCGCCATCGCTCGCTGCATGGCCGTGATCCCAGCCCGGCCATGGTCAAGGCGGTATTCACCGCGGCGGCCAGGAACCTGACGGGACACCTCGATGCCGACGCCGGCGTGATGCCGCAGCGGCCAAATCGCTTTGCCGGCTGGGGTCGTCTCGATCTCGACGCGGTGATCAACCCCGGCGTGGATGTGTGGCTGCACGACCAGGAGACGGTGCTCACCCGGAGCGGCGCGGAATACACCGTCAAGCTCCGTGTCGACGACCCCGCACAACCCGTCCGCATCATGCTCGCCTGGACCGATGCCCCCGGCGTCGGGACCGGCGGTACCACGCCGGCCTGGGTCAACGATCTCGATCTTACGGTGCTCCTGGGCCCACACGTCTTTCGCGGCAACGTGTTCAACGCCGCCGACGGCATCTCAGCCCCCGGTGGCAGTGCCGATTTCAAGAACAACCTGGAGGGCGTGTTCCTGGCGCCAGCGCAGCATGCGGGCGCCGACTTCCGCCTCAACGTCCTCGCCGCCGTGATCGCCGCCGACGCCCTCGACCCCTGGGTTCCGACCACGCCACGCCAGGATTTTGCCGTCGTCTGCTACAACTGCCGGGTCATCTCCCCAGGTGGCCCGAGCTCGGTCGATGGGGTGTTCGCGAGCGGCTTCGAGTAAGTGCTGGTCAGTGGTCCGGAGCGTGCCGTGCTTCGGCGAGTCGGTGCTGATCCTCGCGTGATCCCGGCGCCTTTACCGGTGGCGTCGAACTTACGGTTGCCCGAGCGTGCCGTCCGCGCGTACTCCATCCATGAGGGTGAAAGCCGTGTCAGCTTTCACACTTTTGCTCTTGACGCTTTAGCGACAAAGATGGTTTATGACGGGTTCATTGAGCTGTGGGGATAGCACATGCGATACAGGTGGGTTGCAGCAGGGCTGGCATGCTGGATGGCATTGACGATTGCGCAAAGTGCGTCGGCGGTCGGCTCTCAAGGTGCCGTCGAGATAGCGTTACCGGCGCTCGATTTGCAGAAGATTGCCCTGGACGACGAAGCGGCACGCTTCAAGCTCGGCGCTCCGACCCGTTTCGCCATACCCCAGGACGTCGACTTCGTTCCGGGCAAGCAGGGTGGCTGGATCGATGATAAGCACGGCCGCAGCACCTGGCGCGTCCGGGTAAGTTCGCCCGACACTGCGCATCTCAACTTCGGCTTCACCCGCTTTCATTTGCCGTCTTCGGCCACCCTGGTGATCGAGTCGAACGACAAGCAGAACCGCCTCGGGCCGTTCGGTGAAAAGGACAACCCGCCGACAGGGGAATTGTGGACACAGGTGCTGCCTGGTTCGGGCGCGATCATCGAGCTCGTGGTGGACACGGCGCAGCGCAGCCAGGTCGATCTTCGGCTGTCGCGCATCGGCCAGGGCTACCGCGGTTTCGGTGCGGGCAACAAATTCTGCAAGTCCGGCAACTGCAACATGGATGTCGCGTGCCTGGCCAATGATGATCCGTGGAACGAGCCTCGCCGCGCGGTCGCCGCGATCACCGTGGGCGCAACGGATACCTGCACCGGTTCGTTGATGAACAACACCAGCGGCAATCGCCGCCTGCTGTTCGCGACCGCGTCGCACTGCAACATCACCAGCGCGAACGTTGCCTCGGTGCTGGCGTACTTCAACTACGAATCACCGACGTGCCGGACGCCCACCGCTTCCGGCTCCTCCCCGGTCCTGCCCAAGCCGGCATCGACGCTCGCCGGCCTTGCTTTCGTTGCGGCGACCCAGTCGCCCTTTGGCGGCGGCTCCGGCCCCGCCACCCTGCGCTCGGACTGGACGCTGATCGAGCTCGCGACGAGCCCCAATCAGGCCAGCTACAACCTGTTCTGGGCTGGTTGGGATCGCGGCGATCCGCCGACGACGTGCACGCCGCCGGGCAGCCCGTCGTCCACGTCTGGCCTGTGCGCCAGCATCCATCACCCGGGCGTCGACGAAAAGCGCATCACCTTCGTCGAGGAAGCCATGACGATCGACGGCATCAGCGGCGGTACCAGTACGCACTGGCGGGCCAACTGGGATACGACACCGCCAATCGTCGCCAACTTGCCGTCGCCGCAACCGGCAACCCTGCCGCCCGGTGTCACCGAGCCTGGATCGTCGGGATCGCCCCTGTACAACGCCAACCGGCGCATGGTCGGTGTGCTCTCGGGTGGACCTTCCGCGTGCGGCGCGACGGGTGTCAGCCTGCGTGACCAATACGGCGGGCTGTTCAACTCCTGGGAAGGCGCGGGCACGGCAGCAACGCGCATGCGCGATGCGCTCGACCCGGGCGGCAGCAATCCGACCTTCATCGACGGTGTCGGCCAGTGCACGCGCCCGGAGACGCCGATCAACGTCGCCACTGCGGCCACGGCGCCGAACCAGATCACCGTGAGCTGGAATGCCGCACCCGGCGTCGAGTCCTATGACGTGCTGCGCTCGGACGGCGCCTGTCCGGGTGGAAACTTTGTCCTGGTCGCCAACGATGTCACCGGCACCAGCTTCAACGATACGCAGGTTTCCGGCACGTCGACTTACTCCTACAAGGTGGTGTCCTACGACCAGCAGGAAAATTGCGAATCAGTCCAGAGTGCCTGCTCGTCGGCAACGGCCACTGGTGCCTGCACGCTGTCCCCGTCGTTTGCGGGGCTGGCGACGGCTACCTCAGCCAACCAGGCTGCGTGCAGCATCAATCTCGGCTGGAATGCAGCGAGCCCACGTTGTGCCGGTCCGGCCACGTACAACCTCTACCGCTCGACCACGCCGGCGTTTACCCCGAGCGTCGCCAACCGCATCGCAACCGGCGTCTCCGCGACCACCTTCAACGATGCGGCGGTCGAATACAACGTCCCGTACTTCTATCGTGCGCGCGCGGTCGACAGCTCCAATGGGCTGGAAGAAGGCAACAGCGTCGAGCGCACGGGAACGGCGCGTGGCCTGGTCAGCCCGGGTAACCTGACCGAAACCTTCGAGATTGCCGGTGGTTTCGACAATCCGGGCTGGACGCATCGCGCGATCACCGGCGCCAACGTCTGGGCGTGGTCAACGGCACAGAGCCAGACACCGACGCATTCGTGGTTCTCGTCGAGCCAGACCAGCACGGCGGATCGCGAACTGGTCTCGCCGGAATTCGGTGCGCTCGCGAACACGACGCTGTCGTTCTTCCACACGTTTGCCTTTGAAGGGTCGATCGCCCAGTGCTACGACGCTGGCACGCTGGAGATCAGCACCAACGGCGGCACGAGTTGGAGTGTCGTCCCGGATGCCGCATTTACCGCTGGCCTGTTCAACGGTTCCGTGGTCTCGACCTCCAATCCGTTGAGAGGCAAACGCGCGTGGTGCTCCGGAACGCTCGGAACCATGACCCAGGTGAGCGTGGACCTCGGCGCCTTTGCGGGACAGAACGTCCGCGTGCGCTGGCATGCGGGTGACGATGTTTCGATCGCTGTCACCGGCTGGTTCGTCGACAGCGTGACCGTGTCCAACGCTGGGACCGCGGGTATTTGTACCAGTGGCGCCGGTGATCTGGTGTTCGGCAACGGTTTCGAATGAGTTAGTTGGCCTGGCGGCCTCGGCCGGTCACGGTCGAGGCCGGGAAATCCCTGGGTCAGGCTGCCTGTTCGGGCGGACTGGCCTGGGGTTTTTTTTGCGCCGCGCGTGCGGCATGCCGCGCTAGCGCCGCTTCTTCGGCTTCGGGCGGCGCGCTTCGACCTCGATGCGGATCTCCACCTCGTCGCCGACGCTGCCCTTGGACGCGTCCATCCCAAAATCGCTTCGCGATAGCCTGGTGGTTGCAGTGAAGCCGACGCTCGGGCGCAAGGTCAGTGAGTTTGCACCCACCTTGTTGAGGCGCACCGCCAGCGTCACGGGCCGGGACTGACCGAGCAGCGTCAGCTGTCCGGTGAGCGTTCCGGTGTGTTCGTCTGCCTGCGTGAAGCGCGTGCTGACAAAGCGGATCTGTGCATGCGCCGTGGCGTCGAACCAGTCGTCATCGAGCAACGCGCGGGTCCAGGCGGCATCGCCGAGTTCGAGCGAGGACACCGGGATGCGCACGTCGACGTGGCCGGTCGACCAGTCGTCGTCATCGAAACGCAACTCGCCCTGGAACCGTCCCATGCGCCCAATCGCATGCGAGAAGCCCATGTGCTCGACGAAGAACACCAGTTGCGAGTGGACGGGGTCGAATTCATAGCTTACCGGGGCGGCGGCGAGCGGCGCGCCGCAAGAGAGGACAAGCGCAAGCATGCAAGCCTGCGGTTTGCTCGCGTGGGTCCGGACCTTGTCCGGACGCTCTTCCAGCAACAGCGTTCGGACAAGGTCCGAACCCACGTGGAGCAACAGCGTTCGGACAAGGTCCGAACCCACGTGGAGCAACAGCGTTCGGACACGGTCCGAACCCACGTGGAGCAACAGCGTTCGGACAAGGTCCGAACCCTCGTGGAGCAACAGCGTTCGGACACGTCCCGAACCCACGCGGAGCAACAGCGACCGGACCAGGCCCGAACCCGCGCGGCCCAAACGAGTGAAATGCAGTTCAAGCGGGCGGGTCAGCTTTACCATCTTTGTCTTTATGAGTCTCCAGGGCGAGCGCGAGCATTGCTGGGGCCATGTCGAGCAGGCGTCGGCGGTCGCCGATGGTCTCGTCGAAGCGCGCGAGTGCGCGTTTGGCATCGAAGCCTTCGCCGCGGGCGAGAGTGTCGGCGACTGCGCTGCCCAGGCTGTCGAAGATCATCGCGTAGGCGACCGCGTGGACGAGGCCGCCGCCCACCGTGCCGAGGCCGGGAAAGGCTTTCATCGCGTTGCCCGCGATCGCCAGCACCAGCGCACTGGTGCCGCGCAGGCGACCGCCGGCGAGCTCGATGAAGTTGTCGAGATCGATGCTGCGCAGGGGCACGCCGTAGAGCTTGGTGAGCTCGCTCAGAAGCCGCGTCGCGAGCACGCCCTGGATGACGAGGTCGCTCCCCGGGGCAATCGCGGCCATCGCCATCAGCGCCGCCTTGCGGGCGTATTCGCGCACCAGCTTCTGCGCGGCATCGCGGCGTTGCGCGGCCTCGATGTCTCCGAGCTTGAGATCGAGCGCGCCGAGCACCGCGCGCTCGCGCTGGGGCTCGAAGGCGGCTGCACCCTGGCGCGCGATGCGGCGGAGCTCCTTGACCAGGGGCGCGATCTGCGGCGTGCGCTCGCGGTCCTCGACGCGCTCGGCGCCATCGGGTCCGCGCAGGAGGACGCGCTCGCTGCCGCCGGCAGCGACGACGATCGGTGTCAGCCCGGTGCGTTTGGCAAGACTCGTGCGCAGTGCATCGCGCTCAGCTTGGCTGTAGCGGTCGAGCTTGTTCAAGACCAGCAGCAGCGGCTTGCCGAAAGCGCGCAGCCAGTCGAAATCTTCCGCCTGCGTGCGCGTGAGATCGCCATCGCAGACATAAATCACCACGTGCGAGCGCAACGCTTCCTCGCGTGCAGCGACTGCGCGCCCGTCGCCGAGCCATTCGCCCGTCCCGGGTACATCGGCGATCGCCACTTCCAGCCCGTCGCCGAGCGCGCCTTGATAGTGGCGCACTTCGCGCGTCGTGCCCGCGCGCACGTCGATGTCGATCGCAGCCGCGGGCACCAGCGCCCGGATCAATGACGACTTGCCGGCGCTGACCTCGCCGAACAAAGCCAGGAACAGGGTGCCGAGCGCGGTGCGCCGGTCCGATTCAGTGAGCTCGGCGCCGAGGGTTTCGCTGGCGGCGTGCGCGCCCAGGTCCTGGATACGTTGTTCAACCGTCGCGCGATCGATCATGACCGGCACCACCGGGGCACTGATCCGCGTTGGCCGCAGCAGGCGCCAGATCAGCACGCCGGTGGCCGTCAGGACCGCAATGATCGCCACTCCACTGGCCACGCTCAGCCACAAAGGCAAGCGTTCCAGGCGCTCGATGATCGAAAGCGCTGCCTCGGTGACGTAGACCAGGCTTAGCATCATGCCCACGGCCACCGCGGCGATGATCGCGGCGAGCAGTCTCTTGACCTGGGCGGCGGAGGAAGTCTTGCGCATGCGTCTGCCGGTGTTTTTTTCGAGCGGTTTCCTCAGAGTGCTGATGTTCCCGGTCATCGCCTGCGCTTGGCAAGCGGCCGTTGCGGAACGCCTGACCGCGCCCCCGGTCTTCCGCACGTTCACGCCGGAACATGGATTGCCGTCGAGCCAGATCCAGGCCCTCGGGGAAGACGCGTCGGGCCGCCTCTGGATCGGGACCACCAACGGGCTCGCGAGCTATGACGGACATGCCTTCAAGTCCTATGTCGCGCGCCTCGAGCGTCCCAACGCACTTGCTACCGGTTCGGTCGAGGCGCTGCTCGTCGATGCCGCCGGGCGGCTGTGGGTGGCCACACAGGGTGGGCACCTGGCCCGCTACCGGCCGCAAACCGATGATTTCGAGCGCATCACGATTGCTGCGCCGGTGCCCGAGGAGATCTGGGCGCTGGCCGAACATCGCGGCAATGTGTGGCTCGGCACTTACGGCGCGGGCCTGGTCGAGCTCGACGCCGCGGGCCAGGTGCGCTCGCGTTTCGGCACGCAGGCGGGGCTGCCCAGTGCGAACATCGTCGACCTGTATCCGGCGCACGGCAAGCTCTGGATTGCGACCTTCGAGCGCCAGCTGGTGCGTTTCGACCCGGACGCGGGACGCGCCGACGTGCTCGCGCCCGGATCGCAAGCAACGCCGTTCGAACCGATCGGCCTCGGCAGCCACGGTAGCCAGGTTTGGGTCAGTACACGTGACGGGCGTCGCTGCCGTATCGGCGCCGACGGCCAGTCCGAATGCGCGGCGGTGCCATTGCTCGCTTTGCCCGGGCGCACGCGGCTGTTGCTGGCGAGCGCCCGTGGTGACTTCAGTGGTGGCATCGGTGAGTTGCTGCGCGAGCAGGGAACCCGCGTCCAGCACGTTCGCCACTCGCCCGGGAGCATCGGCGGCGTTCCGAACCACAGCTTTTGGGTGGGCCTCGCCGATCGTGACGACGGCCTTTGGCTGGGCACGACCGGCGGCGGCCTGCTGCACCTGCCGCGCGAGGCCGACCAATTCCAGGTCTGGCAGGCCGATGCCTTGCGTGCGCGTGGCCTGCTCGACGGGCGCGTGCGCGGTCTGGCGCGCATGCCGGGTGGCGAGCTCTATATCGGCAGCATGAATGCCGGGCTGTTCCGGCTCGATCCTCGAAGCGGCGAGGTCGTCGCGGTGGCCACTCCCGGCCTCGCGGTGGCCACACCCCGCCTCGCATCGACACGCATCTGGGCACTGCTCAGCGATGCGCCGGAACAGCTCTGGATCGGCCATCAGGACGGACTCTCGCGGTTTTCGATCGATGCCACGGGCCAGCTCGTGGCCGGGAAGCACTGGGGCGAGACGGAGCTCACCGGCGGCCGCGTCGACCTGCTGCAGCGCGACCACGATGGCAACCTGTGGGCCGCATCGATGGGGCAGGGCCTGAGTCGCCTCGATCCAGCCGGGCGCGTGCACAACTACCTGTTTGGTGAACATGGCCTGGCAGGTACCGAGATCCAGCAATTGCTCGAGACACGCGAACACGCATTGTGGGTCGCCTCGGACAAGGGTCTCTTCGCCTATGCCCGTGACTGTGATTGTTTCCACGCACTGATCGAGGGCGACCGCGTCGATGCGGTCGCGGAGGGGCTGGAGGACCGCGTGCATGTGTTCGTCGATGGCCAGCTGGTTGCGTACCGCTGGCGTGCAGGCTTGTTTCGCGACAGCGACGTTGCGCCGCGCAGCTTCGACGAATTCCAGACCGTGGGTTCCATGCACTGGAGTGCGGATGCGCTCTGGATGGCCGGTCCGCAGGGCCTCTATCGATTTTCACCGGTGGAGCAGCGCCTCAGCGCATTCGATGTGCGCGATGGACTGGCGACGCGCGAGCTCAGCGATCGACCGCTGCACCAGGACCCGAGCGGACGCTTGTGGGTGGGCAGCGAGGCGGGCGTGCTCAGTTTCGATCCGCGCGACTTCGTGGCGCCACCGCCGCCGCCATCCTTGCACTTTGCGGCACTGAGCGTGGGCGGCAGCGACGGCCGCCGGCGCCTCGATCCCAGCCATCCGGCGCAGCTTGAGTTCACCGATCGAGACCTGGAAGTCGGCGTGCGCCTGGCCACCCTGGCACGCCCGCATGCCCAGCGTTTCAGCTTCTATCTCCAAGGGTGGGACAGCGATCCTCCGGAGGCGGGTGCCGCCCTCGAGCGGCGTTTCGGTGCGCTCGCCGCAGGCAGCTACGTGCTCGAAGTACGTGCCTGGGATGGGTACGGGCAGACAGCCGCGAACACACTCCGCTGGCCTTTCGTGGTGGCTCCGCCATGGTGGCGCGAGCGCGGCGCATTCGTCGTCTACGCGCTGCTCGCCGTGGTCACGCTGCTCACGCTCGCGCTGATCCGACAGAAACGTCGACAGGCTGCCGATGTGCTCGAGGCGGCACGCCGCAAGGCCGAGTTCGCCGAAAGCCTGGCGCGCGAAAAGAGCGCGCTGGTCGCCGAGCTCAGCCACGAGATCCGCAACCCGCTCAACGGCCTGCTCGGCATGGGCCGCCTGCTGGCTGCAAGCGGGCTCGATGCCCGGCAGCGGCGCTTCGCAGAGCTGCTCAGTGATGCCGGGGCGCAGCTCACCCGGCTGCTCGACGATGTGCTCGACTGGAGCCGCATCGAAGCCGGCTTCGCGCCACTGCCGAGCGCGCCGGTGCACCTCGCATCGGCGCTGGCGGGAAGCTTCCAGCGGCACGCCGAACTGGCCGCGGCCAAGGGCCTGGCCTTCACGCTCGAAGCCGACCCCGAGCTCGTCGCGGAGGCTACGCTCGCGCGCCTTATCCAGGTCGTCGACAACCTGCTCGGCAATGCAATCAAGTTCACTGCCTCGGGCAGCATCGATGTCTGCGCGCGCGTGGATCCAGCCGACCCTGGGAAAGCCATGATCGAAGTCTGCGACAGCGGCCCGGGCTTTTCCGACGCCGAGCGCGCTGCGCTGTTTCGACCCTTCGAACGCGGCAAGGGCGAACGGGCGGCGCCCGGTACCGGCCTCGGCCTCGCCATCAGTCGCGCGCTCGCCGAGCGCATGGGCGGCAGTCTCGTCGCGGAGCCAAGCCAGGTCTGCGGCGCGCGGCTGGTGCTGCGGCTATCGCGGGTGCTGGCGCCGGCGGATACAGCGGAGAGCCAAAGCGTCCAGACTAGGTCCGGACCCACAGACACACGCCTCGACGGCCTGCGGGTCTTGATGGTCGAGGACGATCCGATTGGTCGCGAAGTCCTCGAAGCGCAGCTGCGCGACTGGGGGGTAGCGGTCAGCGCAGAAAGTAATGCCATGGATGCGCTTATCCGGCTGCAGGGCGCAACTTTTGATGCCGTCCTGCTCGACTGGGACTTGCCCGGCATGAGTGGGCTGGAGCTCGGAAAACTGTTGCGGTCGCAGCACGGGCGCAGCGGGCCGGCCTTGATCGCCGTGACCGGTCGGGCATCGCCGGAAGACCTGCAGCTCGGCCGCGACGCAGGCTTCGATGCGCACGTGGCCAAGCCGGTGGTGCCACTGGAATTGAATCGGGTGCTGGCGCGGGTGCGTGCAGCGCTTTGACGTAGGTCATGTTGCTCGCGCAGCGAGCTACTTGACTGCATTGCGGAGAGCGTCAAGTAGCTCGCTGCGCGAGCAACATGACCTACGACAAGCTTACGGCTCCAATGCGGTGGCCGAACTGGGGTGCCTTCAATCCGCTCTTAGTAATCTGCGGAAATCTGCGGAGAAAAAGCTCGCTCTTGCTGCTCACGCCAATAGCTGCATGCGCTTGCCGAATTCGTGCACGGCCTCGACGAGTACGCCCATCTGCTCGGGATTGACGTCGGGCGTGATGCCGTGGCCGAGGTTGAAGATGTGGCCGGAGCCCTGGCCGTAATCGCGCAGGGTGAGGTCGACCTCGCGGCGCAAGGACGCTGGCGAGGCGAGCATCGCGGTCGGGTCGAGGTTGCCCTGCAGCGCGACCTTGTCGCCGGTGCGGGCGCGAACGTCGCCGAGCGAGACCGTCCAGTCGAGACCGAGTGCGTCGGCACCCGTCGCAGCGAGCGCTTCCAGGTGCGCGTTGGCGCCGCGACTGAACAGGATCACCGGCACCTTTTCCGGACCGCGGTCGATGCCTGCGGCGAGCTGCTGCAGCGACGGCAGCGAGAACTGCCGGTAGTCGCCCGGGCCCAAGTTGCCACCCCAGGAATCGAACACCATGACCGCCTGTGCGCCTGCCCGAATCTGCGCTTCGAGGTAGATCTTCACCGCGGCGGTCAGTTTTTCGAGCAAGAGAAAAAGCGCGGCCGGGTGGTCCCACATCAGCGTCTTGATGCGCGTGAAGCGCTCGCTCGGACCGCCTTCGACCATGTAGCAGGCCAACGTCCACGGACTGCCGGCAAAGCCGATCAGCGGGACTTTCCCGGCGAGCTCCCGGCGCACTAGGCGCACGGCGTCGGTAACGTAGCGCAGCTCGGCTTCCGGATCCGGCACGCCGAGCGCCTGGATATCGGCAAGCGAGCGCACCGGGCGGGCGAACTGCGGACCTTCGCCCTCGACGAAATCGAGGCCCAGTCCCATCGCATCGGGAATGGTCAGGATGTCGGAAAACAGGATGGCGGCATCGAGATCGAAGCGCTCCACCGGCTGCAGGGTGACGGTGCAGGCGAGCTCCGGATTGCGGCACAGGTTCATGAAGCTGCCGGCGCGCTCGCGCACCGCACGGTACTCGGGCAGAAAGCGCCCGGCCTGGCGCATCACCCAGACTGGCGTGGTGTCGACGGGCTCGCGGCGTAGTGCGCGCAGGAAACGATTGTGGCGGCCACTTGTGGTGTCGGTCATGGGGAAATTGTTGGCGTGGGATGGGGGTTTTATTTTCAGTGCGGTACGTGTGGGTCCGGACCTTGTCCGGACGCTTTTTCAAGGGCTCATGGAAATCGTCCGGACGAGGTCCGGACTCACATGCCGCACTCCAAATTAGTTCGTCGCCCGCACTTCCGCCTGCAACGGCGCAAGCCGGCGCGGCCAGATTCCAGTTGGGCTGTTCGGGAGCTCAGCAATCGCGGCGCGGGCGCTGGAGACGTTGGGGAAATCGCGCCAGAGCATCAGCCACCAGATCTCGTCGCCGCGCTTGACCTTGATCACGAACGTGTCTTCGACTGCGATCCCATGCTGCAATCGGAATGCCGCGAAGCCCTGGATATTGCGCGCGGCCGCCAGCTGCACCGTGTACGCGTCGGGTGCGAGCGCGAGCAGCTCGGAGGCATCGCGGGCCACGCTTGAAATGCTGCGCTGGACACGCGGCGCCGGCGCCTCGACAGGCTCCGTGGGCGCTTCAACGGCTGCGTCCGCCACAGGTTCCGGTGCCGGTGTGGCGGGCGGCGAGATTTCCGGCTCGACTTCCTGTTCGGCTACCGGCTCGGGTTCGGGCGTCGGGGCGGGCATCGGTTCTGGCGCCGCTTCCCGCGCGGGCTCGGCAACAGGCTCGGGCGTTGGCTCCGGCGCGGCTGCGCGCTCTGGCTCCCGCACCACCTCTGGCTTGGGCGGTGATTCCGCGACTTCTTCGCGCGCCGGTGCCGCCGGCTTCTCGGGCTCTACCGGTGGCAAGCGGCGGCTTGCTTCCTGCGCGCCGCGGACATCGCCGCGTTCCATCGACTCGCGCACCACGCTCGGCATGCGCTCGGGATCCATGAGATAGATCGGCGGCGGGGCGGCTTCGCGCACAGGCGTCGCCGAGGGTGGAAGTGGCCGCGGCGCGGGCGCTTGGCTGCCCTTCCCGCATTCCCACCCGCCGTCGGCATTCGGAACGCAGACGATGCGCTCAGCTGGCGCCGCAGCGTTCAGTATCAGGCTCAGCAGCAGTCCCGAGAAGGCGTCAGTCATAGTGGTAATGCCCGCTCATCGGCTCTTCTGCGCCCTGGCTGAACATCACGCGGAAGCCTTTTTTCACTTGCTGGTCGCGCGCCTTGGCGAGTGCCGCCTGCGCGCCTTCGAGATCGAGATATTGCTCGCGCTTCACCGTCGCCCGCGCGCCCTGCTGGCCCGATTCGCGAATCAGCGTCCAGCCGCCGAGCAGATCCTGCTGCAGGATCAACTGGAAGTATTTCTGCGACTCGGCCGCAGCGGGCAGGGTTTGCATGAAGATTCGCATCGCATGAGTCTACCCGCGGGGATCGCTTGTCGGTGGTCGGTTTCGGGTGTCGGATGGTTATGACGGGTTAAGAATTATGTATGTCGAGTCAGGGAGGGCGGCGCTCCTGCGCCGCCGCTCTCAACTTGCCAAGCAGCACAGGTGCGACTCCCGCGACAGAAGCGGCGGCGCGGGAGCGCCACCCTCCAAATCAAAGCGGCCTGGTGCACCGATTACCGCAAACTCGCCGCGATCGCCCCCGCATCCACGTCGTCGACAATCTCGGCCCGGCCGATGCCGCGCCAGAGGATCAGGCGGAGGCGGTCGCTCAGGGTTTTCTTGTCGAGGCGCATGAGCTCGACGATGCGCTCGGGGCTGGCGTCGTCGGGCCGCACGGTGGGCAGCCCGAAGCGCTCCATCAGCTCACCCAGGCGCGCGCCGTCTTCGGTCGGAGCGAGCCCGAGCGCGGCGCTCAGGCGCGCGGCCATGACCATGCCCATTGCGATGGCTTCACCGTGCAGATGGGTTCGGTAGGCGCCGATGGTTTCCAGCGCGTGGCCGTAGGTATGGCCGAAATTGAGCAGCGCGCGCTCACCGGTCTCGCGCTCGTCGCGGGCGACGATGGCCGCCTTGTGGGCGCACGAGCGGTAGACGGCCTCGGCGACCGCGGCGTCATCGCGTGCGAGCAAGGCGGCTGCATGCTGCTCCAGCCAGTCAAAGAACTCGGCATCGATGATGGCCGCGTACTTGACCACTTCCGCGAGTCCTGAACGGTATTCGCGATCTGGAAGCGTCGCGAGCGTGCCGGTATCGGCAAAGACCGCGCGCGGCTGCCAGAAGGCACCCACCAGGTTCTTGCCGTGCGGGAGATTGACTGCAGTCTTGCCGCCGACCGCCGAATCAACCATCGCCAGCAAGGTCGTGGGCAACTGCACGAAATCGATGCCGCGCATCCAGCAGGCTGCGGCAAAGCCGCCGAGATCGCCGATGACGCCGCCGCCGAGGGCAATCAGGCCGGCGTTGCGCTGCGCCCCGAGTTCGGCCAGTGCCTGCCAGACGCGTTGTGCCGAGTCGACGCTCTTGTGCGCCTCGCCGTCCGCCAGCACCAGTGTGTGCGAGCGCAGCCCGGCCAGCGCCGCCTCGACGCGCGCGGCGTAGAGCGGCGCGACTTTTTCGTTGCTGAGCAGCAACACCTGGCGCCCGCCGACTGCCGCGCGAATGGCCGCGTGCTCGTCGAGCACGCCTGCGCCGATGCGGATCGGGTAACTGCGGTCACCGAGGACCACTTGCAGGCTACGTACGCTCACCGTCAGGTTTCCTCGAGCTTCAATGGCGGAAAAGCTGCCGGCGGCAGCGGTGTCCACACGCCACGCAGCGCGTTCAGCGTGCGCTGCATGGTGCGGCCGGGTCCGGCGCGGTCGGCCGGAATGGTCAGTTCGGCAATGCCGCGATAGAGCGGATTGCGGGTGTGGGCCAGGTCGCGCAGCCGCTGGGCACGGTCGGGCGTGCGCAGCAGCGGACGCGTGCGATCGCGGGAGAGGCGCTCGAGCTGCATCTCGATCGCGGCCTCGAGGTAGAGCACGAAGCCGCGCTGCCGGAGCAATTCGCGATTCTCCGCGCTGAGCACGCTGCCGCCGCCGGTGGCCAGCACCAGGCCCTCATGCTGCGAGGCCTGGTCCAGCGCGCGGGTCTCGCGCAGGCGAAACCCGGCCTCGCCCTCGAGCTCGAACAGCAACGGGATGGTGCAGCCCGCGGCCGCCTCGATGAGGTGATCCAGGTCCAGGAACTGCATCCCGAGCGCACGCGCCAGACGCGCGCCGACGGTGCTCTTGCCGGCGCCCATTGGCCCGATCAGGAACAGATTGGAGGAGGGATTCATGCGCCCGATGAAAGCACAGGCGTGGGGTGGTGTGGGTTTGGGCTCTTGCTCGGTGGGTCTGCGCTGCGCGCGGACGCTTTCTGGGCCTGTCGGTGCCCGCGTCACGTAGCGCCCGACCGTTTTCCCGGCCCGATGAATATTTACGCGGGCGCAACATGACCTATGACCCGCCCCCAGGCTCCAATCCGATCCGCTAACATTCCCCGTTTGGGTTGGCCCCTAGGCACCATGCTGCGTTTCTTCTTGATTTTCATGGGCGTCCTCGCCCTGCTGTTCGCATTCGAGATTTCCACCTTTGGTGAAGTGCACTTCGTGCTGCCCTTCACCGATGCGCTGGCCAAGATCAGCGCGTGGCTGATCAAGCTGTTCGACAGCGATGTGCACAGCTACGGCAAGATCATCCAGAGCACCGCGAACGGCTTTGCGGTCTCCATCGAGCGCGGCTGCAATGGTATCGAGGCGGTGATCATCCTGATCGCGGCGCTCGCTGCGTTCCCTTCGACCTGGTGGCAGAAGCTGGTCGGCTTCGCTTTCGGCTTCGTCGCGATCCAGTTGCTGAACCTGGTGCGCATCATCAGCCTGTTCTACATGGGCCAGTGGAGCATGGTCTGGTTCGAATGGTTCCACCTCTATCTGTGGCAGGCCTTGATCATCATCGACGCACTCGTCGTGTGGCTGCTCTGGCTGCGCTGGATTACCAAGCAGCGTCGCGAAGAACTGCGGTTGGCCAGGGCGCAGGCGCAGGCGGCCTGAGTCCGATGCCAGTGGGGCTTGGCGCGTCCTTGCGCTTTTACTTAGCGTGCTTTGCGCCAAAGCTTTTGCAGCCGATGCAGGGCGGGTGACGCCGCTTCCACCTTGACCGCTTCCTGCCGCGCATTCGGGTATATAGACGTCTCTACGGCCGAATGCGGGAGCGATGAGCGCGATGAGCCTGTTGTTTGATGCCTTCAGCCAATTCCGCGATCTGCTGGAGCGTGCGCATCAGGCCGGCGACCCGGAGCCGACGGCGATGACCGTGGCTTCGGTGGACGCCAATGGCCGGGTATCGGCGCGCTCGGTGCTGCTCAAAGAGCTCGATGGCCGCGGGTTCGTGTTCTATACCAACCTGAAGAGCAACAAGGGGCGGGCGCTGCTCGCCCATCCACAATGCGCGCTGCTGT
The DNA here is from genome assembly GCA_031425695.1 of Rhodanobacteraceae bacterium. GTDB lineage: Bacteria > Pseudomonadota > Gammaproteobacteria > Xanthomonadales > SZUA-5 > JANPJV01. Next base: position 16,456 of record JANPJV010000074.1, on the reverse strand, counting down.
TCCTGTGGAAGACCCTCGATCACCAGGTGCAGGTCAAGATCGAAGGCGTGGCCGAGCGTGTAACCCACGCCGAAGCAGATGCCTATTTCGCGTCGCGACCCCGGCTCTCGCAGATTGGCGCCTGGGCCTCACGACAATCGCAGACGCTCGGCAGTCGCGAGGAATTGCTCTCCCGCGTCACCGAGTTCGAGCACCGCTTCGAAAGCCAGGACGTGCCTCGCCCCCCGTACTGGTCCGGTTTCCGCGTCGTGCCCGACATGATCGAATTCTGGTACGGCCGCGAGTATCGCCTCCACGACCGCGTGCGTTACGAGCAGGTCGACGGCGATTGGCGCAAGCGGGGGCTGTACCCGTGAAAGCGGTTGTCGGTTTCGGTTGTCGGTGTCGGTAGAAGCCGCACGGCCGCTCTTTCCGAAACCGAAACCGACAACCGAAACCCATGCCCGACCGCTATCCCTGCCGCATCGTCTGCCTGACCGAGGAACCGACGGAGATCCTCTATCGGATCGGCGAGCAGGATCGCATCGTCGGCATTTCCGGGTTCACGGTCAGGCCGCCACAGGCTCGGCGCGAAAAGCCGAAGGTCTCGGCTTTCATCAGCGCCAATATCGACAAGATCCTGGCGTTGAAGCCGGACTTGGCCATCGGCTTTTCCGATATCCAGGCCGATATTGCCCGTGAGCTCATCAAGGCCGGGGTCGAGGTCTGGATCAGCAATCATCGCTCGGTGGAGGCCATTCTCGGCTACACGTTGCGGCTGGGCGCCATGGTCGGGGCGACGTCACGCGCGCAGGCACTGGTGGACGAAATGGACGCCGTGATCGAGCGCACGCGTGCGGCCGCAGCCTTGTTGCCGCGCCGCCCGCGCGTCTACTTCGAGGAATGGGACGAGCCGATGATCTCGGCTATCCAGTGGGTGGCCGAGCTCATCCGCATCGCGGGCGGCGACGACATCTTTCCCGAGCGCGCAGCCTGCTCGCTGGCGCGGGAGCGCATTCTCCCCGACGGCCGCGAGGTCATCGAACGCGCACCCGAGCTCATCCTCGGCTCATGGTGTGGGAAGAAATTCCGCCCCGAGAAGGTCTGCGCCCGCCCCGGTTGGGACAACATTCCCGCCGTGCGCACCGGCGCGCTCGCCGAGATCAAGAGCGCGATCATCCTGCAGCCGGGACCGGCGGCAATCCTCGATGGCTTGCCGATCCTGCAGCGGATGATCGCGGGGGTGGTGGGGTAGGGCGTGCTCCTATTTGGAGTGCGGCGCTCTGCGCCGCTTTGGATGCTTTTGGGAGAGGGCAAGGCATCCAAAGCGGCGCGGAGCGCCGCACTCCAAGATCGAGCGACGCTCCGCAACATTGCAGCGCGCATGCAAGACTTCCGCGCCAGACACCAGAGACCCGCCATTGGACCATTGGCTCCTGCCCACGCTTCCCGCCGCGCTCGCTGCCGCGCCCGGCCTCGACCGCGTGCTCGCACGTGGTTCGGCGCTGCCCGCCATCGAGCGTGGGCTCGACGCCTGGCTCACCGCCGAGCTCGGCCTGCCGGCATTGCCGTGGGCGGCCGTGCTGCGTGGTGCCGCTTCCGGGCCACGCGACTGGCTGATCGCTGACCTGGTGTGCGTCCGGGTCGAGCCGACCACTGCACGCATCGTTGCACCCGCGAGCGCGGTCCTGCAGCTGGACGCGTGTGCGGCGCTGGGTGCGGCGCTGGCGCCTTGGTTCATCGACGAGGGGTTCTCGGTGCATCCGGCCGGCCCCGGACGCTGGCTGCTCGATTGTCCCGACGGTACGCCATCACCGCAGACCGTGGCGCTCGACGCGGCCATGGGCGTGGACTTGCGCGAGATCCAGCCGCAGCCGCGAGAGTGGCAGCGGCGCGGGAACGAGATGCAGATCCTGCTGGCCCAGCAGACACTCAATCAGTCGCGCGTGTCGCAAGGCCTGCCGAGCGCCAATTCACTGTGGTTCTGGGGGTTCGGGCACATGATTGCCGCTCGCGGGCTTGCGCCGCTCGCGGTCGCCAGCAATGACCCGCTATTTCAAGCGCTCGCGCGTCACCAGGGATGCCCGGTGATCGCGCCTGAGGCTGCGCATGCCGCAGCGATCGTTCGGGACCTGCGTGACCCAGCCGATCTGGCGCGAGCCTGGGGGCTGGGGCTGCGACCGGGTGACGCATCCCTGCGCTTTTCGGATGGCAGTGGTATGCGGGTCGGGGTCTGGGATCGCTTCAAGTTCTGGCGATAGGTCATGTTGCGCCCGGGGGAAGCTCGCATGGGCGAACGATCGCGACAGGCGCTGCTTGACAGCTCTGGCTGCAAAAGCCGTCAAGTAGCGCCCGATCACTTGTGCGCACAGATCAGTTTGACGCGGGCGCAACATGACCTACGTTCAGCGGTCAAGCCGGCGCGGGCGCAACATGACCTACGTTCAGCGCTCAAGCCGAGGCGGGCGCAACATGACCCACGTTCAGCGCTCATGCCGAGGCGGGCGCAACATGACCCACGTCAAAGCGGCGATCCACTGCATCAAAACCATTCATCACGCATCTCAAAGGCGCTGTCGTCCGCCGCCGCCGCCAGCTTCAGCCAATGCGTCACCGCCGGCAGTTCCTGGTGGAAGAAGAACCGGCAAGTCTGCAGCTTGCCCTGCCGAAAGTCCGCGGGCTGTCCCGAAGAATCGGAAGCACCGGCCAGCGCCTGGCGCAGCCACATCCAGGCGATGACGACGTGGCCGAAGGCGTGGGCGTAAACGCTCGCATTGGCCAGCGCGAGGCGAACTGCGCCGTCGCCGATGTGAGTGTGGACGCGCGTGGTCGCTGCCAGCAGCTCAGCGCGGTAACGGTCCAGCATCACCGCCATCTCGACCAGCGCCGGCTCGGCGCGCGCGGCGGCGCTGGTCACCGCGATCGCTTCGTCCAGCAGCGCTAGCGCCCGCCCGCCGTCGGCACTCGTCTTGCGTCCGAGGAGGTCGAGCGCCTGGATGCCGTTGGCGCCTTCGTGGATGGGGTTCAAGCGGTTGTCGCGATAGTACTGTTCGACCGGATATTCGCGGGTGTAGCCATAGCCGCCGAGCACCTGGATCGCGAGTTCGTTGGCCTTGAGAGTCCAGTCGGCTGACCAGCCCTTGACCACCGGAGTCAGCAGGTCCAGGAGCAGCGCCGAGGCGTGGCGCTGATCCGGGTCGGGCGCGTGTGCCTTGGCGTCGACCAGCATGGCGCTGTAGATCGCGAGGGCAAAGGCGCCTTCGACGTAGGCGCGCTGCTGCAACAGCATGCGGCGGACGTCGGCGTGCTCGATCAGCGCGACCGGTGCTGTCGCCGGATCGCGCTGATCCGGGTGGCGGCCCTGGCGGCGCTCGCGCGCGTAGGCGAGTGCGTACAGATACGCGGCGTAGCCTTGCATGATTGCGCTAACGCCAACGCCGATGCGCGCCTCGTTCATCATGTGGAACATCTGCGCGAGGCCGTGGTGCGGCGCGCCCACCAGCTCGCCGATGCATGCGCCGCCCTCGCCGAACTTGAGAAACGTATTGACGATGCCGCGCTGTCCCAACTTGTGGTTGAGCCCTGCGAGCGCGACGTCGTTCGGCAGGCCAGGATTGCCGCCAGCATCCGGCGAGAAGCGCGGGACGATGAAAAGGCTGAGCCCGCGCACGCCGGCGGGCGCCCCGGCAATCCGCGCGAGCACCAGGTGAACGATGTTTTCAGCGAGCTCGTGCTCGCCGCCGGAGATCCACATCTTGGCGCCCGAGATGGCATAACGGCCATCTCCGAGTGCGTCGGCGCGCGTGCGGATATCGGCCAGCGACGACCCGGCCTGCGGCTCGGACAGGCACATCGTCCCAAACCAGCGCCCACTGGTCAGTGGCGGCAGGTAGCACTGCTTCTGGCTCGCGCTGCCGTGGGTGGCGATCAGATTGGTGACCCCACGCGTGAGCAACGCATAGCCGGTGGTACTGATGTTGGCCGCAAAAAACAGGCTGTCGCAGATCAGCGCGAGGGTATACGGCAACCCGAGCCCGCCGTCCTCCGGCCGCACCGCCATCGAGGTAAACCCGGCCTCGTGGTATTCGCGCAGGGCATCGCGGACAGCCTCGGGAATGACCACCCGCCCGTCGACGATCTGCGGTTCCTGGCTGTCGCCGAGCTGCCGATGCGGCGCAAACCGCGCCAGCGCCAGCTGCTCCGCCAGCTCGATGCTTTGACGCGCCGATCCCGCATCGTGCTCGGCAAACGCCGCCCACCCGAACATCCCCGCAAAGTCGAACACTTCGTCCAGCAGGAAGTCGAGATTACGGCGATCCACCAACGAGCTCATCGATCAGGCCACCGGAAGCAACGGAGCACTCGATGCTAACCGGGCGGAGGGCGGGTCGTTACACCAGGCACGTAGGTCACGTTGCGCCCGCGCTGGGCCAGGTACGGGCGAGCCCCAGGTCGGGCGCTACGTGACAACGCCTTGTCGCGTAAGAGCCGTCAAGTAGCGCCCGAATACCAAGTGCGCTAGGGCCACTTCCACGCGGGCGCAACATGACCTACGTTGGGTTCGCTCCTCATCCGTTCGCCGCGGTCGCCTCGGCGTCGAGCGCTTCGCTGTCCACGCGGCGGAGGGGAAGGTGGACGGTAAATGTGGTGCCCCAGCCGACTTCGCTGACGACTTCGATGCGGCCGCCGTGGCGCTGGATGATGCCGTAGGAGACCGAGAGTCCGAGGCCGGTGCCCTGGCCGACGGGCTTGGTGGTGAAGAACGGATCGAAAATCCGATTGATGACATTCTGCGGGATGCCTTTGCCCGTGTCGCTCACGCTGACCGTCAGCTCCTTGTCGTCGCTGCGCGTGGTGATCGTGATCACGCCCTGGTCCGGAATCGCGTGCACGGCGTTGATCAGCAGGTTCAGGAACACTTGATTGAGCTGGAAGGGCAGGCATTCGATCCACGGCGTCTTGGCGTAGTCGCGCACCAGCTCGGCTTTGTACTTGAGGTCGTGGGCGACCACGTTGAGCGTGCTCTCGATGCCTGCATGGATGTCGACGATCTGCCACTCGGACTCGCCCACATGCGAGAACTCCTTGAGATCCTTGACGATTTTCTCGACGCGAACAATGCCCTGCTGAGACTCTGCCAGGAGCCCGCGCAGATCGGTGCGGATGAATTCGAGCTCGATGCGCTCCTTGTGCTCGTTCACCGTTGCGGCGGCCTGCGCATCGCTGGCGGCGATCAACGGGTCGAGTGCTTCATAGGTGGCGACGAGCTGCATGATGTCTTCGACATAGCGTGCCAGGCTGTTGAGATTGGAATGCACATAGCCAATCGGGTTGTTGATCTCGTGGGCGACGCCGGCCGCGAGCTGGCCGACCGAGGCCATGCGCTCGGACTGCAGCAGCTGGCTCTGCGTGCCCTCGAGCATCTGCGTCAGTGCGACCAGCTCGGTGTTGCGCTGGTGCAGCGCGTATTCGGCCGCGGCGCGCTCATCGACCTCGCGCAACAGGGCGGCATTCGATTCGGACAGCGCGAGGTTGGCCTGACGCTGGCGCGAGCTGGCCTCGCTCAGCTCCACCGTCCGGGTTTCGACCAGCACCTCCAGCAGCCGGCCCCGTTGCTTGAAGCGTCGCTGCAGCAGGAGTGGGATCAATGCGGCCAGCGCGAGCAGGAACAGCACCGCCGCAGCCTGCACCGAGCGTCGCTCGAACCAATTGGGCGCGACGCTGAAACGCAGGGATCCTGACGCGCTCGGGGTGGCAGTGGTGTCGCTCAGTGTCTCGACGCGAAAGCGATAGTCACCCGGCGGCAGGTTGGTATAGAAGGCGCTGCGGCGGGTACCTGCAAGCTGCCAGGACTGATCGTAGCCTTCGAGCAGGTAGCGAAAGCGCGTGTTCTTCGGGTCGCGAAAACTGAGTGCGGTGAACTGCAGCTCGACGTCCCGGTTTTGCGTGCCGATGACGATGTCCGTGCTCGAATCGTGCCAGCGGTCGAGGTTGCGCAGGCCCTCGACGACGACGGTCGGTGCACTCTCGGGCGGGGCAATCGCGCGGGTATCGACGCGCACGGCGCCATGGATGGCCGGGTACCAGATGACGTCGCCGATGACCAGTCGGCGTGATTGCGCGCCGCCATTGCAACAATGGATGTGCTGGATGCCGGTGGTGCGGCCAAGCACAGTTTCCGGCTGGATGCGCCGCTCCGCCGGGCGGCGGGGATCGGGCAGATCGGCCACCGGGACACGCCAGACGCCGTCGATCGTCGAGACATACAGCTTCCCGTCGACCACCTCGGCGGTCCAGCTGTTGGTACTCGGCAATCCATCGAGGTCGTCGATGATCAGCAGCTTATCGTCCGCGAACAGGGCCAAGCCCGCGTCCCGGGTGCCGATCACGATGAGCCCGGGCTTGATCTGGCGGATCACGGTGATGAAGAGCCCCCGCAGCGGGAGCGCCCACTCTGGCTGCCGCAAGTTGCCGTCGACCAGCTGGAGCAAGCCTGTCTCGGTGCCGACCAGCGGCCCGCCATCCGCTTCGATCAGCAATGAACGAACCGGGTCGGAAGGTCCGCCCGTTGCCAGGTCGATGCGCTCGAGGCGCTCGTCCCGGAAGCGATACAGACCGCCAGACGTGCCCAGCCAGACAATGCCGTCCGCGAGCGGGCTGATGACGTTGACCTGCATGCGTGCGAGCGGGCCGAGTGCGGGCGGGAGGCTGGTAACGCCCGCTTCATGGATCAGCAGCCCGCTGCGGGTGCCGATCCACAGGCGGCGGTCGCGATCGAAACTGAGTTCGTAGGGCGTGCGGTTGCCGAGCTCGGCGGCCGTGATCATCTCGACGGGACCGCTGTCGGACAGCCGCGTAATGTTTGAATTTGATCCGATCACGATCTGGCCATCCGGATCGACCGTCATCGCCCAGGTCAAGCGGTCCATCAGCCCTTCGCGATCGTCGATGCGACTCGCCCAGCCGTTCCAAAGACGGAACAGACCCTCGGTCCTGCTGCCGAGCCACAAGTGCCCTTCGCGGTCCTCGAAGTGGCTGAGGATGAACGAATTCGGTTTCAGGTCTTCCTCGGCAACGCGGTCCATGGTGCCGTCCGGACGCCGTCGATAGAGGGTCATCGAGGTCCCGATCCAGAGGTTTCCATCGCGGTCCAGATAGAGGCCTTCGATCCGGCCCGCCTCCGGCTGGGCCGCGTGGGCTGGATCCCAGTTCAGCGCATGCGGTACCACCGTCCCGTCGCTGCTCGACCAGTAATAAAGACCGATCCGGGTGCCGATCCACAGCCCGTCCCTGGCAACCGCCAGCCGCGTGAGCGGTACCGTCGCGAGCTCGCCAGGCAAGGGAATTTCGACCGGTTTGCCAGCGCCCAGCCGACGCAGGCTGCCGATGCCGCCGACCCAGATTTCGTCGCCGTCCCGCGCCAGACTGGTCGCCTCCAGCGCGCCAGCATCGGGAAGCGCAAGCTTGCCGTCTGCATAGCGAAGAATCCCGGCCGAGCTCGCAGCCCAGATTTCACCGCCAGCGGTTTCCACCAAGCCCTGGATTGGCAGTTGCGGGCCGACCTGCTGGAACTTCAGGTCTGCGTAAACGACGAGCCCGCGCGCGGTGCCGAAATACAGGGCTCCGTTCCGGGCGCACAGGCTGTGGCTGGCCTCATTGGCATTGACGCCATTGCTGTTGCGTCGATCGAAGACCTTGAAGCGTACGCCGTCGAAGCGCGCCAGTCCGGCCTGGGTACCCAGCCACAGGTAGCCAGTCTGGTCCTGGGTGATGCTCAGGATGGAAACCTGCGGCAGGCCGGCGTCGACCCCCCAGCTGTCGATCGCGTAATCGCGAAACGCGATATCGGGGTCAAGCGCCTGTGCCGGCGTCTGCGGCAGCAATGCCAGGATCAGCGCCAGGACGCATGAGACCAACACACGACCTGATTTCACCCAAGCTCCCGTCCGAACGGTGGTCCATCAAAGCACGCGTGATACGAGCGCAACGTGATGCCTGAGGGTACCGCTCAGGACGGCGCCACAGCACCCGCACGACGGTAATCTGCATAGGATTTTTCTTCAACCAGCGCGGAGCCGAGGCGCGTGTTCAACTCGCGTTTAACCCGTGCGCGCTCATCGTTGACGAAGTACACCGCGCGGGCGAGCTCGATGAACTGGCTGTCGAAGGCGCCGGCGGCTTCCTTGAAGCGAATCTCGTCCTCGATCACCCAGAGGCGGGTATTGATCTCACGCAGGCTGGCCCAGAGATCGTCGATGGGTTCGTCGCTCGCCGCCGGGTGCGCTCTCCAGGTTGCCAGCAGCGCATCGAGCTCGGCCCGCACATTCGCCCGCCGCGCCGGGTCGTCAATGCGCTCGACCTTGATCTCCAGGATCGTGATCTTGTCGATCAGCTCGCCATACGACACGGGAACCAGCAGTTGCGACATGGTCAAGGGCACACTCTTTTGGGGTCGAAAGGAGAGCACATCCGCACGAAGCAAAGCAAAGCGAAGCAAAGCAATCCGCAGATTACATGGATGAAAAGCGGATTAAACAGATTAAAGCGTTCAACCTGGGCGCGGCGCACTGACCTGACTTCGACCGCTGTTCATCCATGTAATCTGTGGATTGCTGTTGCTCTGCTCTTGCTCTTCTGGTGCTTCCTACCCCCGCCGAAGCTTGGCCGGCGCGAGGCGTTGATCGGGCGGCGTCGCCAGCAGGGCGTCGAGCTTGGCGATGACTTCCTCGATGGTGATGGCTTCCATCACGCCCGGAAACTCCAGGCGTTTTCCCCACGGCAGCTGGTCGGGATCGCGGCCCTGCTGTTTCGCGACGTCGGCGTACTTGTCCACGCACCATCGCAGGCTGCGATAGGGGCCGCTGCGCGAGGCGAGCGTGGCCGCGTAGAGGCCCAGCACCGGGATGCCGAGCGCGCTGGCGAGGTGCGCCGGGCCGGTATCCGGGGCCACCAGCACGGTCAACCGTCCCAGCAGCGCCAGCAGTTGTTTCAGCGTGTCCTTGCCGACGAGATCAACGAACGGCAGCTCCGGCGCGAGCGCGCGCAGGTGGTCGCGCATCTCCAGCTCGATTTCGCTGCGCCCGCCGAGCAGTACGATCTCCATGCCGTGGCGGCGATACGCGTGGCGTGCGAGCTCGGCATAGCCGCGCGCATGCCAGTTCCGCCGCTGGTGGCTCGAGCACGGGCTGATGCCGAGCAGCGGCACGTCGCCCGCTGGCAGCGCCGCCCGGGCGAATTCGTGGGCGTGATCAGGAATCGCGAAATCCCAGACGAGCTCGTCGACGCGCACGCCCAGCGGCTCACCGAAGCGGCACAGGGTCTCCAGCACGTGGCCACGCGGATGCTCGGGGATGCGTTCGTCGATGAACCAGGAGTGGCCTTCCTTGCTGCGCGCACGGTCGTAGCCAATCCGCCTCCCTGCATGCACGCCGAAGCTCAGCACGTTTGCACGCAACGCGAGTTGCATCAGCAGCAGCGCATCGAAGTGGCGGTCGTCCAGCTGTTTCCAGATTGCCCGCATGCCGCGAAAGCCCGTGTTCTTGGCAAAGGGCAGCAGCTCGACGCCGGGCACGCCTTCGAGCAGCCTGGCCTCGGCCTTGCCCAGGATCCAGCTGAGCTGCAGCTGTGGCCTCTGCTGGCGCAGGGCATGGACCAGCGGGAGCACATGGCTGACGTCGCCCAGCGCGGACAGACGCAGCAGGCAGAGACTCGAAGCTTCAGGCATCGCGGTTATGCTGTCCGAGGATGGAACTTAGGGTGCGCATCGTGAGCGAGAAGCCGATCTTCGCGCAAACATTGGTGGAGGGGCGGCGGATCGTGATCTACGACGCTGCGCGCCTGCCCGTGCCTGCGCCCGAGCGCTTCGTCGCCGCGAATTGGCCTGAGCCAGTGCTGCTCGATGGCGGCCGCGGGCGCACCTATGCGGTTCGCGGTGAGTTTGGCGAGGCGGTGCTGCGGCGCTACCGGCGCGGCGGCGCAGTCGCGCGCTATCTCGGCGATCGCTATCTCTGGAGCGGGGTCGAGCAGGCGCGGCCGATTCGGGAATTCAAGTTGCTGGCCGAGGCGCATGCAGCCGGCCTGCGTGTGCCGCGTCCGCTGGCAGCGCAGGTGCAGCGCCTGGGCCTGTTCTACACGGGTGACCTGATGATGGCGCGCATCGCTGGCCAGAAGCTTTCCAGTGTCCTCGAGGCATTGCCCGACTGGTCGGGATTTGCCTGGTCCGCGCTCGGCAACAGCATCGGCAAGGTGCATGCGGCGGGCTTCGAGCACGCCGATCTCAATGCGCACAATTTGCTGGTCGACGCCGGAATGCGCATCTGGATCATCGACTGGGACCGCGGCAGCCGCCGCGACCCGAAGACCGGCGACTGGCCACAGGCCAACCTGCGTCGGCTGCAGCGCTCGTTCAACAAGATCTTCGGCGCCCGCATGCGCGCGCCCGGTGCCATCAGCGGCTGGACCGCCCTGGTCGAGGCCCATGCCCGCGCCTTGCGCACTGGTCCGCCGTCGCGCAAGAAGCCAGGGAGAAGGGCATGAGCGGCTACGCCTTGCGTTTTCTCGGCGTCGTAGGCTGGTGTGCGCACGGCTTCATGTGCGCTCACCGGCGCTCTTTCGCGAATAGCGCCGCAGAGCCGCTTCTCGGCACAGCGGCCTACGTGAGCTCAACAGCATGACAACCTACTCATTGCGTTTTCTTGGCGTCGGCAGCGCATTGGCGCGACAGCTCGGCAGCGCGAGCGCGGTGCTCGAGGCGGACGGCCATCCCTTGCTGCTCATCGACGCCGGTTTCGGCGTGCTGGAAACTTTTTCCCAGCGCTACGGCGCGCTGCCGCAGGCGGCTTTCATCACCCACGCGCACCTCGACCACATCGGCGACCTGGAAGCCTGGTTCTACCAGCTGGCTTTTGCCAATGCCGCGCTCCCGCGGCTTTATGTGCCGGCGCCCCTGGTGCCGTTGCTGCAGCGGCGGATCGCCGATTTTCCGAACTGGGTGGCCGAGGGCGGACGCAATTTCTGGGACGTGTTCCAGCTCGTGCCGGTCAGCGAGTTCTTCTGGCACTCGGGGCTGCGTGTCGCGGTGTTTCCGGTGCGCCACCACGCGCCCGACAGTGCCTTTGGTCTGGCCGTTCATGGCAGCTTCGCCTACAGCGGCGATACTCGCCCCATCCCCGAGCAACTGGGCGTGCATGCGGCACAGGGCGAGCGCATCTTTCATGATTGCGCGCCGCTGCCCAATCCGTCGCACACGGGGCTCATCGATCTCACCACGCACTACCCGCCGGAAACCGTGATGCGCATGGTTCTCTATCACTACCCCGATGCCGCCACCGCTGCTGCGTATCGCAGCGCGGGCCACGTCGTTGCCGAGGCCGGCCAGGCATATGCGCTGTCGGAACCAGCACCGGAGGCGCTGGAAGCCACCTGGTCGCAACGGAGCCGTGCTTGAGCGTGCATGAGCTCGCCGCACTCGACCGGCTGGCGCGTCCGCTCGCGGACCTGCGCATCTCCGTCATCGATCGCTGCAATTTTCGCTGCCCGTATTGCATGCCGGAGGAGAGTTACCCGCGAGATCACGCCTTCATGGGGGCTGCGGCGCGATTGTCGGTCTCCGAGATCACCCGCCTTGCCGGGATTTTCTGCGGGCTCGGGGTGCGCAAGCTGCGCCTCACGGGCGGTGAGCCACTGCTGCGCAAGGACTTGGCCGAGATCGTCGCGTCCCTGAGTCGCCTACCAACCGCGCCGGACGTGGCATTGACGACCAATGGCAGCCTGCTGGAGAAAATGGCGGCGCCGCTCGCCGCGGCTGGCCTGCACCGCATCACCATCAGCCTCGACGCGCTCGATCCAGCGCTGTTTGCCGCGATGAGTGGCGGCCGAGGCGAGTTGGGTCCGGTGCTGGCAGGCATCGATGCCGCCGTCGCTGCGGGCCTGTCGCCGGTCAAGATCAACTGTGTGGTCCAGCGCGGCGTCAACGAGGACCAGGTGCTGCCGCTGGTCGAGTATTTTCGTGCACGCAACCGTGCGGCCGGCAAGGCGGAGACTTATTCGCTGCGTTTCATTGAGTTCATGGATGTCGGCACCTGCAATCGCTGGGATCGAAGCGCGGTCGTGCCATCGCGCGACGTGCTGGCGCGCGTACGCGAGCAGCACGCGCTCGAGCCCGTGGAACCGGCTTATCGTGGCGAGGTGGCCGTCCGCTACCGTTTTTCGGATGGCGGCGGCGAACTCGGGTTCATCTCCTCGGTCAGCCAGCCATTTTGCGGCGATTGCACGCGCGCACGGCTCTCCGCCGATGGTCGCCTCTACACCTGTCTGTTCGCCGCACAGGGCCAGGACCTGCGCACGCCGCTGCGCAGCAATGCCGACGATGCCGCCCTGCGCGCCGCCATCCTGGGCGTCTGGCGCGGGCGTGCCGATCGCTACAGCGAAGCGCGCTTCGACGCGGCACTACGCCCCGGCGCGCGCGTCGAAATGTACCGGATCGGCGGATGAGCCTCTCCCACGTCGATGCGCAGGGTCGGCCGCAGATGGTCGATGTCAGCGCCAAGCCAGCCACCGCGCGCATGGCGCGTGCGCAGGCGATCGTGGTGTTCCCGCTCGCGGTCCACCTGGCGCTTCGCGAGCAGGGCTTTGCCGGCAAGAAGGGCTCGGTGATCGATACGGCGATCATCGCCGGGGTCATGGGCGCCAAGCGCACGCATGAGCTGATTCCGTTCTGCCATCCCTTGGCTCTCGAAGATTGCCAGGTGCGGATCGAGCCCAACGACGATGGCCACTGGCGCGTCGAATGCAGCGTGCGCCTGACCGCGCGTACCGGTGCGGAAATGGAAGCGCTGACCGGCGCCGCGATCGCTGCGCTGACCTTGTACGACATGTGCAAGGCGCTCTCGCACGAGATCGAAATCCGTGAGCTGCGCCTGGTTGAAAAGCACGGCGGCAAACATGATTTCGTATGCGACGAAATTGTCGAGGGCAGGGTGTGATCGAGGTCGAAGTGCGCTACTTCGCGTCCATGCGCAATCCGGGCGGTCCGGAGCGCGAGCGCGTCGCGCTTGCCGATGCGGACGCTCGCGTCTTGTATGAGCAACTGCGGGCCAGATTCGGCTGGAAGTTCGACAGCCACGCGATTCGGCTAGCCGTGAACGGGCGGATGGTTGCCTGGGAACATCCGCTTGCAGAGGATGATGAGATTGCCTTCTTGCCTCCATTTTCAGGGGGCTGACCGATGCCGCTCCGCTTCGAACTGACCGCAGATCCCATCGACCCGGCCGTGCTGCGCGAGCGCATCGAGGATCTCGACTGCGGTGCAGCGGTGATCTTTGAAGGACGTGTTCGCCGCCACAACCGCGGCAGGTCGGTCGACCACATCGTCTACGAGGCCTTCGCTTCCGTCGCCGTCCCGGAAGGCCTTGCCGTCGCGGAAGAAACCGCTCGCCTGCATGACGTCACCCGCGTGCTGATCGTCCACCGCATCGGCAAGGTGGTTCTCGGTGAGCTTGCCGTGTGGGTCGGCGTCACCTCGATCCACCGCGACCTCGCATTCCAGGCCTGCGCCTTTGCCATCGCCTCCCTCAAGGCCCGCGTGCCCATCTGGAAGCATGAGCACTACGCGGACGGCGGGCCGGAGTGGTTGCACCCGTTGCCGTGAAGCTGGTTTCGGATTTGGGTTTCGGTTTCGTTTGCGGGGTCGCACGAATGCGGCGACTGCCCCGGCACCGGGATGTGCCGCCATTTTCAATGACCCTGTCATTGAAAATGAAGCGAAGCAAAAAAGACATTTTTTGCTGAGCGGGGACGGGCAGGCCAGGGATGGCCTGTCCAGGCCGATCGATGGAGCCCCCTACAAAAGCAAAAGGCGGCGGTTGGCCGCCTTTTGCATTTGTAGGGTGGAAGCCCCCGCCAGCCACACTCCGGCGCTCGTTCGTACCGCGACCGTTGCTCCCTTCCGGGCCTGGCGGGGTTGACGGCCTGACGACGCGGAGGGACCGACAGGGGCCCCCGCAGAAAGGGTCGTTACGTCAAAACTTGCAGCTGGTAACTCTGTGGCGATTGCCACCTGTAGCGGAAAGTGGCGGAGCGAGAGGGATTCGAACCCTCGAAACGGGTTTAAGCCGTTTACACACTTTCCAGGCGTGCTCCTTCAACCGCTCGGACATCGCTCCACTATCCGCCCGGTCGATTCACGTCCGTGATCGCCCAAGCCAGCCCGCAATGCTAACCGTTGCCGGTAGCGGTTGCCAAGGCGTGGCTTTTCTCGGTTTTTTGTGGGCGTGCATAAAAGTCGTCAAGCAGCGCCCGACAGGCCCAGTCGCTCACCCGGTAGGTGCGCGGGCGCAACATGACCTACGAGAGCCCAACGCCAACACCAACAGCAACACCCACATCCGCTTCCGCCATACTCCCGGGCTCGATCGGTTCTGGTGCTATCGATGAGTTATCTGGTTCTTGCCCGTAAGTGGCGGCCGCGGCGGTTTGCGGAGCTGGTGGGGCAGCAGCATGTGGTGCGGGCGCTGGTCAACGGGATCGAGACCGGGCGGCTGCATCATGCTTTCCTGTTCACCGGTACGCGGGGGGTGGGCAAGACCACCATCGCGCGGATCCTGGCGAAGGCGCTCAACTGCGAGGTCGGGATCTCCTCGGATCCGTGCGGGGTGTGTTCGGCCTGCAAGGACATCGATGCGGGACGCTTCGTCGACCTGTTGGAGATTGATGCGGCCTCGCGGACCAAGGTCGATGACACCCGCGACCTGCTCGACAACGTGGTCTACGCGCCGGCGCGCGGGCGCTACAAGGTCTACCTGATCGACGAAGTACACATGCTGTCGAACGCGAGCTTCAATGCGCTTTTGAAGACGTTGGAAGAGCCGCCGCCGCACGTCAAATTCCTGCTGGCCACCACCGATCCGCAGAAGCTCCCGGTGACGGTGCTCTCGCGCTGCCTGCAATTCAGCTTGAAGCGCCTCGAGCGCGCGGAGATCGAAGGGCAGTTGCAGCGCATCCTCACGGCCGAGAGCATCGAATCGGAGCCGCCGGCACTGCATGCGCTCGCGCGCGCGGCCGACGGCAGCCTGCGTGATGGCTTGAGCCTGCTTGACCAGGCGATCGCGTTCGGCAACGGCGTCGTCCGCACCGACGAAGTGCTGGAAATGCTCGGGACCATCGACCGCCGCTCGCTTGGCGTGCTCGCGCATGCGCTGATGAGTGGCGACCGCGCCAGCTTGCGGGCCGAGCTGGTCCATATCGCGGCCCTCTCGGTCGATTACGCGAGCCTGCTCGGCGAGCTGTTGATGCTCTGGCATGACATTGCGGTCCGCCAGAGCTTTGGCGAAGAGATCGAATCCGAGCTCGTCGACACGCCTGCGCTCGCAGCGCTGAGCGCCGGGTTGTCGCCCGAGGAAGTGCAGCTCTTCTATCAGCTGACCCTGCATTCCAAGCGCGATCTCGACCTGGCGCCCGATCACCGCACGGGCTTCGAGATGGCGATGCTGCGTCTGCTGGCTTTTCGGCCGGCTTCCGCGGGCGGCGCCGAAATCAGCCATGCGCCTGCATCCAGCCCGGTGCGCAGCGCTCCGCCGACCGTGCGTCCAGCACCGACGGCAGCGCCACGCACGCCCACTCCACCCGCGGCGCCAGCGCCCGCGCCCAGTGTGCCGACGCCGGCGCCGGCGCCAGCACCGATCAGCGTACCCAGCGTCCCGCAAGCGATCACCGCCAAGGGCGACTGGCTCGAGGTGGCCGCGCGCCTGCAGTTGAAAGGCCCGGCCCAGCAGCTCGCGGCGCAACTCAAGCTGCTCGAGCAGACGGGCTCGCGCTGGCGCCTGGTGCTCGCGCCGAATGCCGAAAGCTTGAATACGCCGACCGCCCGCGGCGCGCTGGAGCAGGCGCTGCGCGCTGCCCTCGGTCCCGAGACCAGCGTGGAGATCCTGGTGCGCAATATCGACGGGGAAACCCCGGCCGAGCGCACCCAGCGCGCGCGCAGCGAGCGCGTCGCCGCGGCCGAGCAGAATTTGGTCGCGGATCCGGGCCTGCAGTCACTCACGCGTGATTTCGGCGCCCGTATCATCCCCGGATCCTTGCGATTGGAAGAACAGGAAGGCCGATGAATATGCGTGGTGGTATCGGAAACATGCTGCAGCAGGCGCAGAAGATGCAGGAAGAGCTGCAGCGCGTGCAGAAGGAGCTGGAATCGGCAGAAGTCACCGGTCAAGCCGGCGGCGGCATGGTCAGCGTGACCATGACCGGACGCCACGAGGCGCGCCGCGTCCGCATCGATCCACAGCTCCTCAAGGACGACGCCGAGATGCTCGAGGACCTGATCGCCGCGGCCGTCAACGACGCCGTCAACAAGATTGCCGAGCTCAGCCAGTCGCGCATGCAGGCGGTCGCGGGTGGCATGCAGCTGCCGCCGGGAATGAAGCTGCCGTTTTGAGGTGAGCGCAACGGTCTTTGGTGGGTCTGCGCTGCCTGCCCCGGGTGG
>JANPJV010000073.1:0-13444 GCA_031425695.1 Rhodanobacteraceae bacterium | reverse complement strand
ACGTGCTCGAGCGGCTACCCAGTACGCTCAATCGGGATATCGACAGCTTGATGCCGATGAACTGGGCACCAAAACCAGCTTGACACCGTGAACTAGCCCACTGCGCCGCTGAGCTCAATATGGTCGGTGTCGGACGCTTACCGTGATTCGGCGAGCGAGCTTGCAGAAGGCGAGGATTTCTCCTCGGGTAAGGAACTGTCCGCTTTGGACGATAAGGCCTCCGTCATTCCGCGAAATACGTCGGTGCACCAGCGCATGGCGCAGCTCTAAGGTTGCCCGATAAGTGCCAAAGACTCTATCTCCAATGGAAGCGTCGCAACCGATCAGTGACGCAAGATCCGCCAGACCAGATATGCTCCATTGAGCTTTTCCATTGATTGATGGCTTGGATGGACCGCCCCTCGCTTGCCAAGCTCTCTCCACTACGAGATCTAATATCTTCCACGCAGTCCCGAAAAGAAGTGGCAAGAGCAACTTGTCTCGAAAACTTTCCACCACATCTTCGGCGAAGTTGGAAGTTGTCGAAAACTCGATTCTTGCTCGCGAGCCTCGGAGGTCGATTCGAT
The DNA here is from genome assembly GCA_031425695.1 of Rhodanobacteraceae bacterium. Taxonomy (GTDB): domain Bacteria; phylum Pseudomonadota; class Gammaproteobacteria; order Xanthomonadales; family SZUA-5; genus JANPJV01. Next base: position 12,878 of record JANPJV010000073.1, on the reverse strand, counting down.
TTGGAAACAAATTCGGATGCACAAGCAATGCTTCGTCAAGGAGCCAATTCTCAAACGAAAAGTCTTGCAGAAGTTCCGTCACTTGTGTCGGCGTCATTTTAGATAACTTCCGCTTTATGCTGTCTCGTCCGGCTCTTCTGGTGCCGAGTGATCAAGCAAATGCTTCGAAGAGCCGAACCCAGCGCTCAACTACTTCGACTGGAAAGCTAACGAGTCCTTGAGTCAGTGCCCGCTGTTTGACCCGTACTGATAGATGGACTTTCCAGTGAGGAATTAGGTTAACCCTCTGGTTGGTGGCCCATAATTCAACTTGGCCGACGAAGGGCTCAGTTCGCTTGATCACATCCGCGAGCCGCTCGTCTGCCTCCCGAATCATTCGGTCGAGCTCATCAGCTATATACTCTGGTGGAAACAGATCTTCAATTTCCGCCTTGTCCATACCAACAAAATCCGACACCAGCAACACTCGGTCGGGTGCTGATGCGTAAAGTTCGCCTCTGAGACTTTCAGCCAAACGCTTCCCGGGACCGTCCCCATCCAGCAACACCTTCGGGAGGCTATCGTCTCTTCCAGTTAAGATGCTCGCTACGGCGCGTGCTGTCTTTGTACCGCCGCAAGGAGGAAATACCAGTTCTCGCTTTGGCTTTATTTTTCCTTCCGCGACCAGAAGTGATTTAATTGTAGTTAAATAGTGCTGATCTGAAGCCCCTTCTACCAAGATTGGTTGACAACCTACCAGCAGACTTTCAGCGACACTGAGGTTCAGCGCACTATGAACTGCATACGCTGCGCCGGCTTGTTCGTCTCTTCCTTCGCTGTGGCGGAGATTTGACGTGGCTTTCGTCGTGCCATCGGTAGCAACGTAGACCTTTCGCGCTCGCTCAAGACGATCCGCATCGACAAGGAATGGGGAGTGCGAGGTGTACATGATCTGGTTGGTCGCTGCGAGGTTTTCGAAGAATGCTGACAGGTCACGCTGGGCCAGTGGGTGTAGTGATACGCCCGGCTCGTCGAGCAGCAGTATGGATCTTTTGTGGTCACCTTGACTCTCAACGAGGAAAACGAGGTAGAAGCTAAGAAACCATTGAAGTCCTGTGCTTCGATTTTCTAGCTCAACTTCCGTGGGCCGCCGATCGTCCGCTACCCATATTCGAAAGTGATTGCCATCGGCTTCGAATCGGAAACGGTAATTTCCTTGCTTCCACCATTCTCGGAATCGTTGGGTTAAGGTCGCGCTCGCCGATTGGAGCAGAATTGACCGCGTCCGCTTCTGTTCTGCAATCTCGGCAATCTCAATCGCGTTCGGTTCCCTTCCTTGTCCCGTCACATCCTTGAAATCGCGACCGAGCTCGAGAATTTCTTCGGGCAGCAATCTCACGAAGCTGAAAAGGACGCGAAGCGTCCGGGACTTTGCGGCTTCCCGTGATCCGAGGTCGTCTCTTTTCATGTTCGCGACAACATGGGGGAGATAGATTTCCGAGTCAAGATTGCCGTAATTCGAGTAATACACGAACGAAGGCATCTGAGAAATCACAAACTGCAAAACACCTGCCTGCGCGCCGGGCTGCGGCGCTGACATCTTCGAGCTAATGTCTGCGATCTGATCGCGGAGTTGAGCTACTATTGGAACGATAGCGCTGGTCTTCGCCGGCTCCTGTGGCATCAGGGCTGAAACCTTTTGTGCGACCAATTCTACCTCTCGCGCGGAAAGATGCTCCTTTTCAGGCAGCTGGGCTGCGAGTTCAGTTAATCTTTCTACTAGACTTGACCTCAGATCTATTTCTTGCTTGAGCGCTTGCGCGATCCGAACACTTTCTGCGCAGATTGCGATTGCACTATATAAATCAGATCTCGCAACAGATGTGGTTTGCTTAAAGTCCGGAAACTCTACAGAATATTCACCGTCGAAGAATCTGGTTACCCTCACTATTTGAGTGGCTGTTTCTGGAATCTTGGCTCTTTCGGCTAGTTTTTCACCAAGTGCCTCAGTCAGGAAATCGGCTTCGATGAAGTGGTAGTTGCCGGGGGAAAGCCTTATTTCCCCGAAGAGCGTTTTTGGGTAGTCCGATGTCGGCTGTATCTCTCCGTCCCTTGCCGGGTTGAGCTTCCATAGGGGCAGCAGGAGATTAGTCTTTCCCGATTCGTTTACTCCGATGAGGGCTGTCACTCTATCGGCTTCGATCCAACCGCTGTCTTCAACAGAACGGAAATTTGTCACGCGGAACTGCTTAAGCTTCATGTATTTTTACGGATCGAGGTCCGTCGCTGAGATTATCACAAGAACACAACAACGCTGCCGAACAACAACAGACACGGGACACACGAGTTTCAGAATCTTCCTACACCGCTTCGGGCCGATCTCCGGCTGCGCCGATGAGCTGACAGGGCGATGCTGGCTCCATGACCTACGCTCGCTCCATCCTTGCCCCGTCCGGCTCGCCCGGGACCTATCACTGCACTTCTCGCTGCGTGCGGCGGGCCTGGCTGTGCGGCGAGGATCGAGAGTGGTCGCTCGTACGAGCACAGACGGCAATGGGTGGAGGCCAGAATCGGCGAACTCGCTGAGATTTTCTCAGTGGCCGTCTGGGGGTATGCAGTGATGAGCAACCACCTGCACGTGGTCGTGGAGGTCGTTCCGCAAGCCGCTGCCAAGTGGACTGCCGACGAGGTTGCTGCTCGCTGGTCACGCTTGTACTCGCGGAAGGATGTGGACGCCGACAAGCGCGGCGAAGTGCTGGCGGGGAACGTTGATCGAATCAAGGAGTTTCGTAAACGGCTGTGTGACCTGTCCTGGTTCATGCGCTGCCTGGCCGAGCCCATCGCTCGGCGTGCGAATCGAGAGGGCGGCTGCAAAGGGCATTTTATGTCCATGGATGGACGGTATGCCGGTTTTGCAGGAGCAAAAACCGGCCTGGGAAGCACGATTCAGGTGCCAAGCCCTGCTCGACGAGACGGCAGTGTTGTCGGCGATGACCTATGTCGATCTCAATCCCGTCCGCGCCAAGATCTGCGACAGCCTTTGAAGAGTCAGCGCACACATCCGCTCGCAAACGCCTCGATGTGATCGAGAAGGATCGCCATCAAGCCGATCAGCCGTTGGCGCCGGTGCTGGGTTTGCGCGGATTCGGCGTGCTGACGCTCAAGCAGCGCGACTACCTGGAACTCGTCGACTACACGGGTCGCCAGATCCACCCCGGCAAGCGTGGCGCTATAACCGGCTCGCCGCCGGTTGCGCTTTCCAGAATCGGCTACACCACTGATCGATGGCAACGCCAGGTACTTGCCGTCGGCTCGGGATACTTCCGAGCGATCGGTGCGGCCGAGGTGCTGATCGAGAAGGCTCGGCAGATCGAACAGACGTGGCTGCGTGGAATCGGCGTTGCGCGGCACTTGGAGCGCTTGGCGATCTGATTCGCGGGCGGGGAGCGACGTTCGGTTCGCGAATCCTGCGATCGCGCGGCCTATCGGCTAAAAGATCCGCGATCCTTACGCGCACTCCGCCGCGGCTCTGCCGCCGCTGTCGAGTCCCGCTCTTACTGCCTTGCTCAGCCTGTCCCTTTGGCATCTGCGCTGCCGCATCTGCGCTGCCGCTTCCAGATCTTGACTGTCCAGATCCCTCCGTCCCGATCCCGTCCCGGCTCCGTGTGATCGACGAGGCGGGCAGGGAAGGTTGGATCCCTGCCAGCTGCGTCGAGCCGTATACCGGATAGCGCAAGCGCGGCGGTCTGGCACTCCGCTCGGCGCGGCGACCTTCTCCGATGCGTATTCTTACAATGGCGCCGCTGATGGGCAGCGACCCCGCCATGGAGCGCGAACTCGTTGCTGATGAAAACGTCGGATCTACGGCCGGCCGAAAACGCTATCACTGCGGCAAACTATTCTTGCGAAAAGACGACCAATGCACGCACGGGCCCTCTCCGAGTTCGATGACCTGATCGAGCTGGCCGATACGGCGCGTGCCGCGCGCTTGGCGCAGTTGCAGTTATCGGACCCTGAGTTGGCCGCGGATCTGATCAAGCTGCTGCGCGCGGATGCGGATCCCTCGGGCGTTCTGGATCGCGGGGTAGAGGCGATTGCCGAGGGCGTGGTCGGTGTCGATGCTGTGCCGACCGCAGTGGCGGAGACCCATGTCGGGGCGTTCACGTTGGTCCGGCCAATTGGGCGGGGCGGCATGGGCGAGGTGTGGTTGGCGGAGCGACGCGAGGGCGCCTTCGTGCAGCAGGTCGCGCTCAAGCTGCTCAAACGGGGAATGGACAGCGACGCGCTCATCGCACGCTTCGTACGTGAGCGCCGCATTCTTGCCGAGCTCAGCCATCCGCATATTGCTCGCTTCATCGACGGCGGCGTCAGTGACGATGGGCGTCTGTACTACGCGATGGACTACATCGACGGTGTTGACCTGCTGATGCATGCACAGCAGCGGCGGCTCGACGTGCGCGACCGCGTGCGCTTGCTGGTGGACGTCTGTGATGCGGTGGCGCATGCGCAGTCGCGCTTGGTGGTCCACCGTGACTTGAAGCCTTCCAACATCCTGGTCGACCTCAACGGCCAGCCGCGTGTGCTCGATTTTGGCATCGCCAAGTTGTTGGGCGACAGCGCATCCGGCGAGGCGCTGACGATAAGCGGCACCTTCCTGATGTCGCCGCAGTACGCGGCGCCGGAGCAGATAGTGGGAGAGCCGATCAGCACGTCCACGGACGTCTACGCGCTCGGCATCATTCTTTTCGAGTTGCTCACGGGCGAGCGGCCGCACCTACGCCCGTCGCAGTCGCTACAGGCGATGGCCCTGCAGGTCCGGACGGAACAAGCAGTAGCACCAAGCACGCTGCTACGACGTGGCGTATCGGGTGTCCGCGGCGCCGATACCGCCCGTGCACGTCGCGACATTTCTGGTGACCTCGACACCATCGTGCTCACGGCCCTGCAGCGCGAACCGGTGCGGCGCTATGCCGGCGCCGCGGCGCTGGCGGACGACTTGCGCCGCTGGCTGAGCGCACGACCGATCGCCGCGCAGCCGGACTCGGGTGGCTACCGTCTGCGGCTGTTTGTCGCCCGCAATCAGCTGGCAGTGGGGAGCGCCGTCGCCGTCTTTCTAGCGTTGTTAGCGGGGCTCGGCATGGCTGTGGCAGGCCAATGTCGCGCAGCAGCAGGCTGCACGAGCCGAGCGAGAAAGCAGTGCCGCGCGTGAAGCACAGCGCCAGGCGCAACGCGTCAACGCGTTTTTCAGCCTGCGTATCGAAGATGCCAATGTGACCCAGCAGGGCGCGGGCGCGGCCTTGACCTTCAAGGACTGGTTGCTCAGTGCGATTGCGCGTCTCGACGCGGATCTGGCGGATGCACCGAGCGGACGCGCGAACGTGCGACGTGAGTTCGCGCAATCACTGCGCGTGCTCGGTGAGCTTAGCGCCGCCGCGAAGCAAGGCGCAATCGCGGTCACCGAAGCCCGCGCCATTTTTGGTCCCGGCCTGGATACCGCTCTGGCGCTGCAGTCGCACGGCGTGACCTTGAACGAGCTAGGTGAGCACGATGCCGCGCAGCGCGCACTCGACGAAAGCCAACGCATGCTCGATGCACTTCCAGTCAGCGACGAGGTGCGCAACCATCGGGTAGCAGGCCGAACCACGCTGGTGCGAATCGCCGGCTATCGCGGCGACTATGCGCGCGCCTTGGAAATTGCCCAGCAGAACATCGATGAGCGCGGGGCGCTCTTTGGTGCGGACAGTTTTCGTCTAGCCGTCGACTACAATAATCTTAGTGTCTTCCTAATGCGCTTGGGCCGCCTGGCAGACGCTGAGCGCGCAACCCTTCGTGCCCGCGAGCTGCTGCAAAAGGATCCTGCCCATCCGGTCGCGCGGGTCGCGTATATGGACCAGGCGCTGTGTTCTTTGCGCATCCTGCGCGGCGACGGTCAAGCTGCCATCGAGCTTTGTCGGCGCGCGGTCGCCTTGTCCGAAAAGGTCGTGGGCGCCGATAGTCCGCAAACCCAGTCGCAACGCATCACGCTTGCCCTCGCCCTATTGAGCGCAGGGCAGGTCGACGACGCGGATCGGGAAATGAATGATTTGATGCCAACGATCAGCGCGCGAGAGACTCGGGAGCTGGACGAGGCTCTCTCCATGGCCGCGCTGATTAAAATGCGGCAACAACGTTGGCGCGCAGCGCAGCGATTGGCAGCAGAAGCCGCGGCCTTGTTCGACGCGCGCGGGGTCAAGGCGGGCATTCCCCTCGACCGCGTTCAGCTGATCAGCGCGCTTGCGACCCACGCGCTGCGGCCCACCGCGGCGACACTCGCGAGATTGCGGTCCCGCGCAGCGCCGGTGATTGCCCGCACCACCGAACCCGGCGTAATTCGCGCGTTCGCAGCCTTGTGCGTCCATCAGGGCTTGCTCGCGAGCGGTGAGGTGGCGGAGGCCGATATCCTGCACAGCCAGGCGATCGAGCTGCTGCGACATGACATGGATGCCGCCACTGCCGAACGGCAATGGGCGAATTGGACGGTGAACGTGCCGTAGCCTGGTGTGCGGCGAAGCGGCTCACCTGAGTTGGGGCAGGGCACCGCGCCGCGGCCGCACCGGGGGAAAACACCAGCGTCCCACCGGCAATCATTCGAAGCCGTCGGCATAGCGCTCCCAGCAGCGGCTGTTCAAGGCGCCGGCGCCCATGATCAACTGAGGCGTGGTCGAGATCGCGGTGAAAAAGCCGGTAGTCAGGCTGTAGCTGCCGTAACCGATGTAGGCGCCCGATTGGGCCTGTACCCAACCCATGAGTTGGCCGCTGGCGTTGTCGAAGTCGATGGGGCCGTGTGCCAGGCTCGATACGTAGCCGGTGTTTCCAACCAGCGTGATCGCGCCATCGACGCGATCGACGCGATACAAGCGCCCGCCCGGAGGGTTGGTGGTGTCGACGCTATACAGGCGACCGCGACAGTCGATCGCGCTGGCCGAGGCGCGAAACAGACACGGGACACACGAGTTTCGGAATTTTCCTACACCGCTTCGTGCCGATTTCTGACTGCGCGGCCTTGCGGAGAGGTCGATGCTGGCTCCATGACCTACGCCCGCTCAATCCTTGCGCCCTCCGGTTCGCCGGGGACCTATCACTGCGTTTCGCGCTGCGTACGGCGGGCATGGCTCTGCGGCGAGGATCACGAGAGCGGTCGTTCGTACGAGCACAGACGGCAATGGGTGGAGGCCCGAATCGGCGAACTCGCTGAGATTTTCTCAGTGGCCGTCTGGGGGTATGCAGTGATGAGCAACCACCTGCACGTGGTCGTGGAGGTGATTCCGCAAGCCGCTGCCAAGTGGACTGCCGATGAGGTTGCTGCTCGCTGGTCACGCTTGTACTCGCGGAAGGATGTGGACGCCGACAATCGCGCCGAAGTGCTGGCGGGGAACGTTGATCGAATCAAGGAGTTACGTAAACGGCTGTGCGACTTGTCCTGGTTCATGCGCTGCCTGGCCGAGCCTATCGCTCGGCGTGCGAACCGCGAGGATGGCTGCAAAGGGCACTTCTGGGAGGCAAGGTTCAAGTGCCAAACCTTGCTTGACGAGACCGCGGTGTTGTCGGCGATGGCCTACGTCGATCTCAACCCGGTTCGAGCCAAGATCTGCGACAGCCTTGATGAGTCAGCGCACACATCCGCTCGCAAACGCCTCGATGTGATCGAGAAGGATCGCCATCAAGCCGATCAGCCATTGGCGCCTGTGCTGGGTGTGCGCGGATTCGGCGTACTGACGCTCAAACAGCGCGACTACCTGGAACTCGTCGACCACACAGGTCGCCACATTCACCCCGGCAAGCGCGGCACCATATCCGGCCCGCCGCCAGCTGCGCTGAGGAGCATCGGCTACACCACTGATCGATGGCATCGCCAGGTGCTTGCCGTCGGCTCGGGATACTTCGGAGCGATCGGTGCGGCCGAGGTGCTGATCGACAAGGCTCGGGAGATCGAACAGACGTGGCTGCGCGGGATCGGTGTAGCGCGGCACCTGGAACGCTTGGCGATCTGATTCGCGGGCGGACGGGGAGGGACGTTCGATTCGCGAATCATGCGATCGCGCGGCCCACCGGTTAGAAGATTCGCGTTGACGCCGCGGCTTCGCCGCCGCTGTCGAATCCATTTTCATCGCCTTGCCCAGGCTTGTCCCTTTGGCATCTGCGTTGCCGCTTCAGATCTCTCAGATCTCGACTGTCCAGATTTCTCCTTGTCTGATCTCTCTTGGTTCACAAGAAGATCAGGACAGCCACTCTTTGCCGAAGCTGACGAAGGCAACTTTTCGCAAGGGGCGATCAGCCGATCAGAAGTGCGATGCAGTGGCGCAATGCGCGTTGATCTTCGTCTGCCAAACGGCCGAGCGACTTGCGGACGAGCTTGGCTTCCATGGTGAACAGGATCGGCTTGATGACGCCAGGCATGAGCAGGCCGGCGGCGCCGATGTCGGCGATGGGGACGTCTCCGAAACGCACCGAACCCTGATTCTGGCTGGTGATGGGCATAAAGATCAGATCGGGCCGTTCGCGCTGGTAACGCGCGGAGTTGACGACGACAGCGGGTCGCTGCTTGACACCCGTCTGGTCCGTGAATGGGAACGGCACCAGCAGAACATCGCCGAAGTCATAGGCGGTCATACGCGGCGTCAGTCTCGTTTGACCAGAGCGTTTCCAACGCGGCCTCACTGACGACTTGCGCGGCCCGAACCAAGCGGCGTTCCTGTTCGCGGGTAGCGATGAAGTCGACGAAGTCGACCACTTCTTCAAGCCGCTCCGGGGGCAACTTTGCGAGTTGCATAGTGATATGTTCGATCGCGGTGCTCATAAGCGGCGCTCGATATTGACGGTTGACGCCGATGATACCGCGCGAAAGGTTGCCACCCCGCCGAAGCCAGGGACCGAAGCCAGGGACAGCCAAAGCGGGCGAAGCCAGGGACAGCCAAAGCGGGCGAAGCCAGGGACAGCCATCTTCTTGATGGTTGCGGTAGGTGTCGAGGCTGCAGGCGGCAAACGGCGGGCGAAGCCAGGGACGGGCGCAGGGACAGCCGAAGCCAGGGACAGCCATCTTCTTGATGGCTGCGGTATCGGTTTGGGGGAGCTCAAGACGTAGACAAGCCAACGCCTCCAGGCGCCAGCGGCGCCAAGATTTCTTGATGCTGCTTGGCTACCGAGCCGAGGCCAGCCTCCGCGCAAAGCCGATGCCCTTCATCCACTTTTGGCCGCCCGACGATGCGCCAGTAGCCGGAGCCAATGCCTTTGACCTGACCGGTCCAGTGCCTGGTGTCGAGTCCCAGGCGACGCAAAGCGGGTGGTTCGTTCTCGGCGATGTGGCCACGCTTTCCGGGGCGAATCTGGCGACCCGTGAAATCAACCAAGTCAACGTATTGACGATTGCTCATCGGTAGCCGTTGGAAAACGCCGACGCCGGCGACGGGCTGCAAGGGTTTGTCGGCCAGCCCTGGCTGCATGCGCAGTGAGTCCAGCCGCAGCGCAATGCTCGTGTGTTCTGAGTCTTCAAGCTTGCCTGCGATTCCGGTGCGGATAGGGTTGAGATCGACGTAGGCCATCGCTTCCGCTAGTGCGCGCTCATCGGTCAGGGCCTGACACTTGTAGCGGCCTTGCCAGAATAGTCCGTTCTTTCCATCCTCGGCATTGGCTTGTCTGGCGACGAACTCGTCGAGGGAGCGCATGAACCAGGACAAGTCCGTCAGCCGTTCGCGGCAGCACGTAACAGCGTCGGGGTTGCCCAAGAATGCTGTGCGCTTTTCGTCCATCCGTTCCGGGGTTCGCGCCGGGTACAAGTGCAACCAGCGACCGATGGCCTCCTCATCCGACCAATTCGCCGGGACAGATGGCCCGATCGAGAGCACCACATGCAGGTGGTTGCTCATCACGGCGTAGCCGTAAATTCCGACGGCAAAGATCTCGCCGAGTCGCTTGATGCGCTCGGCGACCATCTCCTTGCGGTGTTCGTAGTTCTGCTTGGTATCCGGATCGATGCCACACAGCCACGCTCGCCGCACGCAGCGGTTAGTGCAGTGGTACAGGCCTTGTTGGCCGGCAATGACAATGGTCGCGTGCTTGAGTCATGGCCCATTGTTGCGACCGCCATCGATCGTGTCTGTAGGGAGGTGTCGGGTGTTCCTGTAGGAAGTCGGCGACAGGCCATTGGCTGTGCCCGATTTCCTGGTCACGTCGGGACGGCCAGCCGTCGCCTCATCTCAGGATCGGTTGCTGTCCCAATCCGGACCTCCCAATCCGGACCCCCCCGATCCGCACCGACGATCCGGACCCAGGATCGGTGGCTATCTCACCTATCCCGTCAGGATCGGTGGCTGTCCGGTCCCGCACGAACGCGCTAGTCGAACTGCAGCGTCTGGCAGCGTCTGTTGCCTATGACATCTCAGAGCCTAACTGCATTGACAGTCCTTTAACCTGTGAAATACGCTGGGCAGCAGCTCGCCTTTTCCTTTCGGATTGCACCATGCACACCCCGTATGCCGCGGTATCGCTCAGCCATCGGTATGCGGGGCGCGGCCCTTGCGTGCCTGGTTCTAACCGTCCGTGGGTGGGCGTATGGCTCGCATTGAGTCTGACCTGCGCTCCTGCGATGGCGGCGGATCTGGTGGTGGTTTCACTTGACGATACGGGTACCGGGACGCTGCGCAACGCAATCGGGAATGCACTCGCGGGCGATCGCATCGTGTTCGCGCCAGGACTTGCCGGCACGATCAGCTTGAACTCGACCCTGACCATCGGCCGCGATCTGATCATCGAGAGTAATGGCAGCATCGAGCTTGACGGTAGGGACACCTCGCGGGTGATCACGATCACCGGCGGGCAGGTGGATTTGCGGCGTTTGGTTGTGCGCAACGGTTTCGCAACCGATGGTGGCGGGATTTCCAGTGCAGGCACCCTGCGGATGAGCAATTGCGAGGTGCGCGACAACAACGCGAGCGCGCGCGGTGGCGGTCTGTTCATCGGCGCGGGCAGCTACAGTCTGGTCGATACCACGATTGCCGAAAATTTCGCGACCAATGAAGGGGGCGGCATCGAAGACCTGGGCACTGCGCCGTCAACCATCACGCGGGGCCGCATCGTCAACAACATCAGCTCCGGCCCTGGCGCCGGCATCCGACACGTGTCGGGCCAGACGCTCACGATCGACTACAGCACGATCTCCGGCAACACGGCAGCGACCACGAGCACCGTAACCGGCGGCGGCATCGCCAGCCAAAGCGCGAACCTTAACATCAACTACAGCACGATCTCCGGCAATAAAGCGCATTTCGCTGGCGGCCTCTATGTGGCGAACCTCGGCGCAGCAACGAAGCTCAACTTGGTCGGCAGCACGGTTACCGGCAACACGGCCATATCGGACGGCGGCGGCCTGTTCGTGTTCGGCGCAGGGGCGACGCTGACCAATTCGACCATCGTCAATAATTTTGCTGGTGCAGGGACGGGCGGCGGTTTGGCAATGCAGAACTCCAGCGCGGGCACGGCAACGGTCATCGTCATCAACAATACGATTGCGTTCAATCGCTCTAACGCCAATGGCGGTGGTATCACCGCAATCTCCGGCTCGCTGAACCTCAAGAACACGCTGATTGCCGGCAATATCAGTGGCACCAACGCAGACATCCAAGCCGCATTCCTGTCGGAGGGTTTCAATCTGGTGCAGACGCGTGGCACCAGCTCGGGCTATGTGGCGTCGGATCTGGCCAATGGGACACTGCCGCTTTTGGCTACACTTGGATTCAACGGCGGTTCAACGCTCACCGTGTTGCCGACCACCGGCAGTCCGGCGATCAACGCGATACCAGCGTCCAACTGCACGGGCATCGCGCTCGATCAGCGCGGCTACACTCGTCCTGCGAATCAGTGCGACATCGGCGCGCTGGAAGTCGGCGCTGCGCCACCGGTGCCCCCGGTAGATCCAGTGTATCGCAATGGCTTCGAGTAGGATGCGCCGGTGAAAACCGACGAAGTAGAAACCGAGACACCAAAAGACGAGGACACGCACCTAAGGACCGGCGCAAACGCGATAGTCGGACCCCAGTCTGGGCGAAAAGGCGATCGAGTTTGGGCAGTTTTGGCTGCGAGATGTTTCGGTCGCGCGGGCGTTGGCAACGAATGTTGCCAGCGCAAGTTGACGACAGATCAAGTGCGCGAACTCAACGTCGTTGATCTGCGACGCGTCTACGAGGCTATCCCCCTAGGGTTGACTTCCGATCCTGAACTTGAGCGTCCGGCGTTCGCCTATTCGAGTGTTCCGCCGTGACCTTGTGTCCAACTTTAATGCCTCTCGCGCTGCGTGCGCAGCGGCAGCGTAATGACCAGCCGAGCGCCGTGCTGCCACTCCGTATCCACCGCGAGTGAGCCGCCGTGGGCCTCGGCCACCAGCTGGGCGAGGTACAGGCCCAGGCCAGTGCCTCCCGTGTCGCGGGCTCGGGAGGCGTCGCTGCGGAAAAAGGGCTCTCCGAGCGACTCAGCCTGATGCGCGTTGAGCCGCGGTCCGTGATCCTGGACCGCAATCTTCAGGCGGTCTGCTTCCGTCGAAATTTGTATTTCAACCGGTCCCTGCGCCCGGTTTCCGTAGCGCAGCGAGTTTGCGACTAGATTTTTCAGCAGCAGCGTCAGCCGGACGCGGTCAGCCTGCAGGGTGGCGTCGCGCTCGATCTGCACGGAAAGGTGCTCTCGGTCGCGGGCAAAGTAATCGGTCAGCATGGTCTCGATCAGCTCGCTGATAGTCACCTCGGACCGGACCAGAGCGCGGTGCCGGTCGTTCAGCCGTTCGGCTTCCAGCAGGGCGTGGATGATGGTCTCCATCTCCAGCACGTCCTGCTTCATCCCTGCGGTCAGGTCGCTGGGTTCGTCCAGCTCCAGGG
>JANPJV010000072.1:0-20791 GCA_031425695.1 Rhodanobacteraceae bacterium | reverse complement strand
CCCCGCCGCCCCGCCCCCCCCCCCCCCCCCCCCCCCCACTTCCAGGGGAGCCTACTGACGCACGCGCAAGGCCGGGTCGCCGAGCAGGGCGCCACCGACATCGACATCGCGCAATGACGGGCCGAGCCCGTGCAGCGTGCGCTGGCTGCGGCGCATGGCCTCGCCGATCGGCAACGTGCGCAAGTGCGGAGCCAGCGTCGTTATCCAGGTGATGTCGCTGCCGATCTCGGTCAATGCGCTGGCACCGATGATGGCCGCCGCGCCGCCGCCATTGGATTGCAGCATCAAGCCATGGGCCACGGTGTTGTGATACGGATCGACGAAGTACGTGCCCCAGCAGCCAAGCTGCCAGGCGACCGTCGGCACGGCGGCGTTGTTGAACAGTCCGCCGTACACCAGCTGTGCGGTCACCAGGCTCTCGCGGGTCCAGCCGTTGGGTGCGCTGTGGCCGAAGTAAGCCAGCAGCGACTGTCCGCTGTTGACCGCCGTCACCATCGCGTCGCGCGCCTGCTGCACGCCGGCTACGCCAGTCGGATAAGACTGCAAGGAGATCGTGCTCGCCGACCATCCGCCGAGCGCGTTGACGAGCGGGTTTGCCAGCGCCGAAAAGTTGATGTTTCCATCATTGCGGTCAGTGAGCCGCAGCAGCTTGCCGGCATGGTTGGCCTGCGCGTACGCGAGCGTCTTGGCGATGATCGAATCGAGCTCCGCGCTGCTCCGCACCGGGAAGCGCCCAACCGCGAGGTCAGCGCGGCCATCATCGTCGACGTCGGCATAGACACTGTCGGCCGGGGCATAGCGAACGAGCCAGTCGCTCTGCCGATAGTACGTCGGGATGAAGCTGATCGAGTTCGAGCCCGCATAGTTCATGTAGTCATAGCTGTCGCCGCCAACCAGCAGCACAAAGCGCGTGCCCAGGCGCGAATAGGCCTCGGTGAGCGCCCGCTTGATGGCAGTCGGATCGACCGATCCCGCCGAGTAGTGTCGGTAGAGATCCTCGACATCCAGCACGCGCACGCTGTAGCCCTCCGCGCGTCGCGCCGAAACCAGGGGTGCCAGCCGATCAATGAAGCTCGGGTGGGAAACGATCAGGTAGCTTGCCGCCCCACCCGCGAGTGGATCGCTGAGCGGCAGGGAGCCGACGATGTCGCGACTGATGCCCGCTGCCGGCTCGATCCAGTAACGATCACCGGGAGCACTCAAGCTGGCGAAGGCAACTGAGTAGCCCGCGCCGACTGGGTTGATCTCGACACCGGTAAGCTGCTGCACGCTGCCATCGGCGCGCTCGCGCAGGACGACCAGGTCGTTGCGTGTGAACCCCGCAACCTGCCAGGCCATGCATCCAACCTGGCTTGGGGTGCAGGCCGCACCCGACTGGCTCTCGAACGCGGAGGCGAAAATGCCGTCGCCACCACCACTGCCCGCAGAGCCGGCTGGTACCGTGAAATTCAAACGGTCGTCGATCGCCGTCAGCTGGCGCTGGTATTCGACCTTGATGCCGGCGACGTTGACGATATCGGCGTAGACATTGGTGTCGGCAACGAGCTCGAGGGTGAGCGTGTTATTGCCGCTCAGCAGCAGCCCGGCCGGCAACTCGGCACCGATCTGCTGCCGGGTGACGCCATCGAACTGGCGACTGGCGAGCGTGGTTCCGTTGAGCTTGATGCGTACGCTATGGTCGGGCGTTTCCGGGAAATCCAGCCCGCCATAGAGATCCACGGTCAAGCGCTCGCCGCTGGCGCCTGCTGCCTTTGCCGGCAATGAGAACGTCTCGGAGTTGCTGGCCAGCGGCGCATTGACGCGGACCGCGCGGAAGGCATACCAGGGGTCGTCGGCCGGGGACGCGAAGTCGTAGGTACGGTTGGGCGCGTGCTCGAACGCGTCCGGCATGGCGGTCACGCGCGGCAATGCTCCAGTCCCCGCATGCACGCCCGGCAACGCCGTTGCGCTGTCGCTCACGTACCGCAACCGGTACACCGCCGTCTTCGTATAAAGGCTGCCGCTGACTGCCTTGGCCAAGAAGGAAAGCTTCGAGCCGGGGCCAAACTGCGCCGGTCCCTGGTAGTTCACCGGCAACAAATCGGCGCCGCGCGACAATTGAATCCGGTTCGCCTCCAGGCCGCTCCAGTTGATGCCGCGGGCCAGCAGTTCTTCGTGGCTCACCTGCACCCAGCCATCGCGGTTCACACGCACCTCGGCCTGGGCCGATGCACTCCTGCCGTTCAGGAAAGCCTGTGCCTGCAGTTCGCGGAATCCGGCCTGCTCGGCACCGATCGCTGCCCAGTCCGTGCGCACGGAAATCTCTCGATTGCCATTGAGCACGCCGATGGGGAAGGGCCCGAAGCGCTTTGGCACCCCGCTGACCGCGATTTCTTCGATATAGATCTGCGTCTGCCCCACATAGCTTCCGCGCGCCTCGTAGCGCTGCGGAAGCAGCGTCGATACCTGTGCTGGCAGCACGCCAGCAGTGAGCGCTTGCAAGGTGGCATCGCCGGGGCGATCGGTCAGCACTCGGTAGCCGAGCGTACCGGCCTCGATGGCGGTCCCGAAGCGCACCACCAGCTGGCCGTTTTCGATGCTCGAATCGACGTCAGACAGGGTTACGGGATTGGTCGTGGCCACCACCGTGCCGAGGCAGTGATCCGGGACTGGACCGGCGGGGGGAGCGACGCAATCCGGGTCGCCGCCGCCGCTGGCGCGCGCGGTATTGGTCAGGTCGTTGGTAGACGGCGACGTGGTGAAGTTGATCGTGAGCGCAGTCGACGCGTCCGGCGCGAGGATGCCGGTGAACGTGCAGGTCAACGGCACCGCTCCATCGCAGGTCCAGTTGACGCCGCCGGAACCGGCCGGGACGAAGGTGACACCGATGGGCAGCGTGTCGTGGATCAGGATATTGGCAGTGGTCGCGAAGTCTGCGGCGTTGCTCACCGTGACCGTATAGGTGCCCGAACCGCCTGGAACGATGCTCAAAGGCGTTATGGACTTGCTGACCACCAGGAATGCAGGCGTCGGCGGCGGCACGAAGAAGACCGACTCCATGTTGGATGGCTTGCTTATCTCCGGGAAGGTCACGGTGGCGGTGTTGTTGACCTGCGACGCAGTCGGCGGCAGATCGGCCGCGACGATCGTGTAGTTCGCCGTACAGACGATGACTTCGTTCGGATCGAAGAAATTGTCGAGATCGCCCACGCTGGACAGCGGCGGACAGCTTTCATTCGAGGTGAGCGGATCATTGATCGTCAACGGCGAGCTCAAGGTGGCGGCACCGCTGTTGGTCACCGTGATCGAGTAGCTGATCAAGTCACCCGCCGCTCCATAGCTCAGCGGCGTGGCGGCCTTGATCACGTTGATGTCCTTGGTCTGGTAGACCGCGGTGCTGGTATCCGTCTGTGCTGGCGCGACTGCACCGACGAAGGTCGCAGTGGCGGTGTTGGTGACGCCAGGAAAACTGTGGTTGTACGGTCCGATGACGCAGGTGGCAATGTGGCCATCGTCGAACGCGTCCGCGACCGGCAGCGTCGCCGGCCAGACGCACGCCTCTTCTCCGGAGATCGTCGGATCCGATACGAAGCCGCCCGCCGGCCGGTTGAGGACCGTATCGCCCGCATTCTCGATGGTGAACTGATAGAACACCGGCGTCCCAAGCGCCACCGCGAGATACGGGAAGAACGGACCAGCCAAGTTGGTCCCGACCTGCTTCAGCACGAGGATTTTCGGCGACGAGGCGTTGACGACCAGCGTGTCGGTGGCCGCATTGCCGGCGAACGCAACGGCGTTGACCAGGTGCGACACCGTGCTGGTGGTGTTGGTGTAGGTCCCCACCGTCGGCGCGGTCACTGTCACCGTGATCGTGCAACTGGCGCCCGCCGCGAGCGCGCCGCCGGTGAAGGTGACACCCGCGCCTCCCGCAGTGCCCGTGAACGTTCCGCCGCACTGCGAGCCCGCCGCGTTGGAGAAGACCGTCATCGCGCCCGGCGCAACCGGGAACGTGTTGGTGAACGCGATGCCTGCGATGGCAGCGCTCGGGTTCGGATTCGTGATCGTGTACGTCAGCACCGAGGTACCGCCGGTCAGGATCGGATCTGTCCCAAAATTCATGGCAATAGTGGGTGGTGCGACCGTGGTGAGCGATGCCGACGCGGTACCGGTGGGCCCGCTGATCGTGCCGGTTTCATTCGAAGCCAGTGACCCGGCGATATTGGTGCGCGAGCCGGCCGAAGTGGTGCGGACATTGACCGAGATCGTGCAGGCGCCTGGGCTGGCGGCGACGCCTGCACCCGACAGGGCCAATGAGGTATTGCCGGCAGCGGCGACCGGCGTAAAGTTGGACACTGTGCACCCGGACGCGGTTACGCCAGGCGTTGGTGCTACTTCCATGCCGGCCGGCAGCACGTCGGTGAAGCCCACCCCAGTCAGCGCCGTCGCATTCGGGTTCGTGATGGTGAAAGTCATCTGCGAAACCTGATTGATGCCGACGGTTGTCGGATTGAAGGCCTTGGTCAGGGTCGCCGGGGTGCATGCAGCGGGAGCAGCAAATCTGACCTCATCGACGACGACGTTGGCACCGTTGTTATCGTTGTCGGCGTTGCCGACGTACAACCGGAACACGGTAAGCCCCGCAGGATTGAGCCCGCTGCTGACAACCGTTGATGCGGACGTACCGACGGCAAGATCATAGGTGGCCAAGGTGGCACCCGCTCCAATAGCGAGCTCCATCGACCGGGCCCCTTGGGTCGAGCGCGAGTAATTGAATGACACGGTGACACTGGACCGCCCAGTGGTATCGACCTGGAATTCGTAATATTCATCCCGGGCCTTGTTGATAGCGGCCGGTGGTACGCCGACGGTTACTTTATCTGCAGTCCATCCCGCTGCTATTGGCGCGTCGTACTCCATGCCCGGTGAGTTGGCACCGGAATTCGCGATGCCGCCGGCAATGGGCGTCGCCGGCCCGGCAAAACCCGGGTTGACGGTTGGCGAGACGTTGGTGCCGCCTGCGGCAAATCCCCATAGCGCGAGCGTGGTCCCGCCTGCGCAACCCGTCGGCGCCGAACCGACCGTTGACTGTACCGTTAACGTCGCGGTATTGCTGACATTGCCGCCGGCATTAACGCCCGCGTCGACGCCATCGATATCGAAATCGCCAAAAAGAACCGTGTTGTTGTACACGCCGTTGGCGGCGCTGGTGACCTTCAATGTGACCGTGCAGGTGCTATTCGCGCCAACGGTCGCGCCACTCATGCTCACCGTCGCGGCGCCGGCGACCGGGGCGAACGTGGGTGTTCCGCAACCGCTGGTCGTTGCCGCCGGCGGCGTCGCAATGACGACCCCCGCCGGGAAATTGTCGGTGAAACTGTATCCGCTGACCGCGGCTGCAGTGGGATTGCCAATGACGAACGTGAGTGTCGACTGACCGTTGGTCGCGATCGTACTCGGCGTGAAGTTCTTGGTGATCGTCGAGCTGGCCGGGCTCAGGATGTTCGCGAAGCGCGCACCGGCGCTGAAATCAGCGTTGTAATGGTAACTGCTGCCGGAAAAATCGTAAATCAGCGTATTCAGCGTCTCAGTCGTCCCGCCGCCGCTGAGAATTGTCAGGTTGTACGTGGTCACGAAGCTGCCGCCGGTCTTTCCAGAGCCAAGACAGGAGCTGTAGGCGGGGCTGTTTGGGTCGGGCTGCCACAGACAAGCATCGGCGTACAATTTGTCATTTGGATTCGGGACGCGCGCCGGTGGCGCTGTGTTAGCCGAATAGGTGGAAGTGACTGCGTTGACGCGGAAAACGGTGTTCGAGAAATTCACAAAGGCACTGAATTGCTCGTAGCCTTGGGTTGCGGTGGCGCCAGTAATCCGGATGTCGTAGGTATTGCCCACCACCAGATTCAGCGCGCCGCCGGCAGCCACCGGTGCAAATGCCGCAGCCCCCTGTCGATATTCCATATTGGAAATCGAGTTGCGACTCTGCGAAACCAAACGTTCGACAAAAATCTGCCGCGGGATCGGGCTGGTGGCGCTGTTGATGCCTTCGGTCGCAGTGACTGAATATCGGCGGAACAACCCGTAGGGCGCGATGACCGGATCGATCGCAACTTCGAAATACGCGTCGCGGCAGGCACCGACACCGATCTGCGGGAGGACAACCGGATTGGCCGACCCGGCGCGCAGGCTGATGCCGGCTTGTGCGGTTGTGAAATTGAACGCGACGCTCACCGTCGCCGCGGTCAGCGTCGTCGAGCACACGCGCATGCCCATCGGGAAGTTCCTGGGACCGGTGGTCGGGCTGTTGCTGTCGAGCCCGACGATGTCCCACGCGATCGGAGTAACCGTGAGTGCTGCGCTGGCGTGACCGCCGACGCCCAGCCCCAGCACCAGCAAAAGTTGCCGGGCACAGCCCGAGATGAAACGACGCATTAGGAGCCCCAGAGGAAGTTAAGTGCAATGCCTGACCGCCAATGCCTGACCGCCACATTCGCATTGCGTCCCTACCAGTGTCGCATAGGTAAAATTACCTACGAGGTTTGCACCCAAAATTCACAAGTGTCACACATTCGCATCTTGCAGCCAGGGCCCCGTAAAGTTTCCATCGGTTCCGGAGTTTTCTAAAAAAGGGGTTGCGCTCTCCCTGGGTTTCACGGCGATGCCATAGCCTCTAGGCCACCTCTGTGCAAGTCAGGGGCTCCGCGCGGCACATGGATGTGCCGCCATTTTCAATGACGCAAGTCATTGAAAATGAAGCGAAACAAAAACCACGCTTTTTGTAGAGCGTGGCGGAACAAGGCCAGGATGGACTTGTTCAGACCTACCTTAGGTGCCGTGCTGCTGACATGAAATGGTGTTGGAAGCCCGTGGGGAGTCAGCAGAGGCCGAAGCAGACGCCGTTATCGGCTGATGGGCGGAACGTTGAAGAACGCGAGCAGGCGATCAGACCTCGATGACATCGATGAAGACAGAAGTCCGTCGACGAGACCGGGCGAGGGCAGAAGGATCCGGATAAAATCGGAGCGGGCAGTCTTGGGTGCCGGGATTGCATCGGTGGCCGGTCCGCGGACGAAAGCGCCGACGGATGGAACGTTCCAGTGGCATCCATCAACCGCCGTATGCGGAACCGCACGTTCCTGGCGCGGAGGGCGGCGGGGACGACGTCGCACCGTGCCCGATTCGATCCAAGCGGCTCAGCGGATCGGTTGCGCCGGATCGCCAAGCAGACTGATACCGACGAAGATTTCGACACCGGTAAGCGAGTCACGCGACTCTTGCGCTATCTGCCGTTTCGCACCCAGTACGGCATCGCCAATACGCACGCCGGGGTTCAATCGGCCGGCGATGGCTGCCGCCATCGCGTCGTGGCTCGGTTGATCGAGGAGCACCGTAGAGCCGAGCACGGCCGAGGCGCCGCGGAGTGGAAATAGCATCAATGCGTGGCCCATGGAATTCGCTGTCGGGGCCACGAAGTAGGTGGTCCAGCAACCGAATTGAACGACGATCGGCTGGTTTGAGTTGGTTTCCAAGCCGGCCACCTGGGTGTTGCTCAGTAGTTGCTCGAAGCCCCATTGGAAAGGACTCGAATGACCGGTGTAGCTGATCAGGCTTTGGCCGCTGTTGAACCCGGAGACAATCGCAGATCGAGCCGCTGCGGTGCCGAGTACGTCCGAGTAAACCTCGGTCCGCTGCCATACCGGCGGCATCGCGCTACTCAACCGCGTCGCAGCCTGCGCGAAGTTCAACTGCTGGTTGGTATCGGCTGCACCGGCCACCAGCATCATTCGCGAGGTGGCGGGCTGTGCCTCGTAGCTCAGGATCTTGCGAACGGCTTCATCGGCCTCCGCGTGCGTTCGTACCGGCAGCCGGCCGACCGATATTTCCGGGACCGAGTCGCCAGTCAGGTCGCCGTACAGCGGATCGGCCGGCGCGAAAGCGACGATCTCATTGGTGCGCATGTACGGCGTCGGCAAGAAGCTCACCGAGCCGGAGTTCAAATAGCCAGGAGCGTCGGTCGTGTCGCCGCCAACGAGCAACAGGTATTGCGCACCGCGCGGAGCCGCATGCTCGGACATGAAGCGCGAAATCGCCATCGGATCTGGATTGCCGGCGCTGTAGGCAAGGTAGATCTGTTCAACATCCACAAGAGCCGTGGTCAAGCCCTGTGACTGCCGGCGCGCGATCAACGAAGCCATATCCGCCGCAAACATGCCATGCGTCAGCACCCAGTACTTGGCCGGGGCGCCTGAAAATGTGAGCGTCGGCGGTGCTGGCTGGATTGAAGGTACGAACAGGGCCGCGGCGTCGGAGAGCCATAGTTCGCTGGTCGAGCCGAGGTGGCTGGCTGCAATCGCATCGCCGGCCACTTCGAGTTCGACCGGCGTTCCCGCGTCAATGCGGAACGCACGCTCGGCGGTACCCAGGCCAGGAATGGTGATTCTTGAAATCGTTTCTACTAGTAGACCGACGGGGCCGTCGCCGTTGCCGTCGGCAAAGATGCCGTCGCTCACGCTGTCGGCCGCAGTCAGGCCGTCCGTCACGAAAGGCCCTGGTCCCACGATCGGCGTCCGCGAGTAATGCAGTTCGATCGATTCGAGGTGGACCAGATCCGCCGGGTTGCCGGTATCGCGCGGCAACTCGATCCGAACCACGTTGTTCCCAGCGATGACATTGGCCACTGGAACATCGAAGTTCGCAGGAATGAGCCCGTCGAAGCGGCGATCAGCCACTACGGCACCGTTGAACAACACGCGGACGTGGTGATCTGGCAGGGCACCGGCTGGATAGTTCAACCCGCCCCAGAGGTTCACCCGCAAAGTCCCAGTCGCAGCATTCGCGGAGGTCGCAATCACATTGAAGTCCGCATTTGCAGGACCGCCATTCGCTACGATGCGCGCCGCGTACCACGGGTCCCCGACCGGTGAGGAAAAGCTGTAAGCGATCTGCGGGGCATACACGATCCGCGCGGTCTGCAAGGCGGTCGTTCCAGGAGGCAACGGCAGCGGTGCCGTCGCCGCCATGTCACGCACGCTGCCGCTGTCGCGTTTCAGCAGATAGGTCTCCGTGCGGGCATAGAGGTCGGGCGTGGGATCACCATGAAACTCGATCACCGAACCGGGGCCAAAAGTAGTGCCTCCGCGCACGCGCCGGACAATCGGACCAGCTCGTCCCAATAGTGCGAGTTCGGCAACGGGCGTTCCGCCAAGGTCGATCCCGGCAGCCACGAGCGCTTCATGAGTCACACGCTGCATGCCCCGCTCAGTCACGCGCAGATAGGCCGATTGCGCTCCCGCGCCGCGCTGAAGGGCGTGCTGGGCGAGCTCCTGACGGGCGACGCTCCAGTCGTAAACGTTGATCGCTGGACGCGTGCCGTATTCCTCGCCGACGTTGAAGGGTCCTCGAAGCGCCTCCTTGCCGGTGATGCTGACGTCGGCCAAGTACAGTCGATCGTAACCGCCATCGGCGATCGCAACGCTGTAGGACTGTGGCGACACCGAATCACTCGAGCGACTGGCGATCTGGCCTGCGATCGGCTCGCGTCGCCCGCTGCGCTCTCCATACAACTTGAAGCCGAGGTTGCCGACCTCTGCGCTCGTCGCAAATTCGATTTGGACGACACCGTCCTGGCGTTGGGCCTTGAAGTAGCCGTTGGTCACCGGAGTCGTGAACGCGCCATCGGTGGTCTGCAGGCAGAGCAGCGGCTCGCTGTTGCGGGCAGGAGCCGTCGTCACCGTGCCGCTCCCCCCGCGAGTGGCACCGTTCGGCGGAAATTCGGTAACGGCAGTACTGCTGGTGGTGCCGTTCAATCCGCCATTGACCAGGCTCGCCGGCGCACCACTGGCAAATGCAAGCGCTACGACACCGCCACCACCGCCGCCGCCCGGACCCTCGGATTCGTTGTTTAGGATCAACTGGTTACCGCCGTTGCCACCATTGGCCGCGAAGCGGACTTCGCTGTCAATCTCCTGGTCCATTACGACAATGATGGTTCCGCCGGCGCCGCCGCCGCCGGGCGCGTCGTTATGCCCGCCGATCGTATTCGCTGCGGTCGCGCCATTCGCCTCGATCAAGGTCGTCACTGCCACCGCGTCGCTGACGATGCGTTGTCCAATCAGGTAAATCAGGCCGCCGCCATTGGCGGCCTCGACTTGCGCACTGTTGTTGCCATCGCCAGCGCCGCCACCACCGCCGAAATAGACGCGATCGACCGTATCAGTCACCACCGGGCGGCGATCCAAGGGACGCCCTCCCATCCCACCGCGGTTGAGACGATCGTTGCCACCCCAGCTCGCTCCACCGCACGAACTGTTGAAACGTAAACAACCCGGGCCAACGGTCAGCGCATTCTGGTTGGTCGATCCGAATGAGTAGCCGCCGCGGCCGCCGCCTGAGCTCACGCTTGCCGCCGTCACCGTGGGCGCATCACTGACGTCGACGGTGTTGTTGTCGAGCGCCCAAAATGCCGCGAATGCCGGGTCCGGATTGCCGCCACCATTCCAGGCCGCGAGCGATCCCCCATTGGCGCCGCCGCCGCCGCCGCCATTGTGCGTGCCGCCGCCACCGCCGCCGTTCGCCAGCGCTGCGCGACTGAAGGCGCCATTGCTGTACGAGCCGGTTTCATTGTTTGCCGCGACCGTGGTCGGGTTGACCGCATTCCCGGCCCAGCCCAGGATGCTTTCACCCTTGCGCCCGCCATTGTTCGCATCATTCGACACGTAGAGATTGATGGTCGACCCCTGAGCGAGCGTCAGGTTATCTTCTTCGCCGCCCCTGAAACCGATGCCATTGGCGCGAATGCGCCCGGTGCCGTTGATGGCGATCGTCCCATTGGTCGGCAGGTAAGCGGACCCAACGCGCACATCGGCGACAATAACGCCACCGACCGACCCGTCCCACGCCGGCGCGCTCAGCACACCACCAGAATTTATCGTCAGGTTGCGCAACTGCGGAACGCGCACGACCATCGCGCCCGCATCGTAAGACCGCTTCAGGCCGGTGCATACGGCTTCCGTGGTGGTGATGGTTACTACATTCCCGGCCACGCTGGAAACGTAGACGAACTCGTAGCTCCCTGCCTGGCCATAGTCCGTCACTGTGCCGTACGCAGGGCTGTCGACAGTTGTGATGCTGCCGCCCAGCTCCTGCGGCTGATAGATCATCAACAGGTCATTGGCCGCGAGAACGGTTCCGAAGCCGTTGCCCGCGGTCGCACCCGAGCTCGCGCAACCAGCGCCGCATGCCGGCAGCGTGAGCGCTGCCGCGCTGGCGACGGTAATCGTCGGGTTGCCAGCGGTCGCGAGCACTCCCAGGGTCGTGTAGCTGTTGGTGACGAAGCTGCCGGTGATCGTGGCGTCCCCGTCCTCGGCCGGGTTGGCCAGAGCGCTGGTCCCGACACTCAGGAAGCCCACTAAAACGCAAATTGAAATGCGTTTGAACGCCGTCCCGGCTTTCATAGCCGAACGCCGTTGGCGAAATCGAACCCCCGTACCACCGGGTGGGTATGGCGGCGTCAGTGTGAGTGCTGCGCTGGTGTGACCGCCGACGCCCCACCCAAGCCCCAGCAAAAGTTGGCGGGCACAGCCCGAGATCGAACGACGCATGCAGCCCCCGGTTGAGTCAAATGCAATGCCGTGGTTGCGACAGGCATCGCTGCGAGGAGTCTTGCATACGTATTAATACGTATGGGGCCTGCACAAAAATTTCACATTCGTCACTCATTCGCACCGAGCTGCCTTGGCGACGACAGCGACCCGACGGCTCGTCGCATCAACCTGGGTCGAGAAAGCCGTCCCGCCGGTAGGTGAGTACCAGCGTATCGCGATGGCCGGCGCCGCCATCGGGTTGCAGCGGCGTGGTCTCGTGGATGACGCGATTGTCGTCGAGCAGCAGCGCGGCACCGGGCTGGGACATGGTGAAGCGCAGGCCGGCGGCGCCGTGGGCTTGGAACACGCGCGTTTCGCCGCCGCGTACCGATTCGCGTTTGACCAGGATCACGGCGACGAAATCGACACCGTCGCGGTGCGCGCCTTCGGGCGTGGGGCGACCGATGCCGCCGGCTGTGTCGATGCGGAACTGGTGCACTTCGACGAAGGGCAGGGCGTGGCCGGCGCGTTCGCAGAATAGCCGGCCGATGCCGGTCACCAGGGCGACCAGGGCTGGGTCGGCGATGACTTCATCCTCGATCGGCGCGAACCAACGCTCGAAGCCGCCGTGCAGGGCGTTGTAGTCGGTCGACTGCCAGTGCGGGCGACGCACGCTCTCGACGATTCGGCTGGCGTCATCGCTCAGGACCAGCGAGGCGTGCCGGCGCGAGCGATAGCGGCCGCCATCGCGCAGATGCGGGTCTGCGGGCAGGTCATCCCAGGCATGCGCCAAGCGCTCGAATGCTGCTGGCTGAAGCCCGCAGACCGCCAGGCTCCGCGTCGGGCCGAGCAGGGCAAAACCCTGCTGGCGCAAGCTCGCTACCGGATCGGCATCGCCAAGCTCCCAGGTGACGAGTTCCATGGCGCCAGGCATCCCAAGCAAAGCCGGGCAGCATAGCGGTGGTGAGCAAACGTGAATCGTCTTTGTGGACTGATTTGACCCTGCTTTCCTTCGGAATCGCTGGAAGCCGAAACCAAAGATCGCGGCCAGGGCCGCCCCACGACAGCAGAAGCGTCGCGGCCATGGCCGCTCCCCCAGGCCCGACGACAGCGTCCGGACACTATGCGCCTGTAAACAACTGAGGCTAAGATGCGTATTCCAACCAAAAGGGGGTGTGCGATGTCGCGTCTGGGATTGACCGTGGTTCTGCTGTTCGGCCTGCTCGCTGGTGGTGCCGCGAGTGCCCGGAACTATTCAGCAGCCCTGCTGGGCACCAACGAGGTGCCGGCGGGAGATCCGGACGGCTTCGGCACCGCCAACATCCAGATCAGCGGCACGACGGTGACCTATTCAATCGTGGTCACCAACGTCACGGTGCCGCCGTCAATGCAGCACATCCACGTAGGCGGCTCCGGCGTCAACGGCCCGGTGGTTATCAATCTTCCTGGACCGTGGGTGGGCAACACGTTGTTTGGCACGACCACCACGACCGATGTGCAGGCCTCGGCCATCGCGGCAAATCCGAACGGCTTTTATGTCAACGTGCACACCACCGATTTCCCGGGTGGCGCTGTGCGTGGGCAGATGTTCCTTGGCGTCGACAGCACCCTGAGCGTGCCGTCGACCAGCACCTTGGGCATGCTCGCGCTTGCTGTCGTGCTGATGCTGGCTGGCGTGCTGGCCCTGCGCCGCCGCTGAGTTACCACCTATTCGAGGCGTCGTGCCACTGTTGGCTCGACGCCCTCGCCGCCGCGCGCCCGCAACGGGCGCGTGGCGCTGATTGAACTTCTCTGCATTCCACGTGTCTGCTCCCGGCTGGCAGCGCGCGCACTCGCACCACCTTGAGAATCCTGTTCGCGCCGCCATTTCCAGGTCAGTTCTGGCGCGCGCGCGTGCCAGCCGCATGCAGTCTGCGTGCGATCGAATGATTGCGCATACCTCAAAATCCTATAAACGGCGAGCCCGACATGTCCGAGATCGATCCGAGCCCAGCCACCGTGACGACCCCCGCGGCACCCTCGGCGAGTGACGGCCTGCACGCAAGCTTCATGCAGTTGCGCGACGAGCTGTCGGCCAGCATCGTCGGCCAGTCGGCGCTCGTCGAGCGGCTGCTGATCGCCCTGCTCGCCGATGGCCATCTCCTGGTCGAGGGAGCGCCGGGCCTGGCGAAGACCACCGCGGTCAAGGCGCTTGCGGCGCGTATCGAGGCGGATTTCCAGCGCGTGCAGTTCACGCCGGACCTGCTGCCCTCGGATCTGACCGGGACCGATATCTGGCGCCAGCAGGATGGCCGCTTCGAATTCCAGCCGGGACCGCTATTCCACAACCTGCTGCTGGCCGACGAGATCAATCGCGCGCCGGCGAAAGTCCAGTCGGCATTGCTGGAAGCGATGGGCGAGCGCCAGATCACTGTGGGCGGCAAGACCTATGCGCTGCCGGAGCTGTTCCTGGTGATGGCGACGCAGAACCCGATTGAGCAGGAGGGCACCTATCCCTTGCCCGAGGCGCAGCTCGACCGCTTCCTCATGCATGTGCGCGTGGGCTATCCGGAAGCCGGTGCCGAGACCCAGATCCTGCGCCTGGTGCGCGACCAGGCGCGCAATGCGCTGCGCCACACGCAGGCGCCGATGCAGCGCATCTCGCAGGCACAGGTGCTGGCGGCGCGCACTTCAGTACTCGACCTGCATTTCGCGCCGACGTTGGAGAAATACCTGGTCGAGCTGGTGTTGGCGACGCGCGATCCCGCGCCCTACGACAAGGCACTCGCCCGGCGCATCGCCTGGGGCGCGAGCCCGCGTGGATCGATCGCGCTCGAGCGCTGTTCGCGTGCGCGCGCCTGGCTTGCGGGACGCGATTTCGTCACGCCCGAGGACGTGCATGCGGTCGCGCCGGATGTGCTGCGTCATCGCGTGCTGCCGAGCTACGAGGCCACCGCCGAAGGCTGGGACGGCGGGCGCCTGGTCGCCGAAGTCCTCAAGCGCGTGCCGCTTCCTTGAGGTGGCGGCCATGGACACGAGCAACCCGGCCCCGGGCGTCCGTCCAACGCTGGCTGAGCTGATTGCCCTGCGCGCGCGGGTACTCGCCTGGCCGCCGCCACAGCGCAGCCATGGCAGCCAGGCCGGACCGAGTGTGTCGCCGCTG
This sequence comes from Rhodanobacteraceae bacterium, assembly GCA_031425695.1. Classification (GTDB taxonomy): domain Bacteria; phylum Pseudomonadota; class Gammaproteobacteria; order Xanthomonadales; family SZUA-5; genus JANPJV01. The sequence continues at coordinate 6,091 of JANPJV010000072.1, read as the reverse complement.
CGCGGACGCGGCATGGATTACGCCGAATCGCGTCCCTACGCGCAGGGCGATGACGCCCGCCACATCGACTGGCGCGTGACTGCCCGCACCGGTCGCACGCACACCAAGATATTCCACGCCGAGCGCGACCTGGTCACCCTGCTGGTCGCCGATACCGCGCGCTCGCTGTACTTCGGCACGCGCTCGTGTTTCATGTCGGTGCAGGCGGCGCGCGTCGGCGCGCTGTGCTGCTGGGCCGCGCAGCGGACCGGTGATCGTATCGCGGTGTTGCGTGGCTCGGATATCGAGGCGCCACTGCCGCCGACGGGTGGTTCGCGCGGTGCACTGCGGGTGCTCGGCGCACTCGCGCGCTGGTACGCCGAGCCGCCGTCAGATGACGCCGGTTTCGAGCGCGCGCTGCAATCGGCAGCGCGGGTCAGCAAGCCCGGCTCACGCATGATTGCGCTGCTCGATCCGCGCAGCATCGAACCCATCGACGATGCGCGCTGGACGGCGCTGTCGGCACACCACGATGCCATCGCAGTGATCCTGGTCGACCCGCTCGAGTTGCTGCCGCCGAATGCGCAGCTGGGCTTCTTTGCTGGCGAGCGGCGTTTCGATCTTGACCTCGGCGACGGCGTGACGCGCAAGGGCTGGGAGAAGAGCTTCGCGGAGCGCATCCGGGCCGCGCGCGAACGCCTGCAGCGGCTCGGCTGGCGCGCCTTGCTGCTGCGCACGGATGAGTCCCCGGATACGGTCCTCGCCACGCTGTTGCCGCATCGGCGCGAGGCGGCATGAGCTCCCGGTTTTTTACCTGGCTCGCGCAGGCACCGGCCGCGCCACCGCAGTTGAACCTGCGCGACATCCACCTGCCGCCGGAGCCCGCATGGTGGCCGCCCGCGCCGGGCTGGTGGCTGCTCGCCGCGCTGCTGCTGATCGGGTTGGTGCTGCTTGCGCGCTGGCTGCGACGGCGCTGGCGCCGGCATGCGCGCCTCGCCTCGCTGCGTGCGGAGTTTGATCGCGCCGCGATCATCGATGATCCTTGCGCACGCGTGGCCGCAATCTCCGAGCTGTTGCGACGCGCGGCACGGGTCCACGCGGCCCATGCCGGACTGCTGCAGGGCGCCGACTGGCTGCGCTTTCTCGATGCTGGCAATACGCCGGCGGAGTTTGCCGATGGGCCCGGGCGGGTGCTGGTCGACGGTGCCTTTCGCCCGCGGCTGGAAGCGCACCAGGCCGACGCGCTGGTGCTGCCGGCGCGCCGACGCTTCCTGCAGTTGCTGGGTGAGCAATGAGCCTGACACCAGCCGACTGGGAGCTGGTGTGGCCGTGGTTGCTACTGGCGCTGCCATTGCCGTTGCTGGTTGCGGCCATCCTGCCGCCGGCCGAGCGTGCGGCATCGGCTGCCCTGCGCGTGCCCTTCGAAACCGAGTTGCGCGCGATCGCTGCGACCGCGCATCGGCGACCCCGCACCCGCTGGTCGCTGCTGGCCTTGCTGGCCTGGTCGCTGCTGTGCCTGGCGGCGGCGCGCCCGCAGGAGCTGGGGAAGGCCGTCACGCCGCCACAGATCGGCCGGGACCTGATGCTGGTGGTCGATCTCTCAGGAAGCATGGCCGAGGAAGACATGGTCCTCGGTAACAACTATGTCGACCGCCTGACCGCCGCCAAGGCCGTGCTCAGCGATTTTCTCGATCGCCGCGTCGGTGACCGCGTTGGCCTCCTGCTGTTCGGCCAGCGCGCTTACGCGGTGACGCCGCTGACGCCCGATCGCGAGAGCGTGCGCGCACAGTTGCTGGATGCAGAGATCGGCATGGCCGGGCAGGAAACCGCGATCGGCGACGCCGTCGCGCTCGCGGTCAAGCGCATCGCCGGGCAGCCCGATCTCACCCGCGAACGCGGCGAACGGGTCGTGATCCTGCTCACCGACGGCGTCAACACGGCCGGCACGCTCGGTCCCGACAAGGCGACTGAGATTGCCAAGAGTGAAGGGGTGCGCGTGCACACCATCGGTTTCGGTGGCGAGGGCCAGCAGTCGCCGTTCTTTGGCATGCGCGTGCCGCGCCAGGCGCAGATCGACGAAGCCGCGCTCGAGCGCATGGCCGAGGAAACTGGCGGCCGCTACTTCCGTGCGCGTGACACCAACGAGTTGGCGGGGATCTATGCCGAAATCGATCGCATCGAGCCGAGTGCGCGCGAAGGCGAGGTGCAACGGCCACGCATCGAACGCTATCCGCTGCCGCTCGGGCTGGCACTCGGATGCGCGCTCCTGGCCGTGCTGTGGCGACGTTCACCGAGGCGCAAATGATCGACATTCTCACGGCGGCGTTCGCCAATTTCGCCTTCCTGCGCCCCTGGTGGCTGGCAGCGCTGGCGCTGTTGCCACTGCTGGTCCTGGCGCAGCGGCGTCGCCTGCGTGCCGCGGACGGCTGGCAGCACGCGGTCGACCCGCATCTGTTGCCACACCTGCTGCAGGGCGCTGAAACCCGCGGCTCGCGCGGTGCTTCCACCTTGATGGCACTGGGGCTCACGTTGAGTGTGCTGGCGCTCGCCGGGCCGTCGTGGCGGCTGGCCCCGGCGCCGCTTTGGCAGGTCGAGGCGCCGCTCATGATCGCACTCGATCTGTCGTGGACGATGACCGCAACCGATCTCGTACCCAATCGGCTGACCCAGGCGCGCGCCAAGATTCGTACGCTGCTGGAAAAGCGCCGCGGTGGCCAGGTGGGCCTGCTGGTCTTTGCCGATGACGCGTTCACGGTCGCGCCGATCACGCGCGATGCCAAGACCGTGCAGGCCATGCTCGACAGCCTGTCGCCAGACCTGATGCCGGTCGACGGCCAGCGCGTCGATCGCGCCATCACCCAGGCTTCGAACATGCTGACAGACGCCGGGTTCAAGCGCGGCGAGATCCTGGTCGTGAGCGACCACGCCGACGGCTCGGCACAACTGGCCGCGACGCGCGCGCTCGGGCTCGGCTTCCGGGTCAGTGCGCTCGGTATCGGCACGCTCGCGGGCTCGCCGATCGCCAACAAGAATGGATTCGTGACCGACAGCACCGGGCAGGTCCAGCTCGCGCGCCTCGATCCCGCCAGCCTCGACGGACTGGCAAGCGCCGGTGGCGGGCGCTATGTCGGCCTCGCCGTGGATGACAGTGACCTCTCGGCCCTCGGTGTGCTCGATGCCAACGGCCGGGCGCAGGCCGGCGAGGGGGATGCCAAGGAGAGTGCAACCGCCGGCACCGCGCAGCGTGTCGACGACGGCTACTGGTTGCTCCTGGGCGTGCTGCCGCTGGCCTTGCTCGGCTTCCGGCGTGGCTGGCTGGCGGTGCTTTGGCTGGCGCAGATCGGCGGCGTGTTCGTGCTGACAGCCCTATCGCCGGGACCGGCGTGGGCGGCGGATAGTCCCGTGCAGGGGGAAATAGAAGCGTCCGGACAAGGTCCGGACCCACAGGGTACGGCGTCGGCTGCCGGCGAGCTGTGGTCGCGACTGTGGAAGCGCGACGACCAGCGCGCGCGCGAGGCGCTCGAGCGTGGTGACACCGAGCGCGCGCGGGAACTTGCACCAGATTCGGACCTGCGTGCGAGTGCCGCCTACCGTGGCGAGGACTATGCAGCGGCTGCGGAAGGGTGGGCGAGCCAGGATCATGCCGACGCGCACTACAACCGCGGCAATGCGCTCGCCCGGGAAGGCAAGCTCGAAGACGCGATCGGTGCCTATGACCAGGCCCTCGAGCGCGCGCCCGGCATGGAAGATGCGATCGCCAACAAGAAAGCGGTCGAGGATCTGCTGAAGCAGCAACAACAGCAGAAGCAGGACGGCGAAAAGCAGGACGGCGAAAAGAGCGACGGCGAAAAGAGCGACGGCGAAAAGCAGGACGGCGACAAGCAGGACGGCAAGCAGCAGGACGGCAAGCAGCAGGACGAAAAGTCCGGCGAGCAGCAGCAGGACGGCGAGGGCGAGCCGAAGGACGGCGAGCAAAAGGACGGCGAGCAGAAGGACAGCGAGAAGAAGGACGGCGAGCAAAAGGACGGCGAAGAGCCCAAGGCTGGCGACGCCAAGGAACCGAGTGCGGCTGAACTGGCCGAACGCCAGGCGGCCGAGGAAGCTGCGCGCAAGGAAATGCAGGAAGCGCTGGAGCGCGCCGGCCAAGCGGGCGCGGAGTCCAAGGACGGGACCGAGGATGCGCCGCCGGCGGTGATCGAGAGCGCCGAGGAGCGCGCGCAGTCCGAACAGAAACAGGCGATCCAGCAGTGGCTGCGTCGTGTACCCGATGACCCGGGTGGCTTGCTGCGGCAGAAGTTCCTGCGCGAGTACCAGCGTCGTCGGCAGGAACAAGGAGAGGAGCGGCGATGATGAGATGGTGGATCTGCGGCTTGCTGCTGTGCGCGGGATCGGCGCAGGCGGCGGTGCGTGCATGGCTCGAGCCGGACCGCGTCAGCATGGGCCAGACTGCGCTTCTGAAGGTCGAGACCGATGACCCCAACGCGCGCCCCGATTTCTCGGCGCTGGCGACGAATTTCGAGCTGCGCGGGCAGTCCAGCGGGACCCACATCAGCATCGTCAACGGGCGGCGCACCATGCGCATCCTGTACTCGGTCGCGCTCGACGCGCTCGAGCCCGGGGTGATCACCATTCCCGCGCTGAAAGTCGGCAACGAGAGCACTGCTGCGCTGCAATTGACCGTGGTCCCGGCAGCGCCGGGATCGGCCCAGAACGGCGACGACATCTTCATCGAGACCGAGATTGGCACCACCACCCCCTATGTGCAGCAGGCGGTCAGCTACACGGTGCGCCTGTTCTATGCGCTGCCGCTGATCGATGGCTCCCTGGAGGCCGGTACACCGGAAAACGCCAGCTTGAGCCAGGTGGGTGCCGACCGCCGCAGCACGCGCGACATTGGTGGCCGCCGCTACAACGTTTTCGAGCGCGACCTGCTGCTGGTGCCCGAACAGAGCGGCCCGCTCGAGCTGCCCGCGGCACGCTTCCGGGGACACGCCCAGAGCACCGACATGAACGCGTTCTTCGGCGGCGCGCGCGAGGTCAACACGGTCGGCAAGCGCATCCGGCTGGAGGTGCGCCCGCGTCCGGCGAACGCGCCTTCCCCGTGGCTCCCGGCGAGCACGCTCACGCTCGCGCGCAACGCCATTCCCGATAGCGCACGCGCTGGCGAGCCGCTCGTGGTGGAGCTCACCTTGACGGCCGATGGCGCCACCGCCGCGCAACTGCCGCCGCTGGAATTGCCGCCCGTTGCCGGCGCCCAGGTGTTCCCGGAACAGCCGCAGAGCAAGGACAGCGTCGCTGCCGGCCAACCGGTCGCCACCCTGACCCGACGCTTTGCAATCGTGCCCTCGCGCGAGGGTCAGCTCACTCTTCCGGAAGTTCGTGTCGCCTATTGGAACACCCGCGCCGACAAGCTTGATTTCGCCCGGCTGGAAGCGGTCGAGCTCCGCATCGAGGCCGGCGCCAACCTGCCGCCCGTAGCGATGGCACCGGCGCCGTCCGGCGTGCCCGCGAATGCATCGCTACCAGTGCTTCCGGGCACCGAGTCGATGGCTTCGGACCCAGCCGAGCTGCGCAACTGGCAGATGTTGTCGGTGCTGCTTGCAATAGGCATGGGCCTCGCGCTCGCATGGGGCTGGCGCCGTGGCACGCCGAGCGCTCCTGCGGTCTCGGCCCCGGCGGCTGACCGCGCACCGCCCTCGAACGCCGCGCTGCGAATGGCGCTGGCCCGAAGCGACCTGGGCGACATCGCCGCCGCCCTGCGCGCCAGCGTCCAGCCGGCCGCCAGTAACCTCGGCGAACTGCGCGCGCAGCTCGCCGACAGCGCACAGACCCGGGCGCTGGATAACCTTGAGCGCGTCCTCTGGGCCCCCGGCGTCGGCGCCACCGACCGCAGCGCGGTCCTGGCCGAGTTGCGCACTGCTTTCAAAGAAGGCGTGCGCGTCGCCAAGCCGCGGGCCGACGCGAACACCGGCGGCCTGCCGCCGCTCTATCCGCAGCATTGAGGCCGTTTGGATTATTGCTTGCGGTGGGTCAGCGCGGCGCCCGGGCGCGTGTGTCGGCGCTGGGTTTCAGAGGGAAAAGCGTACCCCCGCCGCGCAGAACCACCCACAGC
>JANPJV010000071.1:0-29229 GCA_031425695.1 Rhodanobacteraceae bacterium | reverse complement strand
TTTCGCAGCAGACAAACGGCCCCCCAATGCGGCGCGGCGCGCCGCACTCCAAATCAGTGATCGCGCCGCATTTGACTTCGCTTTTGGGCCTTACTGGCGTAAGAATCAGGTCCTCACGCCGGTCCGGTTCAGGCGCACTCGTCAGGAAACTTCATGACCAAGAGCAAGAACCGCTGGATCGTCCTGGCCCTGATCGTCGCCGCGATCGCGGCGTTCTTCATCTTCGATCTCGGGCGCTTCCTGTCGCTCGACATGCTCCGCGAGAAACGTGCGGAGTGGGGCGCGCTCATTGCCGCGAAGCCGGTGCTGAGCGCGGCAGTGTTCTTTGGCATCTATGTGCTGGTGACCGCCCTTTCGCTGCCTGCCGCGGCCATCCTGACGATCGCAGGTGGTGCGCTGTTCGGGCTGGTCGAAGGCTTCCTCCTGGTCTCGTTCGCGAGCACGCTCGGGGCGACGCTGGCGATGCTGCTGTCGCGCTACCTGCTGCGTGATTGGGTGCAGCAGCGCTTCGGCACGCGTCTCGCCGGCATCGACAAGGGCATCGAGCGGGAGGGCGCCTTTTATCTCTTCGCGCTGCGTCTGGTGCCGGTGTTCCCGTTTTTCCTGGTCAACCTGGCGATGGGGCTCACGCGCTTGCCGGCGCTCACCTTCTTCTGGGTGAGCCAGCTCGGCATGCTGCCGGGCACGCTGGTCTTCGTGTACGCGGGCACCGAGCTCGCCAAGATCGATTCGCTCAAAGGGCTGCTGTCCCCGGGCCTGCTGTTCGCCTTCACCCTGCTCGGACTGCTCCCGCTCGTCACCAAGAAGCTGCTCGACTGGCTGCGCGCCCGCAAGGTTTATGCGCGCTGGACGCGCCCGGCGAAATACGACTACAACCTGATCGCGATCGGTGCCGGTTCGGCGGGCCTGGTCACGACCTACATCGGCGCCGCGGTGAAGGCCAAGGTCGCGCTGATCGAGCGCCACAAGATGGGCGGCGATTGCCTGAACACCGGCTGCGTGCCGAGCAAGGCGCTGATCCGCACCGCGCGCCTGCTGGCCGAGGCGCGCAACTCCGAGAAGTACGGAATCCGCTCGCTCAATCCGGAGTTCTACTTCGCGCAGGCGATGGAGCGCGTGCAACAGGTGATTGCCAAGATCGAGCCGCACGACTCGATCGAGCGCTACACCGGCCTGGGAGTCGAGTGCATCACCGGCGAGGCGCGCATCCTGGATCCGTGGACGGTCGAAGTCGGCGGACGCAAGCTGACCACGCGCAATATCGTGATCGCGACCGGCGCGCGCCCCACGGTGCCGAAGCTGCCTGGCATCGATACTGTCGATTACCTGACCAGCGACACCGTCTGGAATCTGCGCGTGCAGCCCAAGCGGCTTCTGGTCCTTGGTGGCGGACCGATCGGGTGCGAGCTCGGCCAGTGCTTTTCACGCCTGGGCAGCAAGGTCACCATCGTCCAGCGCAACGCGCGCCTGCTGCCGAAGGAAGATCCGGACGCGAGCGCCCTGCTCCGCCAGGCGCTCGAGCACGAGGGCGTGCAGCTCGCGCTCGGTGCCGAAGCGGTGCGCGTGGAGAAGGACGGTACGGGCGGTCGCCTCGTCGTTCGCGAAAACGGGGTCGAGCGTTCCATCGACTTCGACCGCCTCCTCCTCGCGCTCGGCCGCACTGCGAACGTCAGCGGCTTCGGCCTCGAAGAGCTCGGCATCACCGCCGGCGAGCACGGCACGCTCGGCGCTGATCCGCTGATGCGCCTGTCCATTCCCAATCTCTACGTCTGCGGCGATGTCACCGGGCCGTTCCAGTTCACCCACGTGGCCGCCCATCAGGCGTGGTATGCCGCGGTCAACGCGCTGTTCGGCCCGTTCTGGACCTTCAAGGTCGACTACCGCGTGATCCCCTGGGCGACCTTCACCGATCCCGAAGTTGCGCGGGTGGGCTTGTCGGAGACCGAGGCCAAGGCGCAGGACATCGCGTACGAGATCACCCACTACGGGCTCGACGATCTCGATCGCGCGATCGCCGACAGCCACGACCACGGCTACGTCAAGGTGCTCACTGTCCCCGGCAAGGACACCATCCTCGGCGCCACCATTGTCGGCGCGCATGCCGGCGATCTCCTCGCCGAATACGTGCTCGCCATGCGCCACGGCCTCGGGTTGAAGAAAATCCTCGGCACCATCCACAGCTACCCGACCATGATGGAAGCCAACAAATACGCCGCCGGCGTCTGGGCGAAGGCACATGCGCCCGCAGGCGCGCTCAAGTGGCTAGCGCGCTTCCACGCCTGGCGACGGGAGTAGAAAAGAGGTGTCGGTTGTCGGTGTTGGTGTCGGAAAAGGCGCGGACAGACGTAGGTCATGTTGCGCCCGCGCTGACCCAATGGACGCGATCCGGCATTCGGGCGCAACTTGACACCGACCAGGCGGGAAGGCGTCAAGTAGGCCGCTGGCGCGGCCAACATGACCTACCAAAGCCCAGCTAGTGCTGGCCCCCAAGTTTGCCGTTGAACCGCCAGGGCCAGACAGACTGCGCTTCGGCTTTTGTAGGTCATGTTGCGCCCGCGCTGACGCCATGGACGCGATCCGGCATTCGGGCGCTACTTGACACCGACCAGGCGGGAAAGCGTCAAGTAGGCCGCTGGCGCGGTCAACATGACCTACGAAAGCACCTATTCCGCGTCCCCGAACTTGTCATTGAGCCGCCAGTCGTAGTCGAGAAACTCGATCTCGACTTTGCCGTTCGCGAGCCGCTCCGCGGCGGCACCATCCAGCCCCAGCGCTGCCGCATGGCGTGAGAGATAGAAGCCCAGGCTGCCGAAATCAGCCTCGTACCAATCGAAGATCTTCGAAACTTCGAGCGTGCCATCCGGGCGGGCGCGGTTGCGGCTGCGGTCGGACAGGAAGCGCCGGGTCTGGTCGTCTAGCTGCGCTTCCAGCGTGTTCGCGACATAGGCTTCGGGGCGCAGCGCGGGACAGCCGATCGCGGCGCAGTTGAGCGCGAAGTGCAGGCGCGGATCGGTGAGGTCGGCATCACCGCGCAGCATGGAATGTTCGACCTCGTCGAGATTGCGCTCGTCGCCGAGCAGGCTGAAGAAGGCCTGCTTCCAGGGGCCGCGGATGAAGCTGCCCAGGTCCTTGATCGAGGCCGGCAGCTGGTCCGCGCGCAGGATGAGCTCGACCGTAAAAGCGTTGTAGGCGTTGATCAGGAAGGCGCGGCGCTGGTCCGGCGACCAGCTGGAGAATTCGTTTTCCGTCACCGCCTCGAGGTCGGCGAGATAAGCACGCAGTTCGGGATGGCCCTTGCGCAGGCCGGCGTAGTCGACACGCGTCGCGGTCTGCGCCGGGTTCCAGCTGACGTGCTCGGCGAGCAAAGTGTTCCACGCTGCATGGGTGTGGTCGAAGGCGTGGATTGCGCCGGCCCAGCTGAGCAGGAGGAAGGTGATCAACGTTGTGCGCATGCGGATCTCGAATGTTTCGCGGGAAAATGCTTTTGCTGGCGTGGGTTCGGACCTTGTCCGAACGCTCTTGCGTCGCAACAAGCCCCCGACCCGGCACCAGTAGTATTCCGCGTCGCGGAGGAAAAAGCGGGCAAGGTCCGGACCCACACAGAGATCGTCGTTTCTCGCGCTCACGCCGCTTTCGGCAGGAAGCTCAAGTCGACACGATGCCGCCTCGGGTCATCGGCATCGACGCGCGCGTCGAGTTGGTCACGTCCCTTGACGTAATCACTGGGATCGAACCAGACATTCTCGCTGCAGAGTCGGTGCAAAGTGCCGGTCAGCGGGTGCTGCCACTGCGCGTCGATCACCCAGGGCGAGCGGCCGTTGACCTTGAGGCTGGTGTTGCGGCGCACCTCGACCAGTTTCGCTTGCACCGGCATCCCGTTCTGCTCGAGCCACGCGAACATCCGCCGCTGGCGAATCTGGTACGCCGCAAAACCCAGCCAGATGGCGTTGAAGACCAGAGCGAACAAGCTGACGATCAGCGGCCCGAACCACTGTTCCATGAAGCTCTTGATCCGGCCCTCGGCAGGCCGGTCGGGGTGGAACAACACCTCGACGCGATCGCCTTCGTCGTAGCCTGGATTCGAAGAGCTGACGCTGCCCGTGACTTCATAGCTCTTCCCGACTCCACCCTCGGCGAGCGGGACCGCGTAGCGCACGATCGGCGCGTACATGGTGCCCCCCTTCTTGCCACGGCTGCTGCGGAATCCAATCACCTCGCCTTGGGCTACGGCGGCGCCTTCGCGAAAGCGCAGCACGTCGCGGATCAGGAATACGTTGAGCGCAGCCATGCCAAGCCCGAAAAAGCAGAAGATGGAAAGGAATAGGCGCATCGCCGGACTCCGCGGCACTTTGCTGCGTTAGTGTAGAAGCGCGCGCGAATGAATCAAGTACGCGCTGAAAGCGGTTTCACCCCATCCCGGTCTAGGAGAGTAGTGCAGCGCAAGTAACTGCCGTTATTTCCGCGCCTTTTGACCCGATGCGTCGTTGCTCGTCGTCGCCATAGAAGAACTATGTCTCCTCCTCTCGCCTAGCCTGGGGCCAAAATGCATCTGAAATATTCGTCAGTTACTTACGCCGCACTACTCTAACCATGCCCGTCAAACGCGCCGAATTCGATGCACTGGTCCGCCGCCTGACGCCGGACCTGTATCGCTTTGCCTACTGGTTGAGCCGTGACGAGACTCTGGCCAAGGACCTGGTGCAGGAGAGCTTCCTGCGTGCCTGGCGCTCGCTCGACAACCTGCGTGACGACAAGGCGGCCAAGGCTTGGTTGCTGACCATCATCCGCCGCGAACATGCGCGTTTGTTCGAGCGCAAATTGCCACCCATTGACGACATCCAGGACCTCGTCATCGAGGACCAGGACAGCCCGAGTGCCCAGGATCTGAGCGAAATTCAGGAGATGCGCGACGCGATCGGGCGCATTGAGCCCAAGTATCGCGAACCGCTGTTGCTGCAGCTGGTTGGGGGCTTCAGCTGCGACGAGATTGCTGGACAACTCGGCATCAGCGCGGCGGCCGTGATGACCCAGCTGTTCCGCGCGCGGGCCAAGCTCAAGGCGCTGCTGCGCGGCGAGCCGCAAGGAAATGTTCATGGACTGCCCTGAATTCCGCCGTCGCCTGTTGATCGATCCGGCCGCGCCCGAGCTCGGCGTCGCGGCAAATGCGCGCGTCTGTCCGGATGCGCCCGCGCGTCTGGCCGAAGCGCTCGCCTTCGAAGACGGTCTGGATCGTGCGCTGAAGGTCGATGTGCCGGCAGATCTCGTCGAGCGGGTGATCAAGGCCACGCGCGAGGAAGACGTGCCACCGTTGCGCTTGGTGCGCTGGCAGCCGTTCGCGCTCGCCGCGTCGCTGTTGCTCGCGGTGGCGGTCGGCGTGATGGTGTGGCCGGGTGTGCGGTCGCCAACCGACCAACTGATCTTCGCCGGCATTGAGCACATCGCGCACGAACCCTATGCGCTCACCCGCAGCGAAACCGTGCCGCAGCCATTGATCGCGCGCATGTTTGCGGACGCCGGCCTGCGCGTGGACGATGCCGCGATCGATCTCACTTATCTCAATCGCTGCCCACTCGGGGAGCGCCTCTCCGTGCACATGGTGATGCCGGGCCGCAACGGCCCCGTGACTGTGCTCTATGTGCCCGAAGAGCGCGGCATCGACCGCATGGACACCCGCTCTGAAATGGTCGCCGTGCGCACCATGCCCTTCGCCGACGGCGCCCTGCTCCTGCTCGCCGAAAGCAACCAGGACTTCGATCGCATCGAAAGCGCATGGCGGGCGGCGGTGGGAGAGCAGGTGGCGGGGCTTTGAAAGCGGTTTCGGTTTTCGGTTTCGGAAAAGGCCAGTGTTGAACACACTCGGCTTTTGCCGACACCGAAACCGATAACCGAAACTCGCTCTTACCCGCCGATCGGCATCACCCCGAGTTCCCGCGCCGCGGCTATATCGATGACCTGGTGCTCGCCCGTGTGATCCTCGAAGGCGCCGGCGGCGGCGTCGACCTGGCGCTGGCCGTCCTTCATGGCGGCGGTGAAGCTGTCGAAGGAGGCGTCGACGTCGGCGCTGCTGGCAGCGTCGCGCTTGCCATCTCGTGCCGCTGGACGGGCGATGTTGCCGATCAGGGTGGTCTCCAGATAGGCGTGTTCGCGGCCGTTCCGGTCGAGCGCAAAGCCGAGCAGCATGTGGCCGGGGGTGAGCACGAGCGACGGGTTGAGATCAATCTTGCGCAGCACCGAGGCCAACAGCACGCTGCCATCGACGCAGTTCGCCTGGCTCATCGCGAGTGACTCGTCGAGGAAGCGCACATGCTGGCTGCGTACGCGCGCCTGCGCGTTGCCGGTGCGGGTGATCGACGAATACCGGATGCCGCGGCGCTGCAGCACGTGCCAGATGGCGAAGACTTGCTTGAGCACCTCATCAGGGTCGCCACTCTGGTAGCCGGTAAAGGCATCGACCACATCAGTGCCCAAGGCTTCCTTGAGGATGGCGTCGACCGCGGGATGGTCTTCGTTGACGTAGGCCGCGAACAGCCAGTTGAAGTCGAGATCGCCGCCCGTGCCCTCGCCGTCTATGAAATACAACGCATCGTTGACCGAGCGCACGCGCACGCGCTCAGTCTGCGTTCCCAGGCTCTTTCCATCGAGACTGAGCTCGAACTCGATCACCGCGGGGCGCGGCTGGCGAATGCCTGCGAGCGCGGCGTAGTCCCACGACAGGCTCGGCACCAGTGCGACCGGCGCATCGAGCTTCGGAATCTCGCCTGCAAGGCGGGTATCTCGCGCAAATCCCGGGATGCGCACGGTGAGTTCGAAGCGTTGCCCGGCCTTCGCGCCACGGAGTTCGACGCCGATCAGGCCGTCCTGGTCACCGATGACGCCAGTGTCGTTCCCCGCCGGGTCGGGATCCATGTTGGCGGTCGCAATTTCCAGGCTCGGGAACACCTGCCGATAGGGTTCGACGAAGGGCTTCCACTGCGGCGCTGCGCTGAGCGTGGATGCGCAGCACAGGCTGGCAGCCGCCAGCAGCGTCCGCATCGGTGAAGCGCTGGCCTCAGCGATCCGCACGATAGGCATCGAGCGCCCGTTGGTGATCGCCGCGGCTCAGGTAATCGGGCACGATGACTTCGACCGGCGTCGGCGTGATGCCAAGCTCGACGAGGCCGTTGCGCTCGCTCACGCTGGCATGCGCGAGCGCGCGGAAATTGTCGGAGGAGAACGGCTTGATCGCCGCCGGCAACGGATCGAAGAACATGCCTTGCAGGCGGCCCAGGAAATTTGGCAGGCGCAGGATCTTCGGGCGGCGCCCGACCATCTCACCCGCATAGCGCGCGATTTCGCCCAGCGTGTAAACCTTCGGCCCGACCAGCGGGTAGCTTTGGCGAACACTCTCCGGCCGGAAAAGCGCTGCCAGCATTGCGGCCGCCACATCCTTGACGTAGACCGGCGCAAAACGCGCATCGGCGCGCGCGAGCGGCAACATCGGCAGGATCTGCATGAGCTCGCCAAAGCGCTGGTAGAGCCCATCGCCGGGCCCGAAGATCACCGATGGCTGGAAGATCGTCCAGTCGAGATCGCTCGCCTTGACCTGACGCTCGGCATCGCCACGGGTGCGCAAATAATGGCTGTCCCCGGCCCCGGCGTTGAGCGCGCTCATCTGCAGCAGGCGGCGTACGCCAGCCGTTCGCATGGCGCCAATCACCGTGCGCGTGAGCTCGACATGCGCCTTCTCGAAGTCCTTGGGGCCAGAGCCGGTGCCCTGCAGGATGCCCACCAGGTTGATCACCGCAGCGGCACCGGCCAGGCGCTTGGCCAGGTCCGCGGGTGCATACACATCGGTCGACAGCACGCGCACCCGTGGATAGACCAGCAGGTGCCGCAGCCGCTCGCGATTACGGCTCAGCACGTCCACCTCGAACCCATGCGCCTGCAACACCCCCACCAGCGTGCGCCCGACAAAGCCCGTGCCACCGAGCACAACGATTTTCCCCGACGCTTTCATCGCAACCTCGAACCGAACTGATTTGCCAAGTATGGAGGGGGAACGCCCGCACGTGTCCCGGCTGTTCGCGGACTGCGGATGGAATTTTTTTGACGCAAAGGACGCAAAGGGGGCAAAGGACGCAAAAGAAGCACGAGAGCCAGTCAGTTTTGATTGAAATTCGCTCTTATTGCGTCCTTTGCTTCCTTTGCGTCCTTTGCGTCCTTCTTGTAAGCGTTTCCGCGCTCGCGACAACGACCCGGGCGAGATACGAGCCGACCTATACTCGACGCGGAACGGGCCGGCGGGGGTGTGATGAGCGAGCGTGATGTGATGCAGTACGACGTGGTCGTGGTCGGGGCCGGGCCGGCGGGGCTGGCGGCGGCGATCCGCATGAAGCAGCTCAAGCCCGAGCTCACCGTCTGCGTGATCGAGAAGGCTTCGGCGATCGGAGCGCAGGTGCTGTCGGGTGCGGTGATCGAGCCCAAGCCGCTCGATGACCTGCTGCCCGGCTGGCGCGATGCGCCGCCGCCAATCTGCGTGCCGGCCAAGCGCGACGAGTTCCGCTTTCTCACCAAGACCCGTGCATGGTCGCTGCCGCCCCCGCCGCAGATGCACAACGAGGGCAATTTCATCGTCTCGCTGGGGGCGATGTGCGCGTGGATGGCGCCGCAGGCGGAAGCCATCGGCGTCGAGATCTTTGCCGGCTTCGCGGCCGCCGAGACGCTGATCGACGAAAACCAGCGGGTGATCGGCGTGCGCATCGGCGACATGGGCTTGCACCGCGACGGCACGCCCAAGGACAGCCATACGCTCGGCGTCGATATCCATGCGGGTCTCACCCTCTTTGCCGAAGGCGCCCGCGGGCACCTGACCAAGCAACTGGTCAAACGCTTCAAACTCGATGCCGGTTGCGATCCGCAAAGCTATTCGATCGGCATCAAGGAACTCTGGCAGTTGAAAAGCGGCGCCACCGAGCCTGGCCTCATCCTGCACACGCTTGGCTGGCCGCTCGATCCGAAGACCTATGGCGGCAGCTTCGTCTACCACCTGGACCAGGATCGGCTGGCGATTGGCTACGTGGTCGGACTCGACTACCAGGACCCGCTCTTCCAGCCGTACGAGGCCTTCCAGCAATTCAAGCATCACCCCCACATCAAGCCGCTGCTGGAAGGTGGCTCGATCATGTCGGCCGGCGCGCGGGCGATCGTCACCGGCGGCATGCAGTCGATGCCGAAGCTCGACATGCCCGGCGCGATGCTGATCGGCGATGCTGCCGGCCTGCTCAACGTGCCGAAGATCAAGGGCACGCACCAGGCGATCCGCTCCGGCATGCTGGCCGCGGAACACTACGTGGCGACCGGTACGGCCGAAGGCTTCGATGCGCGCCTGCGCGCCTCGCCGATCGCCGCCGAGCTGAAATCCGTGCGCAACATCAAGCCCGCGTTCAAGAAGGGCCTGTGGCTCGGCCTCGCCAACGCGGGTCTCGAAACCTTGCTCCGCGGCCACAGCCCGTGGACCCTGCGCAACAAGCCGGACTTCGCCCAGCTGCGCAAGGTCACCGAGCTCGAATCACCCCGGCGCGACTGGGTCGAGCGCAGCCTGCCACCGCGCGATCGCCTGCAGGGCGTCTATTACGCCTCGACCGCGCACGACGAAGACCAGCCGGTCCACCTGCACGTCCTCGACACCTCGATCTGCATCACCCGCTGCGCCGAGGAGTATCAAAATCCTTGCACGCGCTTCTGCCCCGCGGGTGTGTACGAGATCGTCGACGACGCCGAAAAGGGCAAGCGCCTGCAGATCAACGCCAGCAACTGCGTCCACTGCAAGACCTGCGACATCAAGGACCCGTACGAGATCATCAACTGGGTCACGCCGGAAGGTGGCAGCGGGCCGAATTACCAGAATTTGTAGAAGCGTGAGTCGGTTGGCTTCTGTAGGTCATGTTGGCCGCGCCTGCGCGGCCTACTTGACGGCGCGGTGGTGCCAGAACTTGTCAAGTAGATCGCTGCGCGATCAACATGACCTACGAAAGCGCGAAGTTCCCGCCAATCACTTCTGGCACCGTCCGCAATAAAAACTCGACCGCTGTCCGAGCCGTACATTCTTGATCGGGGAGCCGCAGACTTTGCAGGCTTCGCCGATGCGGCCGTAGACGAAAAGATCCTGCTCGAAGTAGCCGGGCTCGCCGTCGGGTTTGAGGAAATCACGCAGGGTGGTGCCGCCGCGCAGGATCGATTCGGCGAGGATCTCGCGAGACGCATCCGCGAGGGCGTCGTAGCGGGCGCGGGAGACGCGGCCGGCGGCGCGGCGGGGGTCGATGCCGGCGCGAAACAGCGCTTCGGCGGCGTAGATGTTGCCGACGCCGACGACGATGCCCTGGTCCATCAGGAAGTGCTTGACCGGCGCGCTCCGGCCCCTGGCGCGGGCGTGTAGATACGCTCCTGAAAACGCTGGGTCGAAAGGCTCCGGGCCGAGGCCGGCCAGCAGCTCATGGGTGCTGCCCGCCGGCTGCCAGAGCAGGCAGCCGAAGCGGCGCGGGTCGTTGAAGCGCAGCAGCAGGCCCGAATCGAGCACGAAATCCACATGGTCATGCGGCTTGAGCGGCGTCTTTGCGTCGAGCACGCGCAGGCTGCCGCTCATGCCGAGGTGGACGATTGCAGCGCCCGATTCATTGCCGATGAGCAGGTATTTGGCGCGCCGCTCCACGCGCTGGATCGCGTTGCCCACCAACCCAGCCGCGACCGTCTCCGGCACCGGCCAGCGCAGCCGCGGCACCCGCACCAGCACCTCGCGCACCCGGCGTCCGAGCAGGTAGGGCTCGATACCGCGGCGGGTGGTTTCTACTTCGGGGAGTTCGGGCATGGGTCAAGGACAAGTAGATCAAGAGCAGAGCAGGATTCATCCACAGATTTCACAGATTTACGCAGATTAAAGGCGCAACGCGGAATCACCTGGATGAGCTTTTAATCTGCGGAAATCTGCGAAATCTGTGGATGAGTGCTTGCTCTTGCTCTTCAGGTTTCCTACCGCGGCACCGCCAGCGTGCGGGCATCCTCGCGCCAGGGCGGAGTGGCGGCGATTGTCGGCAGTACCTCACCGACGTCGTCGACCAGCGTCCACATTTCGCGGTGTTCGGGATTCATGAAGCGCTCTTCGATGGCGCGGTCGAGCAGGCGTACGACGTCGTCGTAGAAGCCACGGGTGTTGAGCAGGATGATCGGGCCGAAATAGAGGCCGAGGCGCTTGAGCGTGATCGCTTCGAACAGCTCCTCGAGCGTGCCCGAGCCGCCGGGCAGCGCGACGACCGCATCGCTGCCGGTGAGCAGGCGATGCTTGCGCTCGCGCATGTCCTCGACCAGCTCCAGCCGGGTCAGGCCCGGATGGCCCCATTCGAGATCGGCCATGAAGCGCGGCAGGATGCCGATGACCTCGCCGCCGCCAGCGAGGGCGCCGTTGGCCACGGCCCCCATCGATCCCAGGCTGCCGCCGCCGTAGACCAGCGTCGCACCTGCGGCGGCGAGTGCGCCGCCGAGGGCATGGGCGACGTGCCGATAGCTCAGGTCGGCCGTCGGGCTGGACGCACAGTAGACGCAAACGCGCATTGGCGGCCTCGCCTCAGTCCGGCTTGTTGTGCTCGAGGGTGCGGGCGAGCGCCGACTTGTAGCGGCCGAGATCGCGCTGGTAGTCGGCAAGCGCAGTGACTTTCTCGCCGTCCTTCTGCTTGAGGTAGGACTTCTGCTTGTCGATCTCGCTGCGCTCGTTGGTGATCATCTGCTTGAGCGTGTCGGTGATCGGCTTGCCGCTGCGCTCGAGGGTGGCGGCCTGCGCGACCAGCGAAGAGAGACTCTGCTCGCGCGCGTTGATCTCGATCCGGCGCGCCTCGATGGTCTGCTCCAGCAGGTCCATGCGCTGGTTATAGGCGCGCGTGAGGTCATCCTCGCTCGCGTAGGAGTTGAGCAGGGCCGTGTCGGCCTTCTTCTGCTCTTCGGCAGTGCGCGCGAGATCGGCGGCGGACTTTACTTCGGCGTCGCGCTTCGCCTGCTCTTCGGCCGTCAGCGCACGCTCGACCGTCTGCACGCTGACGCCCTGGTCGTTGAGCTTCTCGCGGGCATAGTCGGCCGATTCCGGCGGGACCTGATCGGAAAAATGGACGTTGCCATCCTTGTCGACCCACTTGTAGAGCTTGCCCGACTTGGTCGCACCCTGGGCCTCTGCCACGGAAATGGCAGCGGTGGACATGGCGATGGCGACTGCGATTGCAACCAGGGTCCTGCCGTACATGGGTCGTTCTCCGCCGATGAGTCTTGAGTGCGTGAATTCTAGGGCCGCAGCATGCGGCCACGCTGAATGGCCGTGTGCCGAAGTGTGCACCAATTGCTGGCGTTCATTGAAGCAGGTCCAGCCAGTCGTTAGGTCCGAGCGTCGTTGCCAGCGATTGCCCGGACTCGTCGAACAGGGCATCGGCGAGGTCGCGCTTGTGCGCCTGCAGGGCGAGGATGCGCTCTTCGACCGTATCGGCAGCAATCAGGCGATAGACGAATACCGCCTTGTCCTGGCCGATCCGATGCGCGCGATCGGTCGCCTGTGACTCGACCGCGGGATTCCACCAGGGATCGTAGTGGATCACGCTGTCGGCCTGGGTGAGGTTGAGGCCGAAGCCGCCGGCGCGCAGGCTGATCAGGAACAGCGGCACTTCGCCCCGCTGAAAGCGCTGGACCGGCAGCGCACGGTCTTCGGTCTTGCCGGTCAGCTTGACGTAGCGGATGCGCCGATGGGCGAGCTCGGCTTCGATCAGCTCGAGCATGCTGGTGAACTGGCTGAACACCAGGATGCGCCGTCCGGCCGCGATCAGCTCCTCAAGCATCGCGACCAGCACATCGAGCTTGGCGGAAGCCGGCCCGAGCTTGCTCGAAACACTTCCCGGCAGACGCGCCTCGAGGCCGCTGCCGGCCAGCAGGCGCGGATCGCAGCAGACCTGGCGCAGGCGCATCAGGCCTTCGAGCACGCGCATGCGGTTGCGCTCAAAGCTCTGCGTCGCGATCCAGCCGCGGACCTCTTCGGCATAGGCGTCGCGCAGGCTGTCGTAGAGCTCGCGTTGGCGACCCTCCAGGGTGATACGCCGGGTCACCACGGTCTTCGGCGGCAGGTCGGCGATCACCTGGTCCTTCGTGCGGCGCATCAGGAATGGGCGAATTCGGCGTTGCAGGCGCTCGCGCACGTCGCGGTCGCGTAGCTTTTCGATCGGCTTCCTGAAGTTGCGGGTGAAATCGATGCGCGTCCCGAGCAGGCCTGGCAACAGGAAGTCGAACTGTGCCCAGAGCTCGCCGAGGTGGTTTTCGAGTGGCGTGCCGGTCAGGCAGACCCGCTGGCGCGCGTCCAGGCGCCGGGCCGCCCGCGCCGCCAGGGTCGCCGGGTTCTTGACCATCTGCGATTCGTCGAGCACCACCGCGTGCCAAGGCTGTGCACCGAGCGCCTCGCTCTCGCGCGCGAGCACCGGATAGGTAGTCAGCACCAGGTCGGCGCTGGCGAGCGCGCTGCGCTGCTTGCCGCGTTCCGGGCCCGCCAAGACCAGCCGCCGAAGATCGGGCGCGAAACGCTCGGCTTCGGCTTCCCAGTTTGGGAGCACGCTCTTCGGACAGACCACCAGCGCCGGCCGATCGAGCCGGCCGGCCTCCTTTTCGCCGAGCAGCCAGGCGAGCACCTGCACGGTCTTGCCGAGGCCCATGTCGTCGGCGAGGATGCCGGACAGGCCGGATTCCCCGAGAAAGCGCAACCAGGCGAGGCCCTCGACCTGGTAGGGCCGCAGCTCAGCGCGGAAGCCCGCTGGCACCGGCGTGGCTGGCAGGCCGACATAGCGGCCCAGCTTTTCCGCCAGTGTGCGCACCGCCTTGGCACCGGGCCAGAGTTTGCGGCCCTCGCCGAGCTCGTTCTCCAGTTCCAGCAATGCCGCGGCACGCGCACGCGGCAGCATCAGGCGCCGCTGGTCGAGCTCGCCGGCCTCGCCTAGCTCGTCCAGCGTGCCCAGGATGAAGCGCAGGCGACCGGCCGCGATCGGCAGCCGGCGTTCGCCCGGCAGGGTCAGCGCGACGATCGCGTCGTTGGCGGTCGGCAGGTCCGCGAAGCGCCCGGCAGCCAAGCCTTCGCGCAGGATCGGCAGCAGGTTGACGCGCTCGTTGTCGACCTCGATGCCGAGCTCGACCTGGATGCGCGCACCCCCGGCATCCTCCGCGACTTCGGCGTAGAACTGGTACTGCGCATCAATCAGCTTGAGCGGAAAGCGCGGGCCATATTCCAATCGCCAGCCTTCGCTGCGCAGCCGCGGCAACATCACGTAGCAGAATTCGTTGAGCGTCTGCGGATCGCCGTCGGCGTTGATCACCCAGTCGTTCTGCTGCAGGCCGGGATGGTCGATCAGCACATGCCGATTGGAGATCAGCCCGAGCTGCTTGAGGCGTGTGGCGAGCTCACGTTCGCGCGCGCGATCTCGCACGTAGAGGCGCACGCGCGTTCCATCGAAGACGCTGAGTTCTTCGGATGGGTCGCCTTCACCGACACGCGCCGGGCCGTAGCGGAACGAGAGCCGAGCAAAGGCCACCAGGCGTGCCCCCTTGCGACCGCGCGATTCATGACTGCCGGCGCTCTGGTGCAGGGTGAGGATCGGGACCGGCCGATCATCGGTCGGACGCTCGAGCGCGACCCCGAGCGGGCGCGGGAAATGTTCGGGCAAGCTTGCGCCATGGCGACTCTCGAACGCGGCCACGCGACCAGGCGAAAGCGGCGGTAACGCGGCCATCTCCGCGGCAAGCTCCGGTGCAAGGCCGGGATCGGCGCTGCCGACGCTGCGCGTGGCTGCATCGAAATACATCCAGCCCATGCCTGCGCGGGCCAGCACGGCGCCGTCGCCGACCTGCGCCACGAGCTTCTGTGCGCCGCGCGCATCCATCGCCCAGCTCCACTCGATCGGGCGTGTTTCCGCGGGCAGCAACAAGGAGGCCGGGCGTTCCCAGGCCAAGGCCGCGCTCCGCGCAAGCTCGAGCAGGAACGGTTCGGATGCCGTGCCCGGCAGCCACCAGAAGGCGCCATCCGACCAGCTCGGCCGCTGCCGTGGCAAGCTGGCAATCAGCTGCTTCACGGGCGAGTCGACGGCAGCGTCGACCTGCGCCGGCAGCAGCTCCTCGAAGCGCCAGGTGCCTTCGGGGTTCGCGCGCCAGCGCCCGAAGCGCAGCGCCAGCAAGGCCGGGTTGTTTCCCAGTGTCGTGGCGAGTACTCCTACGGTGTCCGCGCGGGGCTGCGCGGCGTCTGCCGGTGGCAGCCGCGCGCGGGCACCGGCACCGGTCTCGAGTCCGCCGGCTTGCACCAGCAGGGCGACGGCATGTTTGCACGCGAGCTGGACCGGACAGCTGCAGTTGGATTCCAGGCGCATGAGCCCATTGCGCGGGAACACCCGCACATGCACGCGATACGGTTGGCGCCGCGACCCACGCACTTCCCCGATGCACGAGCGTTCACCGGCATGCTCGCGCAGTTCGAGCCAGAGCACCCGCCCCTCGCGCGCATAGCGCTGCCCGCGTCGCAGATCGACATCCGCGAAGCTCGCCCGCAGCTCACTGTGACTCATCCGCCAGATGCTTGAGATGACCGCCCCGCCGCTCACACAAACCGGAGAGATTAGCACCGGGCTGGTGACACCTGCGTCCGTCCGCTCGCCAGCTGTTTTTTATGGCTACGCACGGCCTTCAGGGGAGGCTAACGTCTCCAATTTGCCCGACGACCGTTGGGCAAAAACCGATGACCGGACCCTTGTTACCATCCCGGGGTCGTAAACAGCTCTTTATTCACGACCGCCGTCACAAATTCGTATGAAGTGTGAGGGATGCTGCGCAAACCGTGGATTTTGCAGAATTAGTGTCGGTGCTATTATTCGTGTCTTGCTGCCGTTGGCGGCCGTGATGCAAACGCGAGGTGCCTGATGGCTATCGACACGTGGGCGCGGCCAGGCCGGCAGATTCCGCCCGTGTCCGCATCGGATACGTCGTTTCCAGGAGTGGATCGATAATGAAACTGCTTGCATTGGCAACCATGCTGCTCGTCGGCGTGGCGAGCGCGGGCGCGCTGGACGCAAAAGGCACGGTAGGCCGAAACAAGGGACTGCCGGCGATCACTACGATTACCGGCTCGCCGGTGATCGTGAATATCGGTGCGGACAACTCGTTCCAGGTTTTCAATACGGATATCGGCAACGGCACCGTCGGCCAGATCTATCCGAGCGGGCAGAACACGCTCGCCGACATGGGCTGGTTCGTGCGCGTCAACGGCGTGCTCAATGCACCGAACTTCAGTGATCGCACCACCGCCACCAGTGCCCTCGGCGCGGTCACGCCATACGGCGGGCAATCGGTGTCCGGCGTGACCGGCAATGGCACGACGACATCGCCGTTCTCGGTCACCGTGCTCGGCACCGCGACGGGTGGGCTGGCGGTGCGGCAGACGGTCACCTATGTCAACGGCGACAACTACTTCCGCAAGTCCTTCCGGCTCTCGAACCCGGGCGCGGGCGCGGTCTCGGCAGAGATTTTCCTGGCCAGCGATATCTTCCTCGCCTCGAGCGACGCTGGCATCCCCTTCCAGGAGTCGTTCTCCGGCAGCCCGGGTGGGCAAACCTGCGCCGGCGTTTCCCCGACGTACACCATCCTGCACATCTCGCTTGGCACGCCGGCGAGTACCCGCTACACCGCCGGGCAGTTCAGCAACGTCTGGTCCCAGGTCGGCGGCGGCTCGCTCAACAACATGATCGCGGCAGCCACCTGTATCGACAACGGCGCCGGACTGCAGTGGAGCGTCAGTGTTCCCGCGGGTGGCGAGGTCACCGTCCAGGCGGCGACGTCGTTCGGTGATATTCCAGGCGCACTTTTCGGCGTCGGTGAGCCGGTGTGGAACTATTCAGTGCTCCCGCAGCCGGGCGTGGCGCAGAACGCGATCAACTGCATCCGCAGCAAGTTCCCCTCGAATCCGCCGACCAATTCTTTCGGCTGGGCACCGAGCGAGGGTCAGTTCTATCACGAGATCTTTCCGGGGAGCCCGATGCAACCGCCGAGCGGGCTCGCGCGCGCCATCCTGGAGTGCTTTGTGCAGGTCTGGGATCCCCGGGGCGGGGCGCTTTTCAACAACTATTGTTGGGAAAACCCGACGCCGTGGTACATCGGCGATTATCCGGAGCTCCGGCAAGCGCACTTCCGCATCTACCACGCTGTCAACGGCATCTGTGACGGCGGGCCGCCTCAAGGCACATCGGTCTACGAGGCCTTCGTAAAAGTCTCGCGCCGCTTGTATTACCCGCCGCTGCCGCCACCGCCGCCGCCGATGCTGCGCGACGGTTTCGAGTAAGTTTGGCGTTGTGTGGGTCCGAACCTTGTTCCGACGCTTTCTGGCTGAACTGCAGAAGCGTCCGGACAAGGTCCGGACCCACGCTTTTGACTGTGAGCCCGGTAAGAGCGTCCGGACAAGGTCCGGACCCACAAAAACCTGCGCTCAACCGGTGTTCTGCAGCCCCCGCGCGATTCCATTGACGGTCGCCACCAGCGCCTCGAACAGCGCGGCATCAACGCTACCGCCGGCTCGCCAGCGCGCCAGCAGGTCGACCTGGAGCACGCTGATCGGGTCGACATAGGGATTTCGCAGGCGGATGTTGCGCCTGAGCTGACGGTCATAGTCGAGCAAGCCGGTGCTGCCCTTGAGGCGCAGGATGCAGTCCTCGGTGAGCTGCCACTCGCTCTCGATCAGTGGCCAGAAGCGCGCGTGCAAAGGTCCGGCAAGCGCTGAATATTGCGCGGCGATGCCGGCATCGCTTTTCGCCAGCACCATCTCCACATCTTCCAGCAGCAGCCGGAAGAACGGCCACTCGCGCGCCATTTCGGCAACCTTGGCCTCGCCATGCTCGGCGCATGCACGCGCCAGCCCGCTGCCGAGCCCGTACCAACCGGGCAATCCATGGCGGCTCTGCGACCACGCGAACACCCACGGGATCGCGCGCAGGTGCTCGATCCGGAATACATCGCCCTTGCGCAGCGACGGTCGCGAACCAATCTTCATGCGCTCGATCACGTCGATCGGCGTCGCCGCGCGGAAATACGCGGCAAATTCGGTGTCCTGGTAGACCAGTGCGCGGTATTGCTCGCGGCTGCTGTCGGCAATCCCGGCCATCAGCCGGTCCCATTCGGGCTGGCGCGCGTCTTCGTCACCCGGCAGCAGGGTCGCCCGCAAGAGCCCCGAAAAGGCCTGCTCGATGTTGCGCAGCGCGATCGCGCGGATACCGTACTTGCGGTGGATCACTTCGCCCTGCTCGGTCAGCCGCAGGTGGCCGTCGACGCTGCCGCGCGGCGAGGCCATGACCGCGCGCTCGGTGCGGCCACCGCCGCGGCTGGCAGTACCGCCGCGGCCGTGGAAGAAGCTCAAGGACACCCCCGCCGCGCGCGCAATCTCGAGCAGGCTGGCCTGCGCTTCCTGCAGTGCGAAGCGCGATGCGGCAATGCCGCCATCCTTGTTGCTGTCGGAGTAGCCGAGCATCACCACCTGGCGTTGCCCACGCGCCGCGAGGTGGGCGCGGTAGACCGGATCGGCGAGCAGCTCGGTCAGGATGCGCGGTGCGGCATTGAGGTCGCCGACGGTCTCGAACAACGGCGCGACGTCGAGCTCGATCGGCTGGCCGGCCGCGGCAGCGAGCCGCGCCAGCGCCAGCACGGCGAGCACGTCGTCGGCACTCTCGCTCATGCTGATGATGTACAGACCGAGCGCAGCGCGGCCGTAGCGGCGCGCGCTCGCTTCCAGGGCGACGAACACATCCAGCACCGCGCGCGTGCCCGGGGACAGGACGTCGGGGAGGCGGGTGCCATCCTGGATGAGTGCGTGCAGCGCTTGCCGCCGTCCCGGCCCGTCGAGCGCAGTCCAGCCCGGCTCGCCGTGGCATTCGGCGATGGCGCCGCGGTGGATCTGCGAATGCTGGCGCACGTCGAGGGCCGCCAGGTGGAAGCCGAACGTGCGCACGCGCGCCAGCAGCCGCTCGAAGGGATGCAGGCCGGCATGGCGCCCCCCATTGCGGATCAGCGAGAGCCGGATCAGCTCGAGGTCGGCAAGGAACTCGTCGACGTCGCCATAGCCGACATCACGGTCTTCCTGGGTCGCCTGCAGGCGCGCTGCGATCAACGTCAGCAGGCATCGATACGGCATGTCGCGATGACGTCGCGGCAAGGCTGCCCAGGTGCGCTTCAAGCTCCTTGAATACTGGCTCATGCGCTGCAGCACGGCCGGGTCGATGCCGGCGCGCGAGAGCGACTGGCTGAGCACCAGCGCGAGGTCACGGAGCTCGGCCGTGTAGCGCGCGAACAGCACCCGCCGATGCGCGCTCAGCGCTTCCGTGATAGTGGCCGCACCGACATTCGGGTTGCCGTCCATGTCGCCGCCGACCCAGGTGCCGAACGACAGCAGCGGGCGCTGCGGCAGCTGGCCGAGCAGCTTGGGATAGGTGAGCGCAATACAGCGATCGAGCTCGGCATGACAGGCTGGGACGGCGCGGTAGAGGATATCGGACAGGTAGAACAGCACATGTTCACGCTCCTGCTCCACGCTCGGGCGCACCGGCGAATATTCCGCGGTCTGCCAGGCGCCGGAGATGTGCATGCGGATCTGCTCGAGGCGCGCGTGCTCTTCCTCGGGCGTGCGTCCCGAATCCAGGCGCTCGACCAGCGCGCGCACGATACGCTGCTCCTTTTCGAGCATGGTCTTGCGCGTCGCCTCGGTCGGGTGCGCGGTAAACACCGGCTCGAACTTGAGCCGTCCAAGCACCTCCCGCAGCTGTGCACTGTCGACGCCGCCCTCGCGCAAGCGCGTCAGGCAATCGAGTAGTCCCCCGGGTTGCGGGCCGCTGTCCGCGGCCTGGTGCTCGCGGCGGCGCCGGATGCGATGCACCTGCTCGGCCAGGTTGACCAGCTGGAAGTAGCTCGAGAACGCGCGCACCAGGTCCAGTGCCCGCTCGACCGGCAGGTCACCGAGCAGCGCACTCAGGTTCCGAAGCTTGTCGGGTTCGCCCTCGCGGCGCGCAATCGCGCAGCGGCGCACCTCTTCCAGCAGCTCGAAAAAGCTGGTCCCGAGCTGATCCGACAACATCTCGCCGACCAGCCGCCCGAGCAGGCTCACGTCCTCGCGCAAGGGTTGATCCTGCGGCTCGAAAATCACGGATCGCGACATGAGGACCTTCAGCGTCGGGCGTTCGTCCGAGCCTACCCGATGCGCGCGGAGTCGCCAGTCGAGAATCGCGTTGCGGGCGATGCATACGATTGCGGCGGGGAGGTGCCCCTTGTTCCGAAACCGAAACTGAAAAGCGAACCCGGCCTCCGGTGCCGCATTAGCGCGCCGGTGAGCCCCCAATTGTCATGGCCGAACCGCGGATAGGCATGCGTCTGGGAATCCCCGAGCCAGACGCTGCAGGACTCTTCGACGACAGCCATTGGCTCTTCGGCGGCGCCCACCACCCAAACCAGCCCGGCTTCACGTGTTGCTGCTTTAACTGCGTTCCCCTGTCTGTATTCTTGGGCAATGCGCAATCCTGCTGACAACTCGTTGCAAAGCCACGGCCGCAGTCATGCGCCCGCCACCTCGGTCGCGCTCATCGTCGGTGCGGTGGGCGTCGTGTTCGGCGACATCGGAACGAGTCCGCTGTACACGATCAAGGAAATGTTCCACCCGCATTTTGGGCTGACGCCCGACGCGGCCACGGTCAAGGGCTTGCTTTCGCTCGGCTTCTGGTCGCTGATCCTGGTCGTGACCTTGAAGTACGTGCTGGTCATCATGCGCGCGGACAACCAGGGCGAGGGCGGGATCATGGCCCTGACCGCTTTGGCACAGCGCAGTCTCAAGAGCGGCTCTCGGCTGACCTACATCGTCGGAATCCTCGGCATCTTCGGCGCAGCGCTGTTCTTTGGCGACGGGATGATTACTCCGCCCATCACGGTGCTGGGCGCCGTCGAAGGGCTTGAGGTGATCTCGCCGCGGCTGAAAGACTGGGTACTGCCGATCAGCCTGGTGATTCTGGTCGGGCTGTTTGCGTTCCAACGCTTCGGTACCGCGCGGGTTGGCAAAGTATTCGGTCCGGTGATGGTCACCTGGTTCATCACCTTGGCCGTCTTCGGGATGATGAACATCGTCGCCAACCCGTCCGTGCTCGCGGCGCTCAATCCGTACTGGGCGGTGCAGTTCTTCGGCTCGCATGGATGGCACGCCGGCCTGGTACTGGGCGCGGTCGTATTGACCATCACGGGTGGCGAGGCGCTTTACGCGGACATGGGTCATTTCGGCAAAGGCCCGATTCGGTGGGGGTGGTTCACCTTTGTATTGCCGGCACTGGTCATGAACTATTTCGGGCAGGGCGCGGTGCTGATGCTGAACCCTGCTGCGGTCGCCAATCCGTTCTATTTGTCCATTCCCGGCTGGGCACAGATTCCGATGCTTGGGTTAGCCACCGTTGCCGCCGCAGTCGCTTCGCAGGCGGTCATTACCGGTGCCTTTTCGGTCACGGCACAGGCCATCCAACTCGGCTATCTGCCGCGCTTGACCATCCGCTACACCTCCAGCGAGACCATGGGGCAAGTCTATGTGCCCGCCATCAACTGGATGCTGTTCGGATCGGTGGTGGTGCTCGCCCTCGGATTCGGCAGCTCGACCGCGCTGGCCACTGCCTATGGGTTGTCGGTCACCGGCACGATGCTGATCGACACGTTGCTGCTGGCGGTTGTCGCTTACACCAGCTGGCCGCGCGCGAGAGCCTGGGTGCTGCCGCTGTGTGTGATGTTTTTCGTGATCGACGTTGCGTTCCTGGTCGCCAACGGTGCGAAGCTGTTCAGCGGCATCGGCGCCTGGGTGCCACTGTTCATCGGCATCGTTGCTTTCACCATGATGCGCACCTGGCGCCGCGGCCAACAGCTCCTGCGTGCCGAGCTTCGCAAGGGTCGTGCGAAGCTGGAAGACTTTGCAACGTCGCTGCTGCAAGCACCGCCGCACCGGGTGGCCGGTACCGCGGTCTTCCTGACATCGGACCCGAGTGTGGTGCCCAATGCCCTCGTTCAAAATCTCCGGCACAACCAGGTGCTGCACCAGCAGAACATCATCCTGCATGTCGAAGGCGTGCCGATACCATACGCGGCGCTTGCCGACCGGCTCACGATCGAGGCATTGGGCGACGGCTTCTCCCGGGCCACGGTCCGGTTCGGATTCATGGAAGTTGCCGATGTCCCGAAGGCATTGATCGGCGCATCCGATCGCGGGTCGCTGGTCGTCGACCCCGCCACGACGACTTACTTCACGAGCAGTGAGAGCGTGCTGGCGAGCAAGGACCGCGGGATGCATTACTTGCGCGACCGGCTGTTCGCGGTCATGCGCCGCAATGCCGCGCCGCCGTCTGCTTTTTATCGCATTCCGTCCGATCGCTTGGTCGACCTCGGGTCCAACGTGCAGATTTGATCCGGGCTCGGTCACGCTGGACAGGGGCATGACGGTCGGGGCGCTGCCGTACTTGGCGACCGTTCGCCCACTTGGATCCCCGGGGCCTTTTCTTGATCCATGGACATCGGCATTAAGCGCGGTGCGGTTGCTTGGCCCGCCCCCGCTTGCTGTGTCCGGCACGACGACCAGGCGCTGAAAACGGCTAGCCTTGCGCCCCACGAATGCTGGAGAAATCAATGAGCCTGGAACGAAAGTGGTTGAGCCTCGGCCTGGCATTGTTGCTGCCGGCCTGTACGGTCACGGTCGAGCGCGACGATCCGCCGCCAGCCCTCGCGCCGGTAGCAGAACCCGCGCCGGCCCACGTCGACAACCACTCGCTGGACCTGCTCAACGCAGTGCTCTGGGGACGCACGTCGGCCGAAGTGCGGGCGAGCTACCTGCAGGCGTATGGCCAGGCCGGCAAGGCGCTCGACGCCGCGCTCGATCCCAAGAATCGCGCGAACTGGAGCGCGGACGTCGACCAGATGAAAGCCGGAGGTTTCGGGAAACTGCCGCCTGCGATCATCGTCGACGTCGACGAAACCGTGCTCGACACCTCCGATTACATGTTGCACCAGCTCCGCAGCGGTCGGCCCTATGAGAAACCGACCTGGAATCAGTATGTGCAGCGTCACGACGCACCAGCGTTGCCCGGGGCGCTCGAGTTCCTCAAAGCCGCTGCCGCGCGCGGCGTGACCGTCTTCTATGTCTCCAACCGCGAGGTCTTCGACGAAGCCGAGCAGGCACGCAAACCCGCCGCCGAGCGTCTCTTCGACGAGGACGAACCGACGCGCATCAACTTGGCCGCGCTCGGCTTTCCCAACACCGGCGATGCCCGCACCTTCCTGTTCCGCGACGCCTCCCGCGGCTGGAAGGAAAAAGGCCCGCGCCGGGCCGAGATCGCCAAGACCCACCGCATCATCATGCTGGTCGGCGACAACCTGCATGACCTCATCGACATCCCGGCCCCCGAGCAATCGCGCGAAAGCCGCTACGGCGTCGTAGAGGCCAACCGCGCCTGGCTCGGAACGCGCTGGATCATGCTGCCCAATCCCATGTACGGCTCCTGGGAAACCCTCTACACCGCCGGCATGACCCAACCCGACGCCCGCCGCGCCAAGCTCGCGGCGCTGGGGCTCGCGGAAGACGCGGACAAGATCATCAAGGGTGGGTTCGAACCGTAAGAGCGGTTTCGGGTCCCTGAAGTCCGTTGATCGCCAAAGGCGGCAGCACCTGCATACTGCGCGCCCATTTGGCAATTTCACGGCATTCATACTTGTGTTTGATTGTTAGATCTGACGAATGTAGGGTGCGCGCCTCTTTACACCGCCGTAGCTGGCCACTAAATGGAGCAGTCGCTTGAATCTTCCAATCGCCAAAGTATTCCTCGTGCTCGCAATGCTTGGGTTTCATGCAACCGCAGTTTCGGATACGTTGCTGGGAGAGGTGATAAGCTCTGGGCGAGCAATCGGTGGCGGGACTATTGTTTGTCGTGGTGAAGGATGCGCGACAATTTTAAGGGGACTCCGGGAGGCGGCGATAGAGCTTCAGACCCACAATGGTGAGATCACCGACGACGCGCCGCCAGTAGACAAGGCGCAGTTTTGCGCGAGACTTCGAGCGGAGCAGCCGGCCGATTGCGCCACTGCGCCGCGGGTCCCGGGAGTCAATATTTTCTTCCGCAGATTACCAAGCTCAGTACGGATCAAATTGCCAAGGCGGTGCGTTTGAGTCCCTGGGATCAACACTGCACGATACCTTCGGCGAATTCTATTCCGGGAATGTTAATGAGCCGTTCGCAGAGCCGTTCGCAAACGGCAACCTTAACTTTGCGCAGAATGTTCTTCTTTCAACCTTTGTATTGCGGAAGCTGCGACTCCGTTTAGCGACTGCAGCAACAATCTTCGAACCCAATTGACCAACGCTTGCAGCGGCAACTTTTTTCCAGATTTATGCGACGGCTTCAGGGATAGCTTTCAAGGAGCGGCGGTAGGAGGCGGCTTATCGATGAGCCTTCGAGCCGATAATGCGCGCATCTGTGCACGCTGGCACCAGAATTCTGATTCGAATCAGTGCTCGGACTAACACCGTGAAACGAGCTATTCTTTGGATCATCTTAGCCGCCGGGCTGTCTCTCGCTGAATTTCAGTTTGCCGTTGACCGCAAGCAGCCTGTGGGCACGTCAGGTCCTCCTATCGGAGCGGTTCCCATTAAGCCGGCGCCTTCGCAGCCGGCTGCCGCTACTTCGTCACCTGCCGCTAGTTGGCGCGCGGAAGTCGAGCGCACCACTCAGTGGGCATTGCCGCTGGGGAATCGGATACCTGGAGTCGAGTCCAGTAGGCTCACGGACAACGCCGAGGTTTGGATATCTTCGCTCCCAAGCAGCCAACAGGATCAAGCGCGGCGATTCGTTGACAGCTACGGGACCGCATACCAGTTCGACTCCAAGCTGGTACAGGCATGGATGCTGGCGCATGGGTTCCCGGCGCTGGAAGAAGTCATCGCTTATGATTTCGCGCGCATGAGCGCGGATTGCACCATCATTACGTGTTCGCACGGAAAAATCGCCGGACTGACCGCGGACCATTTGATGAATGAAATGCAAGCGATGCTGCCGGAACAATGGTCCGGGCCTTATCTCGAACACATCCCTCCCGGCATGCGGAACCAATTTATCGGACAGCATGCGCGGGTGATGGCGCATATCAGGCAGACCGGCGAGCGCGGTGGTGCGCTTTTTTCCGTCTATTTGAATGCCCGGCTCGAGCGGTTGCTGGGAAACAACGAAGGAGTCCGTCTTTCTGAGTCACTTATCCGCGCGTGTGGCGATCAACGAATGCTGACGCCGAACAACACATCGGCACTCTATATATTGGCGCGACTGCCTAGGCAACAGCAGTCTTGTGGTTATCCTGCGGGACTCCCCCAGTTCCCTCGAGATTAGCGCCGGCATCATCAGCAGGGCCGATATTCAGCCGGCTTCGGCCCGCGAGGCGCTTCGTTATTTGATTTTTTTGAGACAAGGCGTTCCGGTCGTAGCGGGGCGAAGACCGCGTCTTCGCCCCGCTGGCTACACACTCAAACCGGGCAAAAGTCAGGGACTTTTGCCCGAATCCACCAGCGGCGCCGGTGCCGGGCGCAGCTCCCGCACCGGCTTCCAGCCGCCGCCGGTGATGAGCGCATTCCAGGCGAGTTTGATCCAGCCGACCAGGGCGTTGGCGAGCCAGAGGGCGAAGCTCAGCATGAGCGCCTTGTAGATCCAGATCGGCAGCGCGACGACCCACGCCTGGGGCAATGCGCCCTGGCTGCGATCGGCGAGCCATGCGAGCCGCTCATAGCCGTAGCCGCCGGTGATGTGCATGTCCGGCGAGCCGAGCAGTCCGACCGGTATGGCCCCGACCAATGAGCCGAAGGCAAGCACGCTCAATCCCGTCAGCACCAGTTGCAGGAAATTGAATGCCAGCGGCGGCAAGGCGAGCGGCGGGTGCCGACGGCGGGCATCGAGGGCGATGAAGGCCACGGCGACGATGAAAAACGGGACCGCGCTGAGGGTCGAGAATCCGACGACCAGCAGCATCCACGCATGCACCGGCAACAGTGCGCGGCCACTCCGGCCGAGCCCGTAGCCGAGTCCCAGCATCACCAGCAGTGCCGACCAGTAGAGCACCGCAGGGCCGACCGCCGGGCCGCCGAGCTGCAGGATCCAGCGATCGTCCGGGAGGCCGATGCGCAGCTGGATGTTGGCGGCGTCGAGCTTGAGATCGAGCGCCGGGGTCCGCGTCAGCAGGCCTGCGCCGACGTCCTCGCGCCACGACAGGTCGAGTTTCTGCGTGCCCGGCTTGATCGGCACCGTGAGCACGCCGTTCTCGAGCTTGAGGCTGAGCGCGCGGCCGTCGACGCTGACGTTCAACAGCTCCGCGTCCGCGGGAAGCGCGAGCGCGTGGCTGCCGCCCTGGGTCGCGCGCAACTCTGCGGACAAGGTCTGGGTGCGGCTGCGAGTCCCGACATCGGTGCTCAGCGAAACACTGTCGGCGACCAGGGTCGCGCCGGGCACCGCGGCCGGGCGCGAGATCGTCAGCACCAGGGTTTCGCCGGGGAGCGGATAGAACTCGTGCTGCCACAGGTCGTCTTCGTCGATGCCGGCAGCCGGCTCGCTGACCGGCACGCCCGACGACTGCATCGACAGGCTCGGGCCAACCACGACACGCCAGACTTCAGCGCGATCGGCGAGCGCGGGCGCGGTCAGGGAAACTGTTTCCGAGCGCGGCAGGCGCGAGCTGATCTCGGCATAGGCCTGGCCCGGTTGCAGGGTGACTTCGGCGACGCCGGCGTTGACGCGCAGCGTCGGATCGGTCGGCTGCTCACCGGCGAGCAATGGCACCTTGACGCTGAAGCCACCCTCCTGCGGCGCCACGCGGAATACGCGCGTCAGCACGGTCCAGTCGAGGTCGAGCGAAATCTCGCGCTCGACCCGCACGAAGGGCTTGACCGGCACCCGCGTGCTGGTGCTTTCCGCGGTCGTGCTCGGGGCCTCGCGCACCAGTTCCAGGCGCTCCGCGAGCAGCCGTCCTTCGCGCAGGCCCGTGGCATTCCAGCCGTCGACAGCCAGCGTGAGCTGCGCTGGCGGCAGCGCAAAGTCGAGTGCGACGCGATCGTTGCGCACGCGTGCGGTGAGCGTGATTCGATGTACACCGCGTTCGACCGCGACCCACACCGAGGCCGGCGATTGCGCCGATCCGACCAGCCCGGCATCGGCGCCATCGACCTTGACCGCGACGTCCGACAGCGCCGCATCGTCGAGCGGCAGCGGGACCAGGATACGCTCGGCGGCATGGGCGTCGACGTCGAGCGTCAGCCGATCACCCTCGATGCGCAGCGTCGCTTCGGCCAGGCGTCCGCAACCCGGCGCGCACGCAGGCGCCTTGGTAAGGCGCTGTTCGAGCGTTGCGAGCAGATCGCTGGTGGGGATCTCCGCGCCCGCCCAGCCAGGCAGGCAGAGCAGCAGCAGCGCAAGCGCGGCTGCGACCGGATTGCGCGGGTAGCGCCAGCGCGGCAGGCGTGCCAATGCGATGGCGATCGCACCGAGCGCGATGACGATGGCGAAACGCCAGATCGCAGTCACCAGGGGCGGCGCCAGCCACAGCCGTGTCGACTGGGCGGCGTCGACCGGCCCGTCGAAGACCAGGTCAACCTGGCTCCAGCGCCAGGTCGGGCGGCCGACGCCGGCTTGCACCACGGCGTCCTTGGCATAGCGTTCCATCACTGCGGCACGCTTGCGCATCGAACCGCTGACCTGGATCTGCGACATTGAGCTTTGCATGCGCTGTGGCATCGGCTCGGCGGGCGGTGCCGGCGGTGGGGGCGGCGCGGATGGCATCACCTCGTTGGCGACGCCACCCTCCATCTGGTCCATTGGTGCCGACTCCGTCATGACGACATCGATCACGCCTTGGCCCGGCGGTTCATAGCCCGCCGTCGCCAATTGCGGATGCAGCGCATAGCGCGCTTGTTGCAAGGCGAACGGCAGCGCGTTCCACGCAAAGACGAGCGCGCAGAACACCGCCGTCGCGCCGAGCAGGCGGCGCACACGCCCGGCATTGAGCGAGCGCCAGGCGAGCGTGAACAGCAGCAGAGCGATCAGGCTGTAGTGCGGCGCCTCGCTTTCGTGCGCGGACAGCAGCGCGAATACGGCGACCGCGCCGGCGAGCCCGTAACCACCGAGGCGCCAGGCCAGCACCACCGCGAACGCGGCGATGAAAACCGCATAGATATCCCAGTGCTCGAGCCACGCCTGCGGCGCGCGGTCGACACCGCCGGCATGCAGCAGCCGGTACCCGGGTGGCAGGTGCAGGGTGGCGCGCATGCTGTCGAGGCGCTCGCTCCAGCCATGCGTGAGAAAGCCACCCACCCGCGGAAGGCGCGCGCTGCTATCCACATTGAGCGTCGGATAGCGGACCTCGAAGCCACGCAGCTTGGCGTCCGCGCCGGCGGTCACCAGCAACGGCTCGCCGCGTTCACTGGCCGAGAGCAGCACGTAAGGCGGCGCCAGGTCGAGCCGGAAACCCTGGCGCATGCGTCCGCCAATGCGGTCCTGCACCGTGTAACCGGCGCCGTCGAAATCCAGCCACAACTCGCGCGCAAGCTGCAGGCGATTGGCGTTGTCGCCCAGGCCGCGGCTGCGCTCGGTCAGCGTCAGCGCCTCGCCAGAGGCCATCGCAAAGGCGGGTAGATCGCGCCATTCGCCAGGCACTTCGCCCTGCGCCGGATCGATGGGATTGGCGCCGCTCACGTCGACCACGCGCAGGCGGTGATCGGCGCGGAAACTCCACACCTCGTGCTCGGGCCACTGTTCGCCCGGGAAATCGAACGCGAGCGTCGCTGCCGGTTCGAGCGCACGCGTCTCCAGGTGAAGTAGATGGCTGCCCGCGCTCGCCTGCACACGCAGGATGCGCCCGGGCTCGACCACGGCCGCGAGGCCACCGCCGACCGAAACCAGCTCGTGCCCTTCCGGCCACGCCGGGCCAAGCTTGATCTCGCGCGCCTTGCCGGCGACATGCAGCTCGATGCGCGTGGACAGCGTCTGCGGGATCGCATCGGTCCACAGCCGGTGCACGGTGATCTCGAGTGCATCGCTTTCCGTGGTTTCGGCCTTGCGCTCCAGCCAGACCGTGGCGCCCTCGCGCGCCAGTGGGAAGATCGGGCGACCATCGACGCTCAGG
>JANPJV010000070.1:0-14830 GCA_031425695.1 Rhodanobacteraceae bacterium | reverse complement strand
TCCACCGCGGGAAGGCGCCGCAGAGCGCGCGATAAAGCCGCGCGCACAGCGGCCTACGCGCTGGCGGAACGGATCGAGCGGGTGTTGGGATTGGCACAATCGCACCCGATACGTAGGCCGTAGTGCCGCGTAGCGGCTCTGCGGC
Source organism: Rhodanobacteraceae bacterium (assembly GCA_031425695.1). Lineage (GTDB taxonomy): Bacteria > Pseudomonadota > Gammaproteobacteria > Xanthomonadales > SZUA-5 > JANPJV01. Next base: position 14,685 of record JANPJV010000070.1, on the reverse strand, counting down.
AATCCATCGCGGGAAGGCGCCGCAGAGCGCGCGATAAAGCCGCGCGCACTGCGGCCTACGCGCGCGCTGGCGTCGCGTGCGGAATGCGCATCAGCGCGACAGCCGCGATGGTGGTCAAGGTGAGTGCGGCGGCGCAGGCGGCGGCGACGCTGACGTTGCCCCAGAGCCAGCCGAGGGCGAAGCCGCCGGGGAGGGCGACGATGGCGATGGCGGCGTGGTACGCGCCCATGGCGGCGGCACGTTGGTCGCGGGGAGCGAGATCGGCGATCCAGGCGCGCTGTACTGAATCGGTAATCGCCTCGGCGAGGCCGTAGCCCAGGAAGACCAGGAGCAACCATGGGCTGCCGATCGCGAACGGCAGGGCCAGCGCCAGGACACCGAAGACGGCATAGCCGAGCACCAGCATGCGCCGCCGCCCGACGCGATCGGAGGCGCGGCCTGCGATCGGGCTGACCACGGTGTACACCGCCAGATAGAGCACGTAGGCGAGTAGTGTGCGCTCGTCCGGCCAGCCGCCGGCACTCCCGGCCAGGAGCAGGAATGCGAAGCTCAAGTGGCCCAGCGCATAGATTGCGCAGGCGGTGACGGCAGCGCGTACCGTGGGCGGCAATGGTGGGCGCGGCGTCCTCGGCGCATCGGCTGGCGGGCGTAGCAGGCTGGCGGCGCTGCCGGTCTCGCGCAGGCCGCAAGCCACGATGACTGCGAGGAAGGCCGGGATCAGCGACCACAGGAAGATCTCGCGATATTCCATTCGCGACACCAGCAGCCAGCAAATGATCGCGCCGAGCATGCCGCCGGCACCGTCCATGGCGCGCTGCAGCCCGAACGCCGCACCGACCCCCTGGCCCTGCGCTTCCTCCGCGATCAGCGCATCGCGCGGGGCCGAGCGGATGCCTTTGCCGATGCGCTCGATCACCCGTGCACCCAGGATCAACATCCAGGTCAACGCCGGGATGAACAGGATCTTGCTCAGCGCCGAGAGCGCATAGCCACCGATCACGAATGGCTTGCGCCGCCCCATGCGGTCCGACCAGCGCCCTGCGTAGAGCTTGAGCGCGGCCGCGACCGATTCGGCAGCACCTTCGATGAGCCCGACGATGGCCGGACCTGCGCCCAGAACTCGCGTCAAATAGAAGGGCAGCAAAGGGAAGATCATGTGGCTGGAGAGATCGGTGAGCAGGCTCACCCAACCGGATATCCAGAGATTTCGCGAGGTACTTTTCAAGACGCCTCCGTGAGCGTTGATCTATTGCTCCCTTCTCCCACGCCCCTAGGAGAGGGGTTGGGGGAGAGGCACTCTTTACTCATAACAAAGGCGCCCTCTCCCACGCCCCTCTCCCCAGAAGCGTGGGAGAGGGGAGCAGAACGTTGTTCTCGCGGAATGCCCCGACCTCAGCCGCCCTTGGCAGCTTCGACCCGGCTGACATCCAGGCTGTCACCCAGCTTGACCCCCAGCCGCTCGCTGGTGCCGGCATTGAGCTCCAACACATAGCGCGCCGGCGCCTGACTGGGATAGCTCGGGCACTGGTCGCCGCGCGAGCAGGGCGGAGTGTTGAGGCTCCAGCCGACCAGCTTCCATTGCTCATCGAAATACAGGATGTCGAGCGGAATGCGGGTGTTCTTCATCCAGAAGGCCAGCGGCTCCTTGCGCTCGAACAGGAACAGCATTCCTGCCGACGGCGCCATCGTTTCGCGGAACATGAGGCCGCGCTGCCGCTCCGCCTCGTCGTCGGCAATCTCAACACTGAAGCGCTCACCCTTGAGCTGCACGCTCGGCTGACCCGCCGAGCACCCGGTGATCAACCCGGGGAGGAGTAAGAGCAAAAGGATCCTCATGGTTCGATTCCGTAAAGCGCGGCGCGCAATGGCCGCGATGCTACGCGTGCTCGTGGTGGGTCTGCGCCATGTGCGGACGGTTTTGATCATGGGTCGGTATGTGCTTTGCGCGGACGCTTTTGATGTTGGTGGGTCTGCGCTGTGCGCGGACGCTTTCCTTCCGAACAGCGATCGCGCCGACCCAACACCAGCAACAACCAGGGCACAAGCGTCCGCGCATAGCGCAGACCCACCACCAGCACCGCAATCGCTCCGCGTCACCGATACCCTGCGGCCTGCAGCGAAAACAGCCTGGCGTAGTGGCCGTCGAGGGCCATCAGCGCGGCGTGGTCGCCGCGTTCGACAATGTGGCCGCGTTCGATGACGACAATCTGGTCGGCCATGCGCACGGTCGAAAAGCGGTGGCTGATCAGGATCGCGATGCGCTCGCGGGTGAGCTGGCGGAAGTGTTCGAAGATGGTGGCCTCGGCGGCCGCGTCCATCGCTGCGGTGGGTTCGTCGAGGACCAGGATATCGGCCTCGCTGCGCATGAAGGCACGCGCCAGCGCGATCTTCTGCCACTGGCCGCCAGACAGCTCGCGGCCGTCCTTGAACCACTTGCCGAGCTGGGTGTCGAAGCCTGCCGCGAGCGCGCGGATGAAGTCGTCGGCCATTCCCTTGTCGGCGGCTTCGAGCCAGCGTTCGCGGTCTTCGAAGTGGCGTACGTCGCCGACGCCGATGTTCTCGCCGACCTTGATCTGGTAGCGCGCGAAGTCCTGGAAGATGACGCCGATGCGCCGCCGCAGCGTGTCCTTGTCCCAGTCGATGAGGTCACGTCCGTCGAGCAGGATGCGCCCGCGGTCGGGGGTGTAGAGCCCGGTCAGCAGCTTGATCAGGGTGGTCTTGCCGGAACCGTTTTCGCCGACCAGCGCCAATGACTGTCCAGGGCGCAGCGTGAGATCGATATCGACCAGCGCCGGCTCTTCCGCGCCGGGATAGGTAAAGCTGACCTGCTCGAAGCGGATGCCGCGCTCGAGCATGTGCGCTGGTGAGTCCGAACCTTGTTCGGACGCTTTTCTTCCCGGCTGCGGCTCCGCCACCGGCGTATCCAGGAACTCATACAGGGTCGACAGGTACAGGTTGTCCTCGTACATGCCGCCTACCGCGGACAGGCTCGCCGACACCGCCGACTGTCCCTGGCGGAACAGCATCAGGTACATGGTCATCTGCCCGAGCGTGATCAGGTTCGCGACCGTCGACCAGGCAATCCACACGTAGGCGCCATAGAGTGCCGCAGTCGCCAGCAGGCTGAGCCCGAAACCCCACGCATCGCGGCGGATCGCCAGCTTGCGGTCCTCGGCGTAGAGCTTGCGGAAGATTGCCCGATAGCGGTCGAGAAACAGCGGGCCGAGGCCGAACAGCTTGACCTCCTTGGCATTGTCCTCGCGCGCGAGCACGGTTTCGAGGTAGAGCTGCATGCGCGTCTCGGGCGAACGCCAGCGGAACAGCCGGAAGGCATCACCGGAGAAGCGTGCCTCAGCGATGAAGGCGGGCAGCCCGGCGAGAACCAGCAGCGCGACGGCCCAGGGCGAAAACTGCACCAGCAGCGCACCGAAGCTCGCCAGCGACACCGCATTCTGCAAAAGGCCCAGTGTACGCATGACCAGCGACAGCGGTCGGCTCGAAGCTTCGCGCCGCGCGCGGGTGAGCTTGTCGTAGAACTCCGAATCCTCGAACTGGGTGAGTTCGAGGGTGAGCGCCTTCTCCAGGATCATCACGTTGACGCGCTGACCCAGCTGCGCGCGCAGCAGCGACTGGCACAAAGACAAGCCGCGCTGGATGCCGGCCATCGTCGCGACCAGCAAGGCCTCGAGCGCAACCCACCAGACCACCGCGTCGAAGTCCGGCGCCGCACCCGCCGCTTGCGCCCGGCTGGCCGCTACTACCGCGTCGACGATCAGCGCGCCGACATAGGCCACCGCTGCTGGCAACAGCCCCGCCACCAGCGTCAGCATGGCCAGCCCCACGGTCAGCCGCCGACTGGTCGCCCACACCAGCGCGAGCGCCCGCCCGCTGTATTTGAAGACGCCGAGAAAGCTCTTCGCGAGAATTGAGTCGTCAGCCATGGGGCGGAAGCTACACGTAGCGCGGTTCCGTGCGCGCATCAAGTTGGGCTGTGCGAAGTGCCCTGTCGCGCCGGCGGCCGCGTGTCGCTACGTCGCGACACGCGGCCGCCTTGCGCTCGGGCTCGCTTGGCGAGAATCGACGCTGGCGGGCGCATAGGAGCCGGCCTACGCCCAGGGGGTGATTGTGGGCTTCGTCGCCCAAGGTCGTGATCCCCGACATTCCGCTAGCATCCGCGCCCTGCGCTTTCGGTGTGGACGGATGCTGTTCAACAGCTGGCATTTTCTCGGGTTCGTGCTGGTGGTGCTGGCGCTGGATGCGCTGTTGTTCCGCCACGTGCGGGCGCGGCGGATGATGTTGCTGGTGGCGAGTTATTACTTCTATGCGCAGTGGAACTGGCAGTACCTTGGGCTGATCGGTTTCACGACCCTGCTGGATTTTCATGTTGGCCAGCGCATGCGCGAGGCCGGGCATCCGGGGCGCTGGCTGGCGCTGAGCCTGACCCTCAACCTCGGCATCCTGGCGGTCTTCAAGTACGCTGATTTCGTCATTCGAAGTGCCAACGCGGGTATCGGCTGGATGGCGCCGGAATGGCAATGGGACACGCTTGATCTGCTGCTGCCGATCGGCATTTCCTTCTATACCTTCCAGAGCATCTCCTACACGGTCGATCGCTACCGCGGGCAGATCGAGCCGCGCCGCTCGCTGCTCGACTACGCATTGTTCCTGGCGTTCTTTCCGCATCTTGTCGCTGGGCCGATCGTGCGCGCGTCGGAGTTTTTCCACGAGCTCGACCTGCGTCACCGCTGTACGTCGCGCGAGGGACAGCTCGCGATCGCGCTGATCGTGCTCGGCCTTGCCAAGAAAATGATCGGTGCCGACTCGCTGGCGGAGTTCGTCGACCCGATCTTCGCTGCGCCCGGAGCCGCCACGCCCATCGCCGCCTGGCTCGGCATGTATGCCTATGCCTTCCAGATCTATTTCGATTTTTCCGGCTACACGGATGTGGCGATCGGGCTCGCGGCGCTGTTCGGCATCCGCTTCCCGCAAAACTTCAACTATCCGTATCTCGCCACCAGCGTGCAGGAGTTCTGGCGACGCTGGCACATGACCTTGTCGCGGTGGCTGCGTGACTATCTCTACATTAGCCTCGGCGGTTCGCGACGCGGGCCGACGCGCACGGCGGTCAATCTATTCCTGACCATGCTGCTCGGCGGTTTGTGGCACGGCGCGAGCTGGAACTTCGTGCTCTGGGGCGCGCTGCATGGCAGCTATCTGGTGCTCGAGCGCATCGCGATGGCCGCGTTCCCGGGCTTCTATGCGAGCCGCCACCGTGGCGTGCTGCTGCTGCGCTGGCTGCTGGTGCTGCACCTGGTGTGCTTCGCCTGGTTGCTGTTCCGCAGCCCGGACCTGGCGACCTGTGCGCAACTGTTGCGACGCATGGCTGAGCTATTCACGCTCGGCCCGCAGCTGGTGTCGGAAACGCGCTCAATGACCGGATTGATCCTGATCCTGTTGTTCCTGCACTGGCGCTTCGGCCGCAGTCCGCTCCACGAGCGCCTCGCTGACGCTGGCCCCTTGCGCTACGCCGGCGTCATCGGCGGCGTGCTGATCGCGATCGTGCTGCTCACCCCGAGCCACGTAACGCCCTTCATCTACTTCCGGTTTTGACCAGCCAACCCTGATGGCCTTCCTGCGCAAACCGCATCTGTGGCTCGCTCTCATGCTGGTGCTGCTGGTCGAGCTGATGCTCCGCACGCCGGCTAGCGCGCTGCTTCAATCGGGCGGGTCGCATACCGGTCGCAGCCTGCAGCTGCAGAGTGCATTGCGTGCGCGCGGGGAGCGCCTCAATGTGATCACGATCGGGAGTTCGATCGCGGAATATGGGGTGGATCACGAGGCGCTCGGCGAGGCACTGCGCGCGCAAGGACTCGAATACGCATCGCTGGCAATGCCGGGCGGCCACCTGCTGACCATGCGCACGCTGACCCGATACGCGCAGGAGCAGTTGCCGGAGCTGCGCGCGGCGGTCGTGCTGATCGCCCTGACCGAATTCGAAAGCATCGGCAACGGCAGCTATGAGCTGGCGATTGCGCAGCCTTGGCTGCGCATCGGCGACCATCGCTGGGTGAGCGAGCATGTACCGCTCGATCGCGCCGAGCCATCAACGCTCGGATCGATTTCCGCGTTGGCCGGCTATCGCCACCACGCTCAATTTCTCACCCGCAGTCCTAAGCGCCTGGCCAAGGCGCTGAAATGGTGGCGGCGGCCGAGCATCGACGAGCGCCTGTGGGTCACCGGACGCAGCAGCGATTCGCTATGTGGCATGGATACTTCGTCACTCGCTGCCTGCCTCGATCCCACCCGCCCCCTGGACCAGAATCTCACTAGCGTGGCGACCGCGAACACCGCGCGCGCGACCTGCACGCACATGCACATCGACGGCGGCCAAGGGGACTGGCGCGGCCATGATCTGGAAGCCGAATCGCCGATTTTCCGGCGCATGCGCGAGTTGCGTCAGCAGCAACTCCGTGAGTTGCCCTCGCACGCGCCGCCTTTGCTCGTGCTGATGCCGGTGCACCCGCTGTGGGAGCAGGAGCGGCTTGCTGTGGGCGTGCGCGATTGGGTCACGCAGATTCACGCACCACTAGTCGCGCGCGGCGAGATCCGCATGCTCGATCTCAGCCGCATGTTCGAGGGCCCGGGCATGCGCACCTGCGAATACTTCCGCGACATGTACCATCTCAACCACGCCGGCCAGGCACTGGCTACGGCCGCGATCAAGACTGCGCTCTGGGAGCAATTGCAAATTCCGCACAAGTGATCTGTTGTGGGTCCGGACCTGGTCCGGACGTTTCACTCAAAAGGAGTGTCCGGACAAGGTCCAGACCCACGCCAGCATGATTGCGGCGCAAGTTTCGGAGCGCCATCAACCGCGTGTCCGCGCATCCTGCCGTCACCGTAAGAGCGCCGGATGAACCAAATGGACGAGCAGACTGAACAGCTTTACCGCGCAGCCATCGCGCGCCGCGACGCGAGCTTCGATGGGCACTTCTTGTATGGCGTCGTCACCACCGGCGTCTATTGCCGGCCCTCTTGCAAATCCCGCCCGGCGCGGCCGGAGAACCTGCGCTTGTTCGCTGATTGCGGTGCGGCAGAATCAGCGGGTTTTCGCGCATGCAAGCGCTGCCATCCGCGCAACGACAGCATCCCGCTGGCGTCCGCGCTCGCGCAGGTCGCGGCGCATATCGACACGCATGCCGACTCGCCCCTGCCGCTCGCTGAGCTCGCACGCATGACCGGAATCAGTGCCGCACACCTGCAGCGCAGCTTCACCACGCATTTCGGGGTTTCACCCAAGGCGTACCAGTCGGCCGCGCGCCTGCGAAAACTGAAGTCCGGCCTGCGCAGCCGCCCGAGCGTGGTTGAGGCGGTCTTCGATGCGGGCTTCGGCTCCACCAGCCGCGTCTACGAACAGGTCGACGGGCAACTCGGCATGACCCCGTCCGCGTATCGCGCGCACGGCGCTGGCGAGCAGATCAGCTTTGCCGTGCGCGAAAGCGTGTTGGGGCCATTATTGATGGCGGCCACCGAGCGCGGCGTCTGCTTCGTGCATTTCGGCGCCAGCGACGCTGAGCTTCAAGCCGCGCTGCGCGCCGAGTATCCGCGTGCCGAGCTCATCCGATCGGGTGCAGAGGCGGCCCTGCAGCTCGATCAATGGATGGCCGCACTCGATACCCATCTCGCCGGCATGGGACCGCGTCCGACGCTCCCGCTCGACCTCCGCGGAACCGCCTTCCAGGTGCGCGTCTGGCGATTCCTAATGAGCATCAAGGAGGGCACGGTGGTCAGCTACAGCGAAGCCGCCGCCGCCATCGACAAGCCACGCGCCATCCGCGCGACCGCGAGCGCCTGCGCTGCCAACAACATCGCCGTGCTCATCCCATGCCACCGCGTCCTCCGCGGCGACGGCAGCCTCGGCGGCTATCGCTGGGGCCTCGAACGCAAGCGCGCGCTGATCGATTGTGAGCGTGGGCGCCGCGGGGAATCGGGACGTGACTAGAGCAAAAAAGCCATCCTTACACAAAAAGCACAAAGGGCTTCGCCCTCACAAAATGCACATAAAGAGCGTTGATATTGGTGTGTTCGCCGCATCAACGAACCTCCCACCCAACCGCTTTTTATGTGTGCTCTTTTTGTGCCTTTTGTGCCTTTTGTGGCCAATCGCTCTTGATCTTGATCTTGCTCTTGGTCAAGCGTCCCTGTTTGGTGACATCCGCGTCCCGCATGAATCATCACGAGCACCGGTCGGAGCAGTCGCCTCATGACCAAAACGCTTTTACTTGCATCTTGCTTTTGCTTCAATTTATGCTTTTTGTGTAAGGATGGCTCTGGCCTTTGCCCCAGAACGCGCCGACCTTGAGCCTTAATCCCTACGCCGCCCCTGAAGCGCATCTGGTCGATCAAGACCCGGACGGCATTGGCGAGCCAGCTTATTTCCCGGTCGGCATCCCCAAGCTGGCGCTGATGTGTCTGGCCACGTTCGGGCTCTACGAAATCTATTGGTTCTATCGCAACTGGAAGGCGGTCGAGCGCACCCACAATGTGCGCCTCATCGCACCGCTGCGCGCGCTGTTTTATCCGGTCACCGCGTATTTCCTGTTTCAGCGCATTGCCGCGGAAAGCCAGCGCCTCGGCATCGGGTCGTCGCTCCAGATCGGCGCGCTGGCGATCGGGGTTTTCGTCATTGCCTCGCTGGCACGCCTGCCGGACCCGTGGTGGCTGCTTGCCCTGCTGTCCTTTCTCCCGCTGATCCCGATCCAACTGGTCGTCAACGAGATCAACCAGCGCGTTGCACCCGCCGCGCCCGAAAACTCGAGCTTCGGCGCAGCGAACATCATTGCCCTGGTTCTGGGTGGCCTGTTGATGGTGCTGGTCATCATCGGAACGGTGGTCGATCCGACGGCGTGAGTCCGCAGTGCGCGCAATGCGCGCCCTGCGGCGGTGACGCGATCACTCAACTCAACGGGTTGCTGCTGTTAGCGCGCGTAGCGGCGACGCGGTCCCAGGAATCCTTGATCGGGGCCTCGGCCTTCTCCCACGGGAACCCGGGACGGTCGCGTTCCCAATCGGCCCGAACGTCGGTGCTGGCGTCTTCCCAGGTCCTGCCCGGGTACCGCTGGTACGCTTCCCAGCCGAAACGATATGTCGGATCGAAATCCTCGTAGGAACTGGCCGGTTCTGCATACGGGCGATTCGGGAATTCCTTGCGCCAATAGGCTTCTTCCGCGGTCGGATCTACCGCCTCGGCGACGCCCTTGCCCGCAAGGCCGCCGAGCACCACTCCGACTGCCATGCCCACGACGGTACCGACGGGACCGGCGATGGATCCAGCCAGCGCCGTTGCCGCGATGCCACCCAGCGTGCCGCCGACACCAGTGCCAACTGGATGCGCACCGGGCGCGCCGGTGATCGGGTCCAGGTTGTCACTGGTCTTGACGACCGAAATATCTTCATTCATGAGCTACTCCTCGTCCGGCTCCACAGCCGGTCTAAGGCCTTGACGCAACCCGCGTGCCAAGTGTGTCGTCGCCCAATGACGGGCGGATGCGCGTTTTTTTCCTGCAGCTTGCGAAGAACGTCCAACTCGACCGCGCAAGTTGCGGTGGTGGCGGCTCGTGCTGTCGTGGGAGCGGCCATGGCCGCGATCTTTGCACCGTCTTGCGCCCCAAGAATCGCAGCCGTGGCCGCTCTCACAGAGCGCTGCTAACTCTTCAATGTAGCCGTCAGCGTGATCTCGGGCACGCTCGCCAGCGCCTTGGACAAAGGGCAGTTGCGCTTGGACGATTCGGCCAGTTCCTGGAACTGGGCTTCGCCCATGCCGGGGACAGCGGCCGCCAGCGTGAGCTCGATGCGGTCGATCATGAAGCCTTCTCCCTGCTTGGCGAGGCGTACCTTGGCGGTGGTATCGACCGACGTCGTCGCGAATCCAGCTTTATCGCAGGCGAAGGAAAAGGCCATGGTGAAGCAGGCGGCATGCGCAGCCCCGAGAATCTCTTCTGGATTGGTGCCACGACGGTCGTCGCCGAAACGGCTTGCGAAGCCGTACGGATAATTCGTCAGCGCGCCGGTTTCGGTGCTGATGCGTCCACTGCCGAGCTTGCCACCACCTTCCCAATGCACACTCGCGGTTTTTTCGGTCATGCGAAATCTCCGATCAAAGGAAGGGCCATCCTAGGCATCGCCTCGCTAAACCGGGGTGAAGTGCATCGTTCGCCGCGCAGGGACATGGCCTGCCTTGACCCGTTTTGTAAATTGCAAGTGATTGATAAATAAACATAAATAAACCTGCGCGGAGGTTTGTTTCGGGTGCCTGAAGATGCGGCGCGCTGCGCCGGATTGGCGGTTCCGCCATACATCGCGCACACGTCCTACAGGCAGAGCGTCGACACTTCGGCTCGTACCGTGCGCTCACCAAAACCGCCTGGAGCGCAGTCATGCCACGTGGAGACAAGTCCGCCTACACCGAAAAGCAGAAACGTCAGGCCGCGCACATCGAAGAGAGCTACGAGAAGAAAGGCCTCTCTACCGACGAAGCCGAGGCGCGCGCCTGGGCGACCGTCAACCAGCAGGACGGCGGTGGGAAGAAGTCCGGCTCCGGCCGGGGCAAGAAGAAGTAGGGGCTGGACAGTCCCGCATCGCTCCCGACCATTCCTGGTCCCAACTATTTTGGAGAAATCCATGAAAACCCTGATGCTCAGTCTTGCGGTCGCCCTGGCGGCCAGCTCTACATCGATCGGCGCGCAGAACTGGACCGACGAAGAGATCGCGCCGGCACCGGTGGTCGTCGCCCAGCCGCTGCCGTTTCCCGACAACGACTACAGTGACCTCACCGCGCCGGAGCTGGTGACCCGACTCGGTGTCGCCGCGCGTACCAACCGTCACCTCGCACTGATCGCACGCGGCCGCGCCGCGAGTGCCGAAGTCCGCGCGCATGCAGAACGCGTGCTCGCCGAGCAGGCGGCGAATGACGAACAGCTGGCCAGTCTTGCCAAGGGCACCAAGAGCACGCTGCCGACGGCACTGGATCTCGCCAACCAGCAGACCGTCGACCGCATGATGTTCCTGCTTGGGCCGGAGTTTGATCGCGAGTATCTCAAGGTCAGCGAGCAGTCCTACAGCGACCAGATCAACCTTCTGCAGTCGGCCCGCAACCTGCCGATTCCCACGGTCGCCGAGTACGCCAACACGCAGTTGCCGACGATGATCGCGAACCGCGACGCCGTCACCAGTTCGACCGCGACCGCGCAGGCCGACGAAGAGTAACGCTGACCAACGTGGGTCCGGACCCTGTCCGGACGCTTTTCTCAAGCAGCGAGAAGCGTCAGGAGAGGGTCCGGACCCATCTATCTTTTGGTGGGTCTGCGCTGTGCGCGGACGCTTGATCCCGAAACCGACGCGTCCGCGCGCAGACCCGCCACTGCAGTCAGTGAGGCTCGGTGTACAACCCAGAGCACTCTGGCGGACACTACCTCCATCGCGTGTTCCTAGCTTCAGACCTCACTCTGGAGCCCCGCGATGTCCCCACGTCTCTGCTGGTTTCTGCTCGCGTACTCGACCGTCGCCCTTGCCGATGACCAGGTGCTCATCGTTGACGGCGGGCCGGACGCCATTGCCAACGGCCAGGCGCTGGTGGCAACGGCCAACGCGATCAGTGATGCCAGTTCATCTAAGCCGTATTTGATCGAGCTCGGCCCGGGGTCGTTCAACGTCTCCCCGGTACAGCTCACGCTCAAGCCGTTTGTCAGCCTGGCAGGCCGCGGACGAGCGCTTTCCCAGATCCTCCTGAACTCGAGCAGCACCCAGGCCGCGGTGCGGCTCAACGGCAGCAACACCCTGCGCGACCTGCATCTGCAGCACCTGGGCAGTGGCTCTACCGGCAACTACACCATGGGCGTCCAGGTTGCGCCGGGCGCGAAATCCGTCCGCATTGAGCGCGTCAGTGTGCTCGCGGATGGCAACGGGCTCAGCGCGGGCCTGTACGTCGCCGGTGATCTATCGGCGCGCGAGATCAGCGTGGTGGCGCAGACTGGAACGATCGCCAGCGCGTTCTATTACACCGGCAGCGGTGCGATCGATATCACCGACAGTCAGCTCAGCGCCACCAACAGTGGCACTGGCAATGCATCGGTGTTGTCCGGCTTCAGTGCCAGCAACCCGTCCTGGCAAATGCGCAAGGTACGCCTGTTCGCGAGCCATCCGACCCAGTCTGCGCTGTGGCTCGACGCCAACCTGAGCGCCGCACCCGTCTTCCGCCACCTCGAAGTCCTTGCCGGCAGGCGCGGCTCGACGGCCTCGTGCATCGCCAGCATCGGCACCACCACGGCCGGGTTCACCGACTTCATCCCGAGTGGTTGCCCGCAGTAGCCCACAGAAGGCGGACAACATGATCACCTTGATTAGATCGATGCTGATTGGTGCGCCGGCCGTCGTTCTTGCCCTGCTGGCGAGCGCTACGGTAACTGCACAGCAACCCGTCCCGCTGCCGAACCCCAACCTCGCATTGCGCGCTGCCGGCGTTGTATCGGCGATCGCCACGCAGCCCAACGGCGGGGTCCTCATAGGCGGTAGTTTCAGCAGCGTCGACGAAGTCGAGCGTGGCAACCTCGCGCGCTTCACGCCGGCCGGCCAGCTCGACGCCAGCTTCGACCTGCCCACCAACAACAGCGTGACGGCAATTGTCGTGTTGGCTGATGGCAGCGTCATCGTCTCTGGTGCGTTCACCCAGATCAGTGGCCAGAACCGCAATCACATTGCCCGCGTGCTGCCGAATGGCAGCCTCGATCCGAACTGGCTGCCGGGCCCGAACAACCAGGTTTTCGCACTCGCGCTGGATGCAAACGGCCATGTCTTCGTGGGTGGCGCGTTCACCTCGGTGGGCGGCACGCCGCGCGCTGGCTTGGCGCGCATTCTGGCGAGCGGCAACGGCACGCTCGATCCGAACTGGGATCCAGCCCCTGGCAATGTCACCAAGCTGCTTTTCGACGGTACACGTGATGCGCTGTTCGTATCGGGGAGCTTCACCAGCATTGGCGGGATTACGCGCGCCAATCTCGCGCGAATTTCCGCCAGCGGAACCGGTGCCGCGGTCGCCAGCTTCAATGCGTCGCTCACCAGCACCTTGCAGGCAATGGCCTTGGATGCCTCGGGTGCACTGCTGGTTGGCGGCAGCTTCACCAGTATCGGCGGGCAATCACGCAACCGGATCGCGCGACTGGATGCGGGTACGGGCCTTGCCGATCCGGTGTGGAATCCTGATATCACCGGTTCGAGCGTCAATGGCCTGCAAGTGGATGCCTCCGGGAACATCTATGTGGGTGGCGATTTCACGAACGTCGGTGACCTGCCGCGGCCCATGCTGGCGCGGCTGGACGCGACTGGCAGCGGACTTGCGCAGGCCGGCTTCACACCTGGCGCAAATGCGACCGTGCGTACCCTCGGGCTGGATGCGAGCGGGAACCTGCTCGCCGGAGGCTTCTTCACCACGGTCGCCGCGGCGACCCACGCGGGCATGGTCCGGCTCGCACCGAACGGACAGCCGATCGGCACTGGCCGGGTCGACGCACCGGCCACGGTGCAGAGGATCCTGCGCGCCTCCAATGGCGCGTTGACGCTGGGCGGTTCGTTCTATCGAACTGGCAATGTCCGCCGCGACAACCTGCTGCGCCTCTTGCCCGACGGCACGCTTGACCCTGCACTGGCGCCCGTGATCGAGGGCTCCGTGCGGGCGCTCATCGACGATGGCAGCGGCGGCTATTACATCGGTGGCTCATTTTTTCGGGTCAATGGCGCGTTTCGTGGCCGCATGGCACGCATCGACACCAATGGCGAACTCGACACCGTGTTCCTGCCCAACCCCAACAATGTGCCGGCCGCATTCGTGCGCGACGCGACGGGTGCGGTCTACGTCACCGGCGCCTTCACCAATATAGGTGGCCAGCCGCGCTCGAGACTCGCGAAGATCAGCGGCACCACTGGCAGCGCAGACCTCGCCTGGAATGTGGCCGCGACCGGATCCCCCAGCGACTTGCTTTTGGATGCCGACGCCGGATTGATCTACCTTGGCGGCAGCTTGACCGCCGTGGGCGGCCAGGTCGTGACCAACCTGGCCCGCTTCACGCTGTCCGGCGTGGTCGATTCCGGCTGGATTCCCGCCGTCAGCGGCAGCGTCATCACGATGGCAATGTCGGGAGCCAGCCAGCTCGTCATTGGTGGCAACATCACCTCGGTAAATTCCGTTGCGCGCGGTGGCGTGGCGAGGATCTCGACGGCCGCCGGGGCCGCACTGGATATCAACTGGAATCCGGCCGGAAACGGCTCCGTTCTGGCTATCGCCGTCGCGGCCGACGGCAGCAGCTACCTGGGCGGCAACTTCAACCTGCTCGCCGGCGTCAGCCGCAGCCGCATAGCCAGGGTGCTGCCGAGCGGAGCGCTGGACCTCAGTTGGAACCCGGGTGCCAGCGGCAATGCGGACAGTCTGTTCCTGACCGATGCCGGTGAGACGCTGCTCGTCGGCGGCCGCTTCACGATCCTCGGCGGGGCGTCTCGCCTGGGCGTTGGCGCGCTCCCGGCGACCACCGAACCCGTGTTCCGAAACGGCTTCGAGTGAGAGCCTTGGGTCGGCGCGCCTGCTTGTCGTAGGGCAAGTTTATATGGCAGGCGAAAGAAAAAAAAGGAATTAAAAAA
>JANPJV010000069.1:0-7828 GCA_031425695.1 Rhodanobacteraceae bacterium | reverse complement strand
GGAAGATCGGCTGCACGAACTGGCCGAGATCTTTTCGGTATCGATCTGGGGCTATGCGGTGATGAGCAATCATCTGCACGTGGTGGTGCAGACGTTGCCGGAGGTGGTCGCCAGTTGGAAGGCCGAGGAGATCGCGGCGCGGTGGATACGCCTGTTTCCGCGCCAGGAACAAGACGTCGAGATGCGTGCTGAAGTGCTGGCGGGCAATGCTGAGCGGATCAACGTTCTGCGTGAGCGGTTGGCGGACTTGTCCTGGTTCATGCGCTGCTTGTCCGAGCCGATCGCCAAGAGGGCGAATCGCGAGGACTCCTGCAAGGGTCGTTTCTGGGAAGGCCGGTTCAAATGCCAGGCGCTACTGGATGAAGGGGCGGTGCTCTCGGCGATGGCCTACGTCGATCTCAATCCGGTTCGCGCGAAGCTCTGCGATTCCTTGGTTGACTCGCACCATACGAGCGCGAAGCGGCGCATCGCCGCCATCGAGAAAAAGTCTGATGTCGCGGCTCAGCCGCTGGCGCCGATCGCCGGCCTGCGCGGCTTTTGCGTGCTGTCCGTCTCGCAGTCCGAATACTTGGCGCTGGTCGACTACACCGGCCGCCAGATCCGCCCCGACAAGCGCGGCGCGATCACCGGTCCGCCGCCGGCGGTTCTGGGACGTCTCGACTACCGTTCCGAGCAATGGACGCGCCAGGTGATGGCGGTGGGCTCGAGCTTCAACCGCGCCGTGGGCCAGGTCGAGAGCCTGGTCGACAAGGCGAAGGAGATGGGCCAGTTCTGGCTGCGTGGTATTGCAGTGGCGCGGGCGCTGGCGGCGGTCAGAATCTGAGCGACCCCGGCGCAGGATAGCCAACGAGTTAAGTCACTAGTCGTAAAGCACTCCCCCGGCCCCGCTGGAGCGGGGCTTTGTGACCGACATCCTTTTTAGTAGCTACGCGCTTCGCCTTACTGCGCTGTGCGAGGCGTCGGTCGCTGCCGTCGTTATCGGCCCGCCTGTTGGAGCACGGTATCGATCATTTGCATGACGAACCGCTGCTGGGACTTGGGCAGTCGAGCAATGCGATCCATTTGTTGCTGGAGCTTGGGTGCTGGGCCGCGCTTGAGCGTGGTGCTGGGTTCTTCGCCGATCAGCGCTTCGATGGCCACGCCGAGAACCTTGGCGATCTTGGGGAGCGAAGAGACCGGGACGCGGCGGCGACCGACTTCGTAGGCGGTGATGGCTTGCTGCGAGGTATGGAGCAGTTCGGCGAGCTGGATCTGGGTAATTCCCTGGTCTTTGCGCAGGCGCGCAATGCGGGCGCCGAGCTCGATGAAGAAGGCTCGCTCTTCGTCGTTGATGGCCATGGCTAGGTTGCTGATGCTGATCCGGGAAGCCATACCTTAAGTCCAGGTTTTGTTATCGTGGTTGACGATACTACGAAAACGTGTAACCTGCGGGCCGAGTTATTCCTGCCCCAAGGGGCTTGACAGGTTTTTGGAGAAATCGCCATGGCCCGCATTCCTGATCACGAGATCGAGCGGCTCAAGCTTCAGGTGTCGATCGTGCGGCTGGTGGAGGCGGCGGGGATCGCGTTGAAACTGCACGGGAAAGATCGGATCGGTCGCTGTCCGTTCCACGACGACAAGACGCCGAGCCTGGTGATCAGTCCGAAGTCGAATCTGTGGCATTGCCTGGGGGCGTGTCAGGCCGGTGGGTCGGTGATCGACTGGGTGATGCGGTTCGAGGGCGTGGACTTCCGGCGTGCGGTGGAATTACTGCGGCAAGAGAGTGGCGAGGCGTCGGCGGTGGGGCCGCTGGTGCCGGCCCCAGTGGCGCTGACGGTTCCTGTTTTAGCCGCCGATGCTGGGGACCAAGCGCTTTTGCGGTCGGTGGTGGAGTACTACCACGCAACCCTGCTGGCGAGCGCTGAGGCGCTGGCCTACGCCGACGGGCGTGGGATCACGATGGAGGCGATGAAGCACTTCCAGCTCGGCTATGGGAACCGGACGCTGGGAACGCAGTTGCCGCTGAAACAGATCAAGGCGGGCGCGGAAATCCGGGGTGCCTTGCAGCGAGTGGGGCTGCTGCGCGAGAGCGGACACGAGCACTTCAACGGGTCGCTGGTGGTGCCGGTGATTACACCAGATGGCGAAATCACGGAAATCTACGGCCGCAAGGTGACGCCGAATCTGAGGCCGGGTACGCCGCTGCACCTGTATCTGCCGGGGCCGCACCGCGGGGTGTTCAACGAATCCGGCCTGCTCGGACACGAGGAAGTGATCCTGTGCGAGGCGCTGATCGATGCGCTGACGTTCTGGTGCGCGGGCTATCGAAACGTGACCTCGAGCTGTGGGATCGAGGGGTTTGCCGATGAGATGTTAGCGGCGTTCCTGGGGTCGGGAACGAAGCGCGTGCTGATCGCGTATGACGCGGACGAGGCGGGCAACAAGGCCGCGGAGAAGCTGGCAGAGCGGCTGCTGGCGGCCGGCATCGAGTGCTATCGCTGCCGGTTCCCGAAGGGCATGGATGCGAACGAGTACGCGTTGGCGGTGAAGCCGGCGATCAAGTCGCTGGGCGTGGTGATCCGGCAGGCGGAGTGGATGGGCAAAGCGCGCACGGATGTGCCGCGGCCGACGTCGAGATCGGTGCTGGAAATCTTGCCGGGCGATGTGGGCGATGTGCCGCAGCGTGCGGCGGCGCTGATGGCGGAGCGGGGCGAAGCAGCGGCGGCCGATGTTCCTTTTTTAGCCGCCGCTCCCGTCCCTTCTGCGCCTGCGGCGATGGCGGCTAAAAAGGAAATCTGCGCAGCGCCCGCCGCAGTTGCGCCGGACGATCCGATGCCCGAGCCGCCAGCTTATCGAGTGCCACCGACTGCGCCGGAGATCCCGTTCGAGATCGCCGACAGCGGCGAGCTGCGCCTGGTGCTCGGCGATCGCGCGTACACGGTGCGCGGGATCGAGAAGAACACGAGCTATGAGCAGCTGCGGGTGTGGCTGAAGGCTGCGCGGGGCGAGTTCTTCCACGTCGATACGGTGGAGCTGTACCAGGCGAAGCAGCGCGGCGGCTGGCTGAAGCAGGCGAGCATCGAGCTCGGGGCGAGCGAGGAGGTGTTGCGCAGCGATCTGGGCAAGCTGCTGCGCGTGGTCGAGCAGCGCCAGGACGCGCTGATCCGCGCGAAGCTCAAACCGAAGACCACCGAGGACACAGCGCCGACGTTGAACGAAGCGCAGCAAACCGCCGCGCTGGCGCTGCTGCGCGACCCAAAGTTGATCGAGCGCATCGTCGCCGATGTCGAGGCGACGGGCGTGGTTGGGGAAGCCAGCAACGCGCTGGTGGCGTATCTGGCGTGCGTGTCGCGCAAGCTCGACAAGCCGCTGGCGATCTTGATCCAGAGCACGAGCGCGGCCGGGAAAAGCACGCTGATGGATGCGGTGCTGGGGCTGATGCCGGAGGCTGAGCGCGTGCAGTACTCGGCGATGACCGGGCAGTCGCTGTTCTACCTCGGCGAAACCAGCATGAAGCACAAGATCCTGGCAATCGCGGAGGAGGAAGGCGTGCGGCAAGCCGCGTACGCCTTGAAGCTGTTGCAGAGCCAGGGCGAGCTCACCATCGCCAGCACCGGCAAAGATCCGATCACGGGGCAACTGGTGACGCAGGAATACCGGGTGGAAGGCCCGGTGATGCTGTTCCTGACGACGACCGCGATCGACATCGACGAGGAGCTGTTGAACCGCTGCCTGGTCCTCACCATCAACGAAAGCCGCGAGCAGACGGCGGCGATCCAGTCGCGGCAGCGGTCCAGCCGAACGCTGGATGGCTTGCTGGCAAAGGCGAAGAGCGAGGATGTGCTGGCGACGCATCGAGCGGCGCAAACGCTGCTGCGGCCGCTGGCGGTGGTCAATCCGTACGCCGAGCAGTTGACGTTCGCATCCGATCGCGTGCGCCTGCGCCGCGACCATCAGAAGTACCTGGCGCTGATCGACAGCATCGCGTTGCTGCACCAGCACCAGCGGCCGATCCGAAGCGCGCAGCAGGGCGGTCGGGCGATCGAGTACATCGAGGCCACGCTCGAAGACATCGCGCTCGCGAACCGCCTGGCGCACGAAGTGCTCGGGCGCTCGCTGGACGAGCTACCGCCGCAAACGCGGCGAGTGCTGGGAGCGATCCAGACGCTGGTCGACGAGCGCAGCCAAGCGCAAGGCATCGAGCGCGGCGCGGTGCGGTTCACGCGGCGCGAACTGCGCGATCGGATCGGCGTCGGCGACACGCAGTTGCGCGTGCACGTCGAGCGCCTGGTCGCGCTCGAGTATGTGGTTCCGCATAGCGGCCGCAACGGTCAGCGCTTCAGCTACGAACTGGCGTTCGATGGCGATGTGGCGAGCCAGGCGCCGCAGGCGGTGGGTCTGATCGCGGCCGAATCCTTGGGTACGACGGCGAACCTCGCGGAGGAAAATGGCAACCTCGCGGGGTCTGGGACAAACCTCGCGGGGCGCTTGCGGCCAGCTAGCGGCCACCTTGCGGTGAGCTTGCGGGTCGAGGAAATGCCGCTTCCAGCGCGTCCTGATGCGGATCTTCTCTCTTTAGCCGCCGCTCTTCCCGAAACTGCACTTCTGGGGAGCGGCGCGCCGCCGCCGCGTCGTAACGGTGCGTCGTACCCGAGTCCGGTGCGGAACTGATCGTGGCCCGCATGCTGGCGCTGGTGCAGGCGTACAGCGTGCATCGGCGCGTGCTGGGGCGGCATCCGGCGAATGAGAAGGCAGTCGCCAGTGACCTGAGCCGGCTGGCGACCTGGTGCGCCGAGCGCGGGATCGAAAGTCCCGGCGAACTGACGCGGCCGGTGCTGGAGCGCTACCAGCGGCACCTGTACTTCACGCGCAAGCCAAACGGGCTGCCGCTGTCGACCCGGACGCAGGCGCGGGTGCTGGCGCGGATCAAGGAGTGGTTCCGCTGGCTGGTGCGTACCGGTCATGTCGCCAGCAATCCGGCGGCCGACCTGGAACTGCCGAGTGTGCCGAGCCGGCAACTGCCGCATGTGCTGAGCCCGGCCGAGGTCGAATCCATCCTGGCGCTGCCCGATGTCGATACCGCCGATGGCTTGCGCGATCGGGTGCTGCTGGAAGTGCTGTACGCCACCGGCATCCGCCGGCGTGAGCTGACGCAGCTCCTGGTGCACGACGTCGACCACGGTCGCGGCACGCTGTTCGTGCGCCAGGGCAAGGGGCGCAAGGATCGGGTGGTGCCACTGGGCGAGCGGGCGTTGGCGTGGCTGGGCCGCTACCTCGACGAGGTGCGCTGCGCCTGGAGCGTCGATCCGGAGAACCGGCGGCTGTTCCTGACGCGTACGGGTGGCGAGATCCCGGTGGACAGCCTGACCGAGCTGGCGCGGCGCTACGTGAAGCGCGCGGGGATCGACAAACCGGGCGCATGTCACGCGTTCCGCCACGCGGCGGCCACTGCGATGCTGGAGAACGGCGCCGATCTGCGCTACATCCAGGCGCTGCTCGGGCATGCGACGGTGAAGACCACGGAGATCTACACGCACGTGTCGATCGAGGCGCTGAAGGCGGTGCACGCGGCGACGCATCCGGGGGCGAAGCTTGGGCGCAAGGACGTGCCAGCGCCGGGCGACGATGGCGACGGTGCGGCTTAACGCTAGAGATCAGCCGGGCTGGGAAAATGCGACGCAGCGCTAGAATGCAAACACCGACGGAGCCCCAAGCCATGACCACGTTGACACTGCCCGAGCAAGTTCACCAGATCGCGAACACCTTGCAGCCGGGCGCCACCTGGGACGATGTGCGATACCAGATCGAGCTTCGAGCATCCATCGAGCGCGGACTCGCGGACTGCCGCGCGGGTCGACTCATCGCGGTGGAGGACTTGCTCCAAGAGTTCGGCATCGCCGAATGAAGGTCTATTGGTCGAACGAAGCGACCGAGCGCCTGCGAGACGTGACCGCTTACATCGCGAAGAGATCGCCGAAAGCCGCCAAACAGGTGGCGGCGGGCCTGCTGAAACGATCGCTCTCCTTGTCGGAGCCACCGCTTCTTGGCCGAGACGTCCCCGAGTACCCTGACAGCGGGCTGCGTGAACTGCTGGAACGTCCATACCGACTGATCTACCAAGTGACCGATCTCGGCATCGAGATCGTCACGGTGATGCACTACCGCCAGCAACTTCCGCAGAGCCCGGACGCGCTGCGTGGTCAATGAGTGCACACCACGGGGCGCGGCTTAACGCCTGCGGCGTTGAAGCCGACGCCTTCCCACCGGTGCGGCGATCTGCGAAGAGAGCGAAGCCGCCCCCGAACGCGCGTCACGCTGCGTGCATGGCCGGCAAGGCCGCTGCCAGCGATCCGGCGGCGCGCTCCGCCTCAGCACCTGGCGCTGTCATCGTCCTTGCAAGCCAGCTCGCAGCGCGCCGCGCTGCAGTTCGGCGGCTTGAGCTGCGCCGGCTTCGTTCACGACAGCCGCTTCGTTCAAGCGCACTTCCCCCATCCCCGTGTCGCCGCTCACCTGCGCGCTTCGCAACTGGTGTGCGGCGGCGGCTCACGGGGCTATCGGCGGCCAATGACATAACGCGTTGTTGACCGCAGGCCTCCTGCCTGTACAGGCGCGGCGCGCGGCATCCATGCCGCGCACGCACGCCGCGCCCGTTCAACCCGCGTTATGTGCAACTGGCCGCCACCACATCCCTGTGCTTCTTTTGCGTGCTGCTCCTGCAGCACAGTGTCTGGCGTCCTGCACTCGCTGCGCTCGTCTGCGCGCCATCCATGGCTTGCGTCGCCTGTCCGCTGCAGCACGCTTGCGCCCGCGCGCCTGCCCGGCGCCGTCCGCCGGAGCTGGCGCACAGGCTTGGATGCGTCCATGCGGTGCTTGAGCTCGCCATCCATGGCTCGCCAGCTTCGGCCAGTGTGCGGCGTTGCGCGCGGGTTGCTGCGCGGCTTCGGCAGCACTCCGGCCGCGCGCTGGAAACCTAAGCCGAGCAAACAAAACAAGCTTGGAAGCAACGAAAAACAGCGAAGCGACAAGCAAAAGCGCGCACTTCCCGACTTCACTTTTTAACTGCTCGCTATTGTCTTCTCACGCTAGCACCGTGCTCGGTCAGTCAAGGCCAAGCCCGCGTGCCGCGGGTGCTGCGCAGCCTTGACAGCCCTGCGCTCGATGCTCTGGGAAGTCCGCCAACAGCGATCCGTCCGGATCGCGGCACAGCGGAAACCAAGCCATGCACACTGAACTGATGGTCCTGATCGACGAGTCCGACGTCTGCACCAAAGAAAAAGCCCTGCACTTCATCGCGCTGCACCTGGCGCACCAGCAAGCCCTGGCGCGAGGGCTCACCAGCCTGGGCAATCCGCAGGCTTACGCCGAATACGTGTTCCCGCGCTGCGACGAAATCGAGGCCAAGTTGCGCCGCATCGTCGCCATCGGGCCAGCCTGAAACACAAGCCAACGCGCGGGCTCCGGTCCGCGCGTTGCAACTGCGCGCGGGTCGAGGCCGCGGCTTCGGTCGGCCTTCGTGCCGCGCGCGGCGCCGTGCTCGGTCGGTCGCGGCCTTGCGCTGCGCGCGGCCGCGCCTGACCTGCGCGCGGCGCTGAGGTAAGGCCCAAGCTACGGCTAAAAGGAAAAGCGCACAGCGAGCCGCTGCCGCGGCTCTGCGCGCTTCCCATCCGCTGATCCTGGCGCGAGACTTAGCCAATGCTCGCCCGCCTGATCGCCACTGTCGCCGCGCTGCTGCTCGCCTGTGCGAGCCCGCAGGCGAGCGCCTACGTGCGTGCAGAAAGCGCAACCGCATATCCGGGCCATTCCGCTTCCGAACTCAAAACCGCACCTCCCGCGCGCGCGAAGGCCGAAA
>JANPJV010000068.1:0-6541 GCA_031425695.1 Rhodanobacteraceae bacterium | reverse complement strand
CCTGAGCAAAGATGAGAAAGGATCACTGATCTGCTACCCAATTGTGTCGCCGGTCAGCAAAGAGGTCGTCTACGTCCTCTCCGTCGTAGCTGAAGCCCAGGGAACCTTCCTGAAAAAAGATGACGACCTGCACGGTTGGTGGCTGGAAAAGTTCGGTAAGCTATTGCAGTTGGAAATCGCCATAGCTGAGCAGTGCTCGAAGGGGCCGTCATGAAGCGCACAAGTTCACGGGATACCAATTCGTCCAGCACGCAGACCGGTCGGGTCAGCGCGCCGGTACGTCTGTCCCCTGACGATGCGACTGTTCAGGCCATGAAGCGCCTCGAGGCACCGAGCCTGAAGCGCCAAGTTTCCGATGGTGAGCGCTTGTTCACCCGGAAGTGGCTCACCTCGCTTGCGAGATGACGACTAGGGGCGGTGCAGGCTTTCCGGCCTGAGCTGCGTGTAGCGCTTTAGTTCCTGCCAGCTCTCGTGCAGCGTCACCGCCGCCACCTGTTCGATGCTGTACCCCTGCTCGAACAGCCGCGACGTTGCCTCATGCCGCAGGTCGTGAAAGTGAAGATCCTCGATCCGTAGGTCCTCGCAGGCCCGGAAGAACGACGTTCCGACCGATTTCGAATTGAACGGGAAGATCTCTGCCGCCGTGCGTGGCTGGCGCTTTACGATCTCCCACGCCTCGCCCAGCAGTGGAAAGGTCCGATGGTTGCCGGCCTTCCGTCGAGGGTGCTTTGCGTCACGCAGGATGCAGATCCCTTTGGCCTCATCGAAGTCCGCCCACAAGAGTCTTGTGATCTCCGATTGCCGCCGAGACGAAGCGATCGCGAAATTCACGATATCGACCATCGGGATCACTGACCGCCAGGCAGCTCTTTCGAAGTGCTCGAGCAATCGCTTGAGCTCCTCGGCCGTCGGCCGTCGGTCTCGCTTCTGAGAGGCCGCGACGAGCTTCACCAGGCGCAACGCCGGCCGCGCCTCCGCAACCACATCGCGATCAATCGTAAGCTTGCCCATGGAGGTGGCAAGCTTAAAGAGCTCAGCCAAATAGCCAATTTCCACTCTCATGGTGGAAGCACCGCACGCTGGGACCTTTACGCCGTTTCCGTTGACGTGTTCGCCCTGGCGACGTTTGCGCACGAACTCGACAATCTGGGTTACGGTCAACCTAGTCGCCCGGATCGAGCCCAAACCCTCGCGGATCCGGGTTAAGTTGCCAGAGTGCGTTTTCGAGATCCGCTTGAGCTTGCTGACGTCGCGCTGGTACCAGTCCACGAGCTCGGCGATCGTGAGCCCGGCATCAACTGTCCCCCGGGCCTCGGCAGTTGCTAGCTCCATCTCGATACGATCCGCCCAGACCTTGGCGAGTGTCTTGGTCGGGAACGATTTGGTCTGCGTGGGGTAACCTTTCTTGCGAACAACAGCACGCCAGACGGCGCCGCGGGGAATGATTGAGGCCATGCAGTGTTACCAGCTCAAGTTGGTAACACCCATGGTACACCGAGGGCGGGAATGAGCGGGAAAGAACGGGATTTATCGGGAATGAGCGAGACCAGCAAGTGATTGAAAGGGCAACTGAAACCGCACCACAGAGCCCTTGGCGCCTGTGCGTGGCCCCCATGATGGATTGGACCGATCGCCACTGCCGCTACTTCCATCGGCTGCTGGCGCCGGATGCGCGGCTTTACACCGAGATGGTGGTGGCCCAGGCGGTGATCCACGGGGATCGGTCGCGGTTGCTGGGGTTCGATGTGGCCGAGCATCCAGTGGCACTGCAACTTGGCGGCAGTGATCCCGGCTTACTGGCGCAGGCGGCGCGTATCGGCCACGGGTTCGGCTACGACGAGATCAATCTCAACTGCGGCTGCCCGTCCGACCGCGTGCAGTCGGGACGCTTCGGGGCGTGCCTGATGCTCGAGCCCGAGCGCGTGGCCGAGTGCGTGAGCGCGATGCGCGCGGCGGTGGAGGGCGCCATCCCGGTCACCGTCAAATGCCGGCTCGGCGTTGACGAGCACGAGGACGAGGCGTTCTTCCGGCGCTTCATCGATACCGTCGCGGCGGCCGGCTGTACGGTGTTCGTCGTGCACGCGCGCAAGGCATGGCTCTCCGGCTTGAGCCCAGCGCAGAATCGTGAGATCCCGCCGCTCGACTATGGGCGCGTCTTGCGGCTGAAGGCGGATCGGCCCGAGCTGACCGTGGTGCTCAATGGCGGTCTGGAAGACACGCCGGCCATCGCGACGGCGCTGGGCACGCTCGATGGCGTGATGATCGGCCGTGCCGCCTACCATCTCCCGTATTCGCTGGCGCTCTGGCAGCAGGCGTTCTTCGACCGCGAAGGCGAGTTGCCGACGCGCGAGGCGATCATCGAGCGCATGCGCCCGTACCTTGCCGCGCACCTGGCCAATGGCGGCCAGCTGCGCCACGTCGCACGCCATATGCTCGGGCTGTTCCAGGGCTTGCCCGGCGCGCGCAGCTACCGGCGCACGCTGTCCGAGGCGCCACCGGGCGCAGGGCTGGAGACGCTCGAGCGCGCGGTCGGGGCACTGGGCCGGCTGGCGGCTTGAGCCGCTGTACGCTAGCTAGGTCAACCGCAAAGCTGACAAAAAAGCCATTCGAACACAAAATGCACAAATTGGATCAAGAGCTAGCACATGAAGAGCTTTTGAATCAGTAGCTTGCACGCATGTGTCCTGTGTTTTTGGAAGAATCGATGCCATCTCCTGGATGCAAGCTCACCAACGCTGATTCAGCTTTTCATGTGCATTTTGTGTCCGCTCCTTTTGTGCTTTTTGTGTAAGAAGCCTTTGCTCTGGGAAGGTCTTTCCCCACCAACCGTCTTCCCACCGTCACATTTTCGGCCCAAGCTCCCACGATGAGCGATTCCCTGCCGGCGCCGTCCCTGGCGAGCTTTCTGCGCGAGCGGTGTGCGCGGGAGCTCATGCATGCGTGGCGCCTGCTTTCGGATGGGGCGGGTGATCGCGATGCGGCGGTGCACGAAGGGCGCAAGTGCGTGCGCCGGGTGCGCGCCTGGTTGCGCTTGGCGCCCAGCGAGGTCCGGGAAGCACTCGAGCCGGTGGATGCCGATCTGCGCAACGTGCGCCGCATCCTCGGCCCGCTGCGTGATGCGCACACGCGCATCGAAGCCCTCGGGAGGTTGCGCAAGCGCCGCGATCTCGGCGAGATCGGCGTCTTCATCAACGATGCGCGCAAGCGCCTGAAGGCGGTGCTCTCTGCCCGCTGGCTGCGGCGGCCGCCCCACGGGCGTGGATGGCGGCAGATGCTCGATCGGCTGCATGCGCTGGCGCTGGGTGTTCCCGACTGGCCGCTGGAAAAAATCACGCTGAAGCACGCGCAACGCGGTGTGCGGCGTGCTTTTTCCCGTGCGCGTGCGGCCCGTGCCGAATGTGCGGGTCGCACCGGAGCAGAATTGCGCCATCAATGGCGCGGTCGCGTGCGCATCCTGGTGCTCCAATGCCAGCTGCTGGAAGGCTACGGCGTGCTGCAGGGTTGCGGCGAGCTGAAAGCTCTCGGACAGGGGCTCGGTGACGAACATGATCTGGCGGTGGTCTCGCGCGAGCTCGGCCAGCTGGAACTGCCGGTCGATGCGCGGCAGGCGCTGCGCAACTACCTGCGCCAGCAGCGCCTCGCGCTGGCATTGCGCAATGATCGCAGTGCCCGCCACAGCCTTCGCCGCAGCCGCTCACCGAAGCTGCGCAAAGTGCGCGCTTCCAAGCCGGCACCAGCGGCAGCGGCCGGCGAAATCGCCGACGCGACCGTGCCTGTGGACGTTTCTTAAGCTTTCAGGCGGCAGCGTGGCGTTATCCTGTGGCATCCCTTGACGACACCGCGCCCATATGACCCTTTCCCCTGATACCCGGCAACGCATCGACCAGCTGCTCAGCGAAAACCGCATCGTGCTGTTCATGAAGGGCGCGCGTGGTGCACCGCGCTGCGGCTTTTCGGCGACCGCCAGCGGCATCCTGAACGAGCTCGGCGCCGACTACAGCGTCGTCGATGTGCTCGCCGACGAGGAGATCCGCCAGGGCATCAAGGACTACGGCAACTGGCCGACCATTCCGCAGCTCTACGTCGATCGCGAGCTGATTGGCGGCTCGGACATCATCAGCGGCATGTACAACTCCGGCGAGCTGCACGAGTTGCTGGGGCGTTCGCGCCCGGATCGCTCGCCGCCGTCGATCGAGATCAGCGCCGCCGCGGCCGAAGCCATCCTGAGCGGCATGGGCGACGAGCCCGGCAGCAGCCTGCACCTTTCCATCGACGGGCGCTGGCAGACCCAGTTCATGCTCAAGCCGGCCCAGGGCCATGAGATCCGCGCCGAGGACCATGGCGTCATCGTGCACATGGACCTCGCGACCGCGCAGCGCGCCGCCGGCATGCGCGTCGATTGGATCGAGGACGTGCGCGGCAGTGGCCTGTCGATCCATCTCCCGCTGGCGCCGGCGGCGGTGCAGGCACTCACAGTCGAGGGGCTGGCCGAGCGACTGCGCAAGGGCGACATCCAGGTGCTCGACGTGCGTCCGGAACGCGAACGCCAGATTGCATCCTTTCCTGGCGCCCGCGCGCTCGACGCCGAGCTCATGCATGCGCTTGAAGCCGGTCCGCGCGACGCCCCACTGGCTTTCCTGTGCCATCACGGCAACTCGTCACGCCAGGCGGCCGAGCATTTCCGAGGGTTGGGTTTCAAGGAGATTTACAACGTCGAAGGGGGTATCGATGCCTGGTCCCAAAGGATCGATGCCAGTCTCCCCCGATATTGAGTGCATCCAAGCGCACCTGCGATGCGTACTGGAGTCGAGACCGAGGTTCCGTCTACGAATTTCACGGTGATTGTCTTGAAATGGCCTGCATTCAGGCGCAGGCTCTCGAAGTGGCATTAAGAAACGTGGCTAAGTCATCGCTGGGACGGGGGGTTCGACGATGCGAATGTGTGTACTGCTGATACCGGTTGTGGGCTTGCTGGCCAGTTGCGGCGGCGACGATCCCGGTGCGGCGCTGTGTATTGCCGAGGCTGCCCAGCGACTCAATGGCCAGGTTTATCGGCTGGATGAGTCGGGTCTGGCGTCGAGTCGCAAGGAAGAAACGGATGGCAACCTGACCTACAGCGGGGAATTGTTGCTCAAGCCCGGTACCGGCGCCGAGCAGAAGCAGCGCTTCGACTGCAAAGTGGCGCCCGCCACCGCAGATTCACCGGCGCGCGTACTCGGCGTGCAGTTCAATGTGGAAGGCACCGGCATCTACACCAAGTAGGCGTGAGCTCATTTGCTTCTGTGGGTCCGGACCTTGTCCGGACGCTCTTTGGTGGTTGGGAGAAAAGTGTTCGGACAAGGTCCGAACCCACCAAGGTCCGAACCCACACGAGCAAACCCTCACTCGTCGAAGCGAAGGTGCTTGACGCTCTTCCCGTGCCGGCTGATCAGCTTCAGCGCTTCGATGCCGATCTGGATGTGCGGGACGACGAAATTCTCGGTGATCTTGCGGTCCGAGAGCTCGGTCTTGACCCCTTCCGGGATCATCGGCTGATCGGAAACCAGGAGCAGTGCGCCGGCCGGGATGCTGTTGGCGAAACCGGTCGCAAAGATCGTGGCCGTCTCCATGTCGATCGCCATGCAGCGGGTCTTGCGCAGGTATTCCTTGAAGTCCTCGTCGTGCTCCCAGACGCGCCGATTGGTCGTGTAGACGGTGCCGGTCCAGTAATCGTGACCGAGGTCGCGGATCATGGTGGAGACCGCGCGCTGCAGGCTGAAGGCGGGCAGTGCCGGCACTTCGGGCAGCAGGTAATCGTTCGAGGTACCTTCGCCGCGGATGGCCGCGATCGGCAACACCAGGTCGCCCAGCTGGTTCTTTTTCTTGAGGCCGCCGCACTTGCCGAGGAACAGCACGGCGCGTGGTGAGACTGCGCTCAGGAGGTCCATTACGGTTGCGGCATTGGCACTGCCCATGCCGAAGTTGATCATGGTGATGCCGTCGAAGCGCGCGTTCGGCATCGGCCGGTCGCGCCCGCGCACCTCCACTCCGCCGGTCTTCGCGAACACTTCCAGGTAATGACCGAAATTGGTCAGCAGCACCAGGTCGCCGATCTCTTCCAGAGGAACGCCGGTGTATCGCGGAAGCCAGTTGGATACGATTTCGCTCTTGCTTCGCATGGAAAGCTGCACCGGTTTCGGGGTGCGTATTCTGCGCTATTGGGAAGTGAACCGCGGCGCGCACACGTAGGTCATGTTGCGCCCGTGTAGAGCTCGACCAGCGCGGGCATGCGAGTCGGGCGCTAATTGACACGGCCCTGAGATAGAGAGCGTCAAGTCGCGCCCGATTGACTCATCGGCGTGGATCAATATTGCGCGGGCGCAACATGACCTACGTGGAGCCTCGCGACTGCGCTAGCGGGGATTTGCCGGCGCCGCGGCGCTCGCGTAGGTCATGTTGCGCCCGCGTAGAGCTTGCCCAGCGCGAGCATGCGGGTCGGGCGCTACTTGACATGGTCCTGCGATAGAGAGCGTCAAGTAGCGCCCGATTGACCCATCGCCAT
>JANPJV010000067.1:0-3860 GCA_031425695.1 Rhodanobacteraceae bacterium | reverse complement strand
CTTATGCCGGCGAGGACGCCGGCGCTCCCAGGAGCGCGGGCACTCCCGCTTTCGTAGGTCAGGTTGCGCCCGCGGATCGTCAGAGCAGGCGAGACGCGAGGTCGGGCGCTACCTGACAGGTACGACCAAGTCCCGTCCGGCGACATGTCACGTAGCGCCCGAACTTGCGTTCCGCTCGGTCGAGCGACGCGCGGGCGCAACGTGACCTACTACGCAAAGTGCATCGCGGCCATGGCCGCTCCCACTGGTGCGACAAAAGCAATCGCGGCCATGGCCGCTCCCACCAGGAGCAGCCCCCGTCGTTCCGCATCCCCCTACCGCGTCAGCGGCTTGTACTTCAACCGATGCGGCTTGGCGCCTTCTTCGCCCCAGCGGCGCTTCTTGTCGGCTTCGTATTCGGTGTAGTTGCCGGGGAAGAACTCGACGTGGGAATCGCCCTCGAAAGCCATGATGTGGGTGGCGATGCGATCCAGGAACCAACGGTCATGGCTGATGACCATGACGCAGCCCGGGAACTCGAGGATGGCGTCTTCGAGCGCGCGCAGGGTTTCGATGTCGAGATCGTTGGACGGTTCGTCGAGGAGCAGCACGTTGCCGCCCTGCAGCAGGGTCGAGGCCAGGTGCAGGCGGCCGCGCTCTCCGCCGGAGAGCGAGCCGACCAGTTTCTGCTGGTCCTGGCCGCGGAAATTGAAGCGGCCGAGATAGGCGCGCGACTGGATCTCGATCTTGCCGATGGTCAGGATGTCCTGGCCGCCGGACAGCGCCTGGAACACATTCTTGTCCGAATCAAGCGAGTCGCGTGACTGGTCGACGTAGGCGAGCTTGACCGACGGTCCGACCACGACCTGGCCGCCGTCCGGCGTTTCCTTGCCGATGATCATCTTGAACAGCGTCGACTTGCCGGCACCGTTGGGGCCGATGATGCCAACGATCGATCCGGCCGGCATCTTGAACGACAGGTCGTCGATCAGCAGGCGGTCCCCGAATGCCTTGGAGACATTCTTGAACTCGATCACGAGATCACCGAGGCGTTCGCCGGGCGGAATGTAGATTTCGTTGGTCTCGTTGCGCATCTGGTACTCAACCGAGTTCAGCTCCTCGAACTTGGCCATGCGCGACTTGCTCTTGGCCTGGCGGCCCTTGGCATTCTGGCGCACCCATTCGAGCTCGCGCGCGATTGCCTTCTGCCGCGCTTTCTCGCTCGACGCTTCCTGCTTCAGGCGCTCGTCCTTCTGGCTCAGCCAGGACGAATAGTTGCCTTTCCAGGGAATGCCGCGACCGCGATCGAGCTCGAGGATCCACTCGGCCGCGTTGTCGAGGAAGTAACGGTCATGGGTCACCGCGACCACGGTGCCGGGGAAGCGTGCAAGGAACTGTTCGAGCCACTCGACCGATTCGGCGTCGAGATGGTTGGTGGGTTCGTCGAGCAACAGCATGTCCGGCCGTTGCAGCAGCAGCCGGCAGAGCGCCACGCGGCGCTTTTCGCCACCGGACAGGGTCTTGACCATCGCTTCCCAGGGCGGCAGGCGCAGCGCGTCGGCGGCCTGTTCGAGCTGCTGCTCCATGGTATGGGCATCGCCCGCAGCGAGGATGGCTTCCAGGCGCGCCTGTTTTTCCGCCAGCGCCTCGAAATCCGCATCGGGATCGCCGTACGCCTCGTAGACCTTGTCGAGCTCGGCCTGCGCATTGAAGATCTCACCGAGACCCTGCTGCACCGCCTCGCGCACATTCATTTCCGGATCGAGCTGCGGCTCCTGCTCCAGGAAACCGATCTTGATCCCCGGCTGCGGGCGCGCCTCGCCGACGAATTCGGTGTCGCGGCCGGCCATGATGCGCAGCACGGTCGACTTGCCCGAGCCATTGACACCCAGCAGGCCGATCTTCGCGCCCGGATAGAAGGACAGTGAGATGTCCTTGATGATCTCGCGTCGCGGGGGCACGGTCTTGCTGACCCCGATCATGGTGTAGATGTATTGCATCGCGCCTCCTGAAGTGACCCGCGCGCACGCGATCACCGGCATGGTCTGGAAGCGGCTTGAAGCCACTTCGCAAAAGGGAAGGGGAAGTTCAACGAGGGCTTTTACGCGAACCCAAACCAAGCCCCGCAACTTGACCCTCTATGCTGCCAGGGTGAGGCGGTCGTGGGTAGGGCTGTTGCCCTTTACGTAGGTCATGTTGCGCCCGCGTGGTGCATTGGCGGGCGACGTCGGGGTTCGGGCGCTACTTGACACCCGGCGCGGCAATGTCAAGTAGCGCCCGACCATCGTTTGTCGCTTGGTCCGGCACGATGCGGGCGCAACATGACCTACGTTGCAAATCTGACCCGCACGCGCAAACCCGGGTGGGCGTTGGCGAAGCGGACTTCGCCGCCGTGGAGCTCGGCGATGGCGCGGACGAGGGCGAGGCCGATGCCGATGCCGGGAGTGGTCCGGGCGCTGTCGACGCGGAAGAAGCGTTCGCTCAGGCGGGAAAGGGCGTCTTCCGGGACGCCGCTGCCGTGGTCGCGGACTTCGAGGATGCCCTGGGCATCGAGCTTGATGTCGATATCGCCGGCGCCATGGCCGAGCGCGTTCTCGATCAGGTTCTGTACCGCCTGGAACAGCAGGTGACGGTCGCCGCGCAGCTCGCAGCTTTGCACCTCCAGATGGATCTGGCGTGAGGTTTCGGCCGCCACCGGTGCGAACAGTTCGACCGCATCAGCGACCACGACGGCAAGGTCCAGCGGCTCGTCGCCGCGCTCGAATCCGCCCGCGGTCAGTCGCGCGAGCCGCAGCAGCGCGCCGAAGGTGCCGAGGAGATTGTCGACCTCGCCGAGGCTGGACTCGATCGCCTCGCGCGCATGCGCATCCAGGCCGCTGGTGTGGGCGAGCAATTCCAGGTGCTGGCGCGCATGCGTCAGCGGTCGGCGCAGATCGTGGGCGATGTGGTTGCTGACCTGGCGGACGCCGTCGACCAGGCGCTCGAGATCGGCGAAAGTGCGATTGAAACGATCCGCCAGCGCATCGATTTCGTCGCCGCGCCGGCTCAATTCGAGGCGCCGGCCAAGATCGCCAGCGCGGATGTCTTCAGCCGCATCGGCGAGGCCACGCAGGCGCCGGCGCACGCGGATCGTGAACCAGGTCGCCGCTATCGCGGAGAACACCAGCACGGCGAGCGCTGCCCAGGCGAACTGCACCAGCAGGTGCCGCTCGAAGTCGACCAGCGGCGTGCGCCGCGCGATCAGCAGGCTGCGCTGCCCAAACAGCGGCAACACCTGGCCTTCGACGGATTCATCATGGTCGGGGAATTCCACCCATTCCTGCGTGCTTCTCGACACCTGGGCCGGCCACGCTTCGAGATTGCCCGCCAGGATCTTGCCCTGCGCGTCCAGCAGCAGGTAGACCGCGCGCGAATCGAGCTCGCGCTCGGTGCGTTTGTGGATCGCCGCGATCAGCGCCTCGACGCCGCCTTCGTGGAACTCGACCTCCAGATCCCAGCTCTCGCGGTCGATCGCGGTCAGCACCTCGGTACGGATGTGCTGGACGGCTTCCCGGTAGATCGGGACGAACAACAACGCCGCGAGCCCGCTGACCAAGAGCGGCAGGAGAACCGCGAAGCGGAAGAAGGCGCTTCTACGGAAGCGCGGCACGCGTCAGGTGCTCACTGGGTGGGTGACGCTGAATTGCAACTCTTACGTAGGTCATGTTGCCCGCGCAAGCGGGCTACTTGACGGCTTTCGGGCGGCGCGAGAGCCGTCAAGTAGCCCGCTGCGCGGGCAACATGACCTACGTAAGAGTTGCAATTCAGCGTCACCCACCCAGTGAGCACCTGACGCGTGCCGCGCTTTCGTAGAAGCGCCTTCTTCCGCTTCGCGGTTCTCC
>JANPJV010000066.1:0-11235 GCA_031425695.1 Rhodanobacteraceae bacterium | reverse complement strand
GGTTGCCGCCCCGCATCGCGCGGGCGGCCTTCTATTTTTCCACGCGGGCCGCCGCCGCTTTTTTGATTGATTTGGTCCTTACCAAACACCCCAACAAAAGGCGCCCATGCCCCCCGCACTCCAAATTTGAAGCTAAAGCGGCGTTACAAGTCCACCGCGCCCCGGATCAGTACGCAACAGCGCCCGCCGATATGAATGCGCCCCGCCTCGTCGCTGCGCACTTCAAGCTCGCCACTGCGACCGACGGCGTGTCCCTGGCTGGCGTGATAACGACCTTCGAGCGTACTGAGCCGGCGTTGGGTGTAGAGCCAATCGCCCACCGCTGCGTGTGCGCTGCCGGTGACCGGATCCTCCGGCACACCAGTGCCCGGGGCGAAAGCGCGTAGCTCCAGCGGGACCGCCAGGCTTGGATCGAAGGAAAAAACCGCGATCCCTTCGGCGCGAACGTTCTCGGAGAGACAGGAGATCGCGTCGAAATCCGGAACCAGCGCCCGCACCGCAGCGCGCGTGGCTGCCTCGACCAGGATCCAGCGCGCACCCACGTCCGACAGCACGGGGCGCTCGCCGACGCTGGCGCCGCTCGTGCCGAGGGCGCGCGGCAGCGCTTCCAGTTGCACCGGCAGCAGCGCGCTGCGCACGGCTCGCGGGGCCTGCACCGAGACCGCCCGCGCATTGCCGTCGCCGGTGACCCTGACTTCGAGCAGGCCAGCACCACACTCCTGCACCAGGCGGCCGTCGACGGGCTTGGCCAGCCCCGCGTCCACCAATGCCCATGCGGTTCCGACGCTCGGGTGTCCGGCAAAGGGCAGTTCCGTCATCGGCGTGAAGATGCGCACGCGATAGCTCGCCGCTGGCGCGCTCGGGCGCAGCAC
Source organism: Rhodanobacteraceae bacterium (assembly GCA_031425695.1). Classification (GTDB taxonomy): domain Bacteria; phylum Pseudomonadota; class Gammaproteobacteria; order Xanthomonadales; family SZUA-5; genus JANPJV01. The sequence continues at coordinate 10,363 of JANPJV010000066.1, read as the reverse complement.
GAAGGTGGTTTCCGAAAGATTCGTCCAACGCGCGAATTGCTGCATGGCTTCGACCGAGAGGCCCTCGCCATCGAGCACCACGGCGAGCGGGTTGCCGAGCATCGGCTGCGCGGTGAAGACATCGATCTGCAGGAAGGGACGAAGCATGAGAATGGGGATTATCGGGCGAGCGTGTCGCGGTCCGTCCGATCCTACGCGATTTGGAGCGGGGCGCTCGTGGTGCGCCTGTGCTGCGCGCGGACGCTGTTGCGCGGCAGATCAAGAGAGTCCGCGCACCGCGCAGACCCACCACGAGCGCCCCGCTCCAATAAAAAACGCCCGCTTGCGCGGGCGTTCTTGGTTATTCATCGCTGCTGCGCATCAGCGCAGCGGGGATCGCTCAGGAGAAGCGACGCACCGCGATACCGCCCATCAGGCCGAGGCCGAGGAGCAGCGAGATCAGAGCCCACGGGCTGTTGACCGGCGCGGCCAGCGGCGGCTCGCCAAACGGATCGAAGCAGTTGAAGCAGGCGACGCGCAGGAACGTGCCGGCGGCAAAGGTCGCATCCGGGTTGACGCCCGTATCAGCGAAGTCTTCGCACAGCTCGATGCTGAGCACGCCAGTCGGACCGACCTGGATGTTGGCCAGCGGCACGCTGGTCAGGTCGATCGGCGCGATGTTGAACGTGGCAACACCCGGGCTGGCGGCGGTCGAGAAGCTCAGCGCAACCGCTTCGGCCGGAACCGAACCGCGGAAGATGGCGACGACTTCATCGCGGAAGCTCGGGGAGAAGGCTTCGAAGCTACCAACACCACCGAGGCCGGTGACGACTGCACCCGCGCCGATGTTGGCAGTGACGACCGTGTTGCCGGCGCCCGGCGTAGCAGCGCTACCGCACAGGTTGTTGGTGCTGAGTCCGCCGATCGGCACCAGCACGGTGGTGGTCGGGGTGCCTTCCGGGCTCATGCTCGGATTCGACGTGCCGGAGGCACCGAAGGGACGCGTTGCGCCCTTGGCATCCACGTCCATCATCGGGGTGAGCAAGGCAAGTGCGGCAGACAGGGCGACTACACGATTATTCATTTTGTGATTTTCCTCGACAACGGATACGTGGCGGGAGCGCACTACGGAGGATAAGAGAGGCCCGAATTCATGTCAACGTAACGTTGATTCCGTGATTTCGGCGCCTGGGTCGCAAACTCTTGCTGCAGTGCGATAGGTTTACGGGTCGCATTCTAGCGCAATGGCAAGGGATCGTAACCCGCACATGTCCTGGATCGTTCTGAAGTTCGGCGGAACCAGCGTTTCCAGCCGCGCGCGCTGGGAAAATATCGGCCGCCTGCTGAGCGAGCGCGAGGCTGCCGGTGCGCAGGTGCTGATCGTGGTATCGGCACTGTCCGGCGTGACCGACAGCCTCAAGGCCATCGCGACCGCGTGGGCCGACCCGGCCACGATGCAGGGTGCGGCCGAGACCTTGCTGGCGCGGCACTTCGCATTTGCCGAGGCGCTGGGCCTGCCGCTCGGAGTGCTCGATGAGCGCGCCGCACATCTGCGGGCGATGGTCAAGGCCAGCCGTGGTCACCGCGACGATTTTGCCTGGGCGGCCGAGCTGCTCGCCCAGGGGGAATTGCTGTCGAGCACGCTCGGTGCGCAGTTCCTGCGCCAGGCCGGCCATGCGGTCGAGTGGCTGGATGCGCGCGAGCATCTCACCGCGATTGATCCGCCGCATCAGAACGACTGGTCGCGGCACCTGAGCGCGCTCTGCGATCCGCGCCCGGACGCGGCGCTCGCCGCGGCGCTCGCACGGCGCCGCCGCCATTTCATCACCCAGGGTTTCATCGCACGCGCCCCAACTGGGGCAACCGTGGTGCTCGGCCGTGGTGGTTCGGATACTTCCGCCAGTTACTTCGGTGCCTTGCTGCAGGCTCAGCGCGTGGAGATCTGGACGGACGTGCCGGGCATGTTCAGCGCCAATCCGCGTCTGGTCCCCGACGCCCGGCTGTTGTGCCGGCTGGACTACGACGAGGCCCAGGAAATTGCCACGACCGGTGCCAAGGTGCTGCACCCGCGCGCGATCGGCCCGGTGCGCGAAGTCCGCGTGCCGCTGTGGATCAAGGACACCGAGCGCCCGCACATGGCCGGTACCGAGATCGGCCCTGAAGTTGCGCAGGGCGCACCCAGCGTCAAGGCCATTTCGATGCGCTCGGGGGTCACCTTGGTGTCGATGGAGTCGATTGGGATGTGGCAGCAGGTCGGCTTCCTCGCCGACGTGTTCGGGATCTTCAAGCGCCATGGCCTCTCGATCGACCTGATCGGCTCGGCCGAGACCAACGTCACCGTGTCGCTGGACCCGAGCGACAATCTGATCGACGCCGATACACTGGAGAAGCTCTGCGGCGATCTTGCCCAGGTGTGCCGGGTCAAGGTGATCGCGCCGTGCGCCGCGGTCACGCTGGTGGGTCGCGGCATGCGCGGCATGATGCATCGCCTGAGCGAGATCCTGGCGGATGTTGGCGCCCGTCGCGTGCACCTGGTTTCGCAGTCATCGAACAACCTCAACCTGACTTTCGTGATCGACCAGGCTGACGCCGATGGCGTGGTTCCGAGCCTGCACGCACTGCTGGTGCGCGCACGCCTGACCGGGGCCGCTGGCGATCCGGTATTCGGTCCGGCCTGGAGCGCACTGGTCCATTCCCCAGCGCCGCCAGAGGTTTCCTGGTGGGAGGAAGCGCGCCCCCAACTGATCGCCCAGGCGCAGGCGCACACACCCGTCTATGTGTATGCGGCCAGCATTGTGCTCGAGCGGGGGCGCGCGCTGCTGGGATTGACTGCGGTCGATCGGCGCTTCTACGCGCTCAAGGCCAATCCACATCCGCGCCTGCTTGAAATCCTGGCCGAGCTCGGCTTCGGCATGGAGTGCGTCTCGCGCGGGGAGCTCGAGCTGGCGCAGGGCGCTTTGCCGGGACTGCCGCCGGAACGATTCCTGTTCACCCCCAACTTTGCGCCGCGCAGCGAGTACGAATATGCACTCGAGCGCGGCGTCCGGGTCACCGTCGACAACCTCGTACTGCTCGAGGAATGGGCGGAAATATTCGCGGGTCGCGAGATCCTGTTGCGCTTCGATCTCGGGCGCGGGCTCGGCCATCACGACAAGGTCAAGACCGGCGGTGAACGCGCCAAGTTCGGCATCGAGCTGGGCGAAGCGCAGGCGGCACGCGCGGCCGCAGAGCGCGCCGGCGCGCGTGTCGTCGGGTTGCATGCGCACCTCGGCAGCGGCATCTTCGATGTCGATCACTGGAAGAGCGTTTACGCGGACCTGGCCGCGCTCGCTGAAGGCTTTCCGCAAGTGCGCGTGCTCGATATTGGCGGCGGCCTGGGCGTCGCCCACGAACCCGGCGACCCGGGCTTGAGCCTGGCCGATCTCGATGCGGCCCTGCTCGAGGTCAAGGCCCTCTATCCGCGCTTCGAGCTATGGATCGAGCCCGGGCGCTTCCTGGTGGCCGAAGCTGGCGTGCTGCTGGCGCGGGTGACCCAGACCAAGCACAAGAGCGGGGTGCGCTTCGTGGGCGTCGACGCCGGCATGCACACGCTACTGCGCCCCGCGCTCTACGATGCCTGGCATGAGGTGCGCAACCTGAGCCGCTTCGACGAGCCCGATGACGGCACCTGGCAGGTGGTGGGGCCGATCTGTGAATCCAGCGATGTGCTTGCCCGGGATCGCCTGCTGCCGCGCGCCCGGGTCGACGACGTGATCCTGATCGCCAACGCCGGTGCCTATGGCGCCTCGATGGCCTCGCGCTATAACTCGCGGCTCGCGCCGCTGGAGGTGGTCCGTGAGGATCTTTAGTTCTTGTGGTCTGAGTAAGGCCATCCTGGCCTTTTCAGAGACGCGAAACAAAAGGTGTGATTTTTGTTTCGCTTCATTTTCAATGACTGGCGTCATCGAAAATGTGTGGCACATCCATGTGCCACAGCACGCGTCGGTTCTAGGAAATGGAACATGAGCGAATGGCAACGTGATCAGGTGAAGGTGTTCCGGCTGCTCGAGCGCTCCTACGCGCAGGGCGAAGTGCGCCTTGAATATGCCTTCGACGATGGTCCCGTCATGGTCGAGATCTTGCGCTTCCCGGATGCGCCGGTACTCGCGCCCGAGCGCGCGGAGGCCTTTGAGCGCGCGCTCGATCTCGTCCATGGGATTGCGGGCGTCAGTTATTTCAAGGCGGCGGTGCCCGCGCGCATCGAGCGCGCCAACGGGTCGCTGCCGCCGCGCCTGGCTGCCCTGCTCGACGAGATTTATCTTTATGGCCTGGGTGAATTCGCTCATCAAAACGGGCTCGACCTGCGCGGGCGCATTCGTTTCCCCAGCGGTGGCGACAGTGAGCCCGCGCAATCGCTCGGCCTGCCGAGGCGCGCGCTGGTGCCGATTGGCGGCGGCAAGGATTCACTGGTCAGTATCGAGAGCTTGAAGTGTGCGGGGATGCCGATTACCGTCACCTGGATCGGCCGCTCCGAGCTGATCCGAGCGTGCGCAGAGGCGACTGGCGCGCCCTTGCTCAACATCGAGCGCACGCTCGCACCCGAGCTGTTCGAACTCAATGCGCGTGGTGCCTGGAACGGCCACATTCCGGTCACCGCGATCAACTCGGCCATCCTGGTGCTGGCCGCGCTGCTCTACGGCTTCGACGCGATCGTGTTTTCGAACGAGGCGTCGGCGAGCGTTGGCAATCTCAACCACGACGGTTTCGACATCAATCATCAGTGGAGCAAGGGGCTGCGCTTCGAGACACTCTTCGACGACTACCTGCGTGAGTACGTCGCCGCCGACTTGCGCTATTACTCCTTGCTGCGTCCCTTGTCCGAGCTCGGGGTCACCGAGCGCTTCGCCCGCCTGACCCGCTACCACCCGCTGTTCTCGAGCTGCAACCGCAACTTCCGCATTCGCGGCGAGCGCCCGTCGCAGCGCTGGTGCGGGCAATGCCCGAAATGCCACTTCGTGTTTCTCGCCCTGGCGCCATTCATGAGCAAGCCGGCGCTGCTGGCGATCTTTGGCCGTAATCTCCTCGACGAGCCGGAGCTGGTCCCCGGGTTCGACGCGCTGATCGAGTACGGCGCGCACAAACCCTTCGAGTGCGTGGGCGAAGCCCGCGAATCCCGTGCCGCGCTGAAGTCATTGAGCGAGCGTGCCGTCTGGCGCGAAGACGCCATCGTCCGCCGCTTCGCCGACGAGGTGTTACCGACAATAGGAAGCGCGGGCCTGGAACTCGCGCCACTGCTCGTGCCTTCGGACGAGCATCGGCTGCCAGAGGGGATGGCGGGCTTGCTGTGAAAGCAAGAGCCTTTTATCCACAGATTTCGCAGATTTGCGCAGATTAAGAGCCGAATGTCGAAATGTAGGCCGTTCTGCGCGCTCTGCGCGCTTCGCTCGACCACAGCGCCGCTGAGCCCTGCGAAGGCACAAGGGACTACCTAAGACTATCTGAGTAAATCTGCGAAATCTGTGGATGAATCTTTTTGCTCTCATCGGTCCCGGGTGAATTCTGCCGCGCGCGCCCCCATCATGCGTTCAACTTCAAAGGTTCACCCGATCTCATGTACGTCAGCGTCGAGTCTTTCATCCTGCGCAAGGTGGCGATCTGGGGCTACGGTCGCGAGGGGCAGGCGGCGTTGCGGTTTCTGCAGCGGATGTTTCCCGAGAAGAAGATCGGGCTGATCCTGACGCCAGAAGAGGCGACCCTGTGGGATTTTGGCGACAACCCCTTGCTCGAAGTGGTCACGACGGAGCCGTCGCCGGGCACCTTCGGGCCGTACCAGATCATCATCAAGTCGCCCGGGATCAGTCCGTACAAGCATGCGAAGGCGATGGAGTGGGCGCACTTTCGCGGCACCCGCTTTATCTCGGGCACGGCGCTGTGGTTCGCCTATCACCGCTCGGACAAGACCATCGCCATCACCGGGACCAAGGGCAAGAGCACCACCAGCGCGCTGACGGCGGCGCTGCTGCGCAAGAGCGGCGCGCGCACGTTGCTCGCCGGCAACATCGGCCTGCCGTTGCTCGACGTGATGGACCCGGAGCCGGATCCGGACTACTGGGTCATCGAGCTGTCGAGCTACCAGGCGGCCGATTTCGAGGGTCATCCCGCGATCGCGACGGTGCTCAACATGTCCCCCGAGCATCTCGACTGGCACGGTGACGAGGCCAGCTATTACCGTGACAAACTGCGGATCTGCGCCAACGGCACCGCCGATCTCGCCGTGCTGAATGCGGCCGACGCACGGCTGATGGAGCACACCGCGCATATCGAACGGCGCGCGCTGTTCAACCATCCGGAGTTCTGGCACGCCCGCGGCAACGAGGTGTGGCACGGCAGTGACCGCGTGATCGATCTGGCTGGGCTGGCCCTGACCGGCGCCCACAACGCCAGCAACGCCGCCGCCGCCTTCACCATGGTCGAGGCCTTTGGACAGGATCCGCGCGGGCTGCTCGACGCCGTGCGCGACTTCAAGCCATTGCCACACCGGCTCACGCGGCTCGGCGAACGCCAGGGCGTGGCGTTCATCGACGACAGCATCGCGACCACTCCGGAGGCAACCATTGCCGCGCTGCGCAGCCTGGCGCCACGCCCGACCGTGGTGATTGTCGGCGGCTACGATCGCGGCCTCGCCTGGGATAATTTCGTGCGCACCGTCGGTACCGAGCCACCCGCGGGAATCGTCACCGTTGGCCAGAATGGACCGCGCATCTTCGAACAACTGCAAGCGCAGATCCGAAGCATGCCGCCGGAGCAGCGTCCCGGGCTCGCCGCTGCGGCCGACCTGCCCGAAGCCGTGGCGTCCGCCAAACGCCTGGTCCCGAGCGGCGGCGCCGTCCTGCTCTCCCCCGGCGCACCGAGCTTCGACCAGTTCAAGGACTACGCCGAACGCGGCCGCGAATTCGCGCGGCTGGCCGGGTTTGAAGTTGGCGACGATGGGATCGAGGGGATGGGGCAGTGAGGGCGCCCTGGCGCACTCGGATCAAGATCAAGATCAAACTCAAAGCATCCACAGATTTACGCAGATGAAAAGCAGATAAGAGCTGATTAAAGCTTCCGATGGGGTCAACTTCACCGCGTCCGCGAGCCTGGAGGAAACCAGGATCTAATCGCTTCTAATCTGCTCTTATCCCGCTTCTTCTTTGCTTCTATCTGCGTAAATCTGTGGATGCTTTGATTTTGATCTTCCGGCAGGCGCGGCACGCCATGCCGATAGTCTGGAGGCAAAATGGCTGAGCTTCGCCCCGTCCGCGTCTGGGATCTGCCGGTGCGGATCACGCACTGGGGTCTGGTGCTGTGTCTCGCCGGGCTGTATGCCACCGGCGAATACGACTGGCTGGACATGGAATGGCACATGCGCTTCGGCTACGCGACGCTGGCGCTGGTGCTGTTCCGGCTGCTCTGGGGCGTGTTCGGCAGCGAGCACGCGCGCTTTGCCGATTTCGTCCGTGGACCGTCGGCAGTGACGCGCTACCTGCGCAGCTGGAACGCCCCCGACGAACGCGGCTCGCTCGGCCACAACCCGCTTGGCGCGATTGGCGTTCTCGCGCTGCTGCTGCTCACGCTCAGTCAAGTCATCACCGGGCTGTTCGCGAGCGACCAGATCGAAGTCTTCGGCCCGTTGTCCGAGCGCGTGAGCACCGACACCAGCGAGTGGCTGACCGATTGGCACCACCTCGGCCAACAACTGCTGCTGATCCTGATTGCGGCCCACGTCCTCGCCGTCGCCGTGCACTACCTGTGGCGCAAGGAAAACCTGGTAGTACCGATGTTCACCGGCCGCAAGCTCGTACCGGAAGGCGAGCACGCCCGCTGGCGCCCGCTTTGGCTCGCGGCGTTGCTCTTTACCCTGGCGTCGGGCGCGGTCTGGGCGCTGAGCGTGTGGGGGCGCGCTTGACCAGGGACGAAAAGAGCGCGATCAAGATCAAAGGAATGATCGCAAGAAGGCGCAAAAAGAGCTAAGCACGCAAAGGCGCAAAAGTAGATCAGGGCGAACCGTCCGAGCTACCGGACTGTTCCCCTTTATTTTGCGTTCTTTGCGCTTTTGCGCATTTTGCGTCCATTCCTTTGATCTTGGGTGAGAGGGTTACAACCCCCGCACCGCCTCTGCCACCGCCTTGAACACGGCGCGGCCCTTGTTCATGGTTTCCTCCCACTCGGTGGCGGGGTCGGAGTCGGCGACGATGCCGGCGCCGGCCTGGACGTGCAGGGTCTGGTCCTTGATGAGCGCGGTGCGGATGGCGATGGCGAGGTCGGCTTCGCCCTGCCAGTTGATGTAGCCGACGGCGCCGCCGTAGAGATTGCGCTTGACCGGTTCGAGCGCCTGGATGATTTCGATGGCGCGGACTTTCGGTGCGCCGGAGAGGGTGCCGGCCGGGAAGGTCGCGCGCAGCACATCGATGATGTCGAGGCCAGGCACGAGCCTGCCCACCACCTGGCTGACGATGTGCATCACGTGCGAGTAGCGCTCGACGATCATCTGGTCGGTCAGGCGCACGCTGCCTGGAGTCGCGACGCGGCCGACGTCGTTGCGCCCCAGGTCGATCAGCATCAAGTGCTCGGCGCACTCTTTGGGATCCTTCAGCAGCCGCTGCGCGTTGGCCTCGTCCGCCTCGGCCGTAGCGCCGCGCGGCAGCGTGCCCGCGATCGGGCGCACGACCACTTCGCCGCCCTTGAGCCGCACCAGGATCTCGGGCGATGAACCCACGACATGCAAGTCGCCGAGGTCCATGAAAAACATGTACGGCGATGGATTGAGTGAGCGCAGCGCGCGATAGACGTCGATCGGGCGGGCCTTGAAGCCGACCGAGAGGCGCTGGCTGAGCACGATCTGGAAGGCGTCGCCGGCGAGGATGTGCTGCTGGCAGCGGCGCACCGCGTCCTCGAATTCCTCGCGCGTGAATCCGGACTGGAAGTGGGCCTCGTCGAGGGCCACCGGATCTAAGACTTCCGGATAGCCCGGGGCCGGTGCTCGCAGCCGATGGGTCAGGCGATCCAGCCGGCGCTCCGCACGCGCGAGCGCACCCACTTCGTCGGTGGCGGCATGCACGATGAGGGAAAGGCGCCCGCGCCGGTTGTCGAATACCGCCAGCTCCTCGGTGCGCAGAAGCACGATATCGGGCGTGCCGAGCTGGTCGGGCGCCAGGTTATTGGCCAGCCGCGGCTCGATGTAGCCGACCGTCTCGAAGCCGAAGTAGCCCACCCAGCCACCCGCAAATGCCGGCAAACCCGGCTCGGCGGGGACGCGCTCGCTGTGGATCAGCGCCTGCACTTCCGCCAGCGGATCGGCGACCTCACGCGTCTCCACGCAGACACCGTCGACCAGGCGCGACCACTGGTGCCCGCGCACTTCGATGCGCTCGACTGCGGGCAAGCCGATGATCGAATAGCGGCCCCAGGTCTCGCTGCCCTCGACCGATTCCAGCAGGTACGCATCCGGGCCATCGACCAGCTTGAGAAAGGCCGACAGCGGCGTATCCAGGTCGGCGCGCACGTGGCGCACCACCGGGAAACGCGTGTAACCCGCTGCCTTCAACGCTGCAATGTCCATCAGGAAGCCTCTTCAGAATTCGAATGGCGCGCGCGGCACCGGGACGTGCCGCCTGAAACGTCCATGGATGGACGTTTTCAGACCTTGCTCAGTAGCCCGGCTTCACTTCGAGAGCTTGGTAGCGCTCGACCGACTCGACGATTTCCCGGCGCGCCGCATCGATCCCGTCCCAGCCACGCACTTTCACCCACTTGCCTTTCTCGAGATCCTTGTAGTGCTCGAAAAAGTGGCGGATGCGATCACGCGTGGGCTCGGCGATGTCTTCCAGCGCCTGGATGTGCGAATACGCCGAGTAGATCTTGTCGATTGGCACGGCGATGAGCTTGGTGTCCTCGCCAGCCTCGTCCTCCATCGACAGCATGCCGATGCACCGCACCCGAATCACCGAGCCGGGTATGAGCGGCAGCGGCATCACCACCAGCACATCCGCCGGGTCGCCATCGCCCGAGAGCGTGCGCGGGATGTAGCCGTAGTTGCACGGATAACGCATCGGCGTGGTCAGCACGCGGTCGACGAAGATCGCACCCGACTCCTTGTCGACCTCGTACTTCACAGGCTCGGCATTCATCGGGATTTCGATGATGACATTGACCTCATCCGGCACATTGCGCCCGGACGGAACGCGTTCCAGACCCATGGGAGGGCTCCTCTATTCAAATCGCCGGCCAGTATGCCGTGTGCTTTGCTTGCGTGGGTCCGGACCGTGTCCGGACGCTGTTGTCGGATGAAAAGCGTCCGGACCAGGTCCGGACCCACAAAAGCGCGACACGTTACCGCGCCGGCCGTAGCACCGCCCCATCCCTC
>JANPJV010000065.1:0-4876 GCA_031425695.1 Rhodanobacteraceae bacterium | reverse complement strand
GGGGGCGTGGCCCCCTGTTTTGTTGCCAAAAAAAAACCAAACTTACAAAAAACCATCGGGGGGGGGCCCCCCCGCACTCCAAATGGGCGCGTCGCGCCCGTCAGCTCTCTTCCCGCTCTTCCTCGCTCGCGCCGACCAGCTTGTACTTGCGCAGATAGCCGCGCAGCTGGTGGTAGCTCAGGCCGAGGAGCTCGGCAGCCTTGCGCTGGTTGAAACGTGCCTGGCTCATCGCGGTCTCGAGCCAGCAGATTTCGGCGCGCTCGATCTCTTCGCGGAAATCGGCCGGCAGGCGCACCGTCGTTCCGGGCGCGGCGGCTGGTGGTGCCGTCATTGCCGACGTCATTGCCGGCTGCGGTCCGCCGCAGGCCGCCGGGGCGGGGCGAAACGGCGAGTCGAAAGGATCGAAGCCAATCTCGTCGATTGGATCTTCCGGATCATCGAGCCGATACACCGCGCGCTCGACCACATTGCGCAACTCGCGCACATTGCCGGGCCAGGCATGGTTCATGAGCTGTGCCTGCGCGCTGAGCGAAAAGCCCGGGAAGAACTGGCGCTTGAGCTCCTGGTTCATGCGCGTGGCGAAGTGCTCCGCCAGCGGCAGGATGTCCTCGCGGCGCGCGCGCAGCGGGGGCAGGGTGACGACATCGAAGGCCAGGCGATCGAGCAGGTCGTCGCGGAAGCGCCCGGCACGCGCCTCGCTGGGCAGGTCGACATTGGTTGCCGCGATCAGGCGCACGTTCGTGCGCACGGTCTCGCGACCGCCGACGCGCTCGAATTCGCCGTATTCGATCACGCGCAGGATCTTCTCCTGCACGCGCGTCGAGCAACTGGCGACCTCGTCCAGGAACAGGCTGCCCTCGTGGGCCATCTCGAAGCGCCCGAGATGCCGCCGCGTCGCGCCCGTAAACGAGCCCGCCTCATGGCCGAAGAGCTCGGTCTCGAGCAGGGTCTCGGCCAATGCCGCACAGTTGAGCTTGACGAACGGCCGGTCCCAGCGCTTCGACAGGTAGTGCAGCCGCGCTGCGACCAGTTCCTTGCCGGTCCCGCGCTCACCGATCACCAGCACCGGCCGATTCAAGGGCGCCGCCCGCGACACCTGCTCCAACACCGCCACGAAGCTCGGGCTCGACCCCAGCAACGACAGCTCTTCATTCGGATTCGCGGACATCGACTCACTCAAGGGGACCAGCGGTTGATTCTAGAGTCCCACGCCGATCCCGCGAGGTCCGGAGGTCATGTTATGTCTGCCGGATGACGAGTGCCAAGCAAGCCAAATCAAAAGAATGGACGCAAGAAGGCGCAAGAAGGCGCAAAGGACGCAAAAGGAAGCAAGAACTGATCGATCGATCGAGCGATCGACTCGACTTGGAGTTCTGCTCTTTTTTGCGTCCTTTGCGCCTTCTTGCGCCTTTTTGCGTCCATTCCTTTGATTGTGATTCGGTTGCTAACCTTTTCCCTCCGAGCCCCGTCGAAGGACACATGTTTGCCTGGCTCAAATCGCGTCCTGCGCCTGCGCTCGACGAGTTTCATCTGGCGGTGGCCGCTTATGCGGACCGTTGGTATGGGGCGTGCGTGCGGATTACGAGGGATCACGGCCTGGCGGAGGATGCGGTCCAGGATGCGCTGAGCAAGGCCTGGCAGAAGCGCCACGAGTATCGGGGCGAGGCGCAGATGGAGACCTGGATTCACCGGATCGCCATCAATTGCGCGCTGGATCTGGTGCGGCGCCAGCATCCGGGAATGGTGGCCGAGAGCGAGCTCAGCGAGCACGCGGACGCGCATTCGCCGGTCGACATCCGCCGTTTCGAGGAATTTGGCGACGGCCTCAGCCTGGCGATGAAACAGCTGACGCGCCTGGAACGCCTATGTTTCGTGCTCAAGCATGTCGAACAGTGGCGGCTCAGCGAGATCGCCGCCGAGCTCGACTGCTCCGAGAGTTGCATCAAACAGGCCGTGTTTCGCGCTGTGCGCAAGTTGCGCGTGGCGCTCGATCCGTGGCGGAGGGAAGCCTCATGAACGACGAAGACCTGATCCTGTTCCACTACCGCGATGGTCTGTCGGCCGCGCGCCTGATCGAAATCGAGACGCAGCTGCAGCGCGATCCCAATCTGTCAGCGCGCTACGCAGCACTAGTCGCCGAGCTGGGCGCACTGCCGCCGGCGCAGCCGGTGCGTGCGTCGCCGGCGGCCCGCCAGCGCTGGGCCAATCAGCTAGATCTGATGGCGGAGCGTGAGTCCCGCGCACGACCGGCCCGGGCGCGACAGCTCACCTGGCAACTGGCAGGGGGTATTGCCTTGCTGCTGGTTGGGGTCGGTGTCGGCATGCGCCTCGGCGAGCGCGTCCCGTCGACACCGATGCACACGGTGCCACCGACGATCGCTACGGTCGTACACAGCCCACTGGTACGCGCCGTCCAGGCGCATCTCAGCCTGACCGGCACGCGCCTGGCGGAATTGCCGGCAGTCGACGCGCAGGCGCGTCGCGCCCTGATTGCCGAAGTAGTCACGCAGAACCGCCTCTACGAGCGCAGCGCCGAGCACCAGAACGCCGACAAGCTCGCACGCGTGCTGCGGGCGATGGAGCCGGTGCTGCTCAGCCTCGCCGATGAGTCCGCTGACGAGGAAACCTTTGCAGCGGCGTTGCAGCAACTCGAATTCGAGCTGACGGTGATGCAAACCAAACTCGCGCAGCCATCGTCCAAAGCTTTGACACGTTCATGAGCCAGCGTACGGCCGACGGGGTTCGCGAACGGGTGTCATCCCACAACAAGAATCAAGGAATCAACATGCGTTCGATCATCATTCTATTGCTGGCACTGGGCGCTGCCCCGCCGGCTGCGTCGCAGGCCGCGGAACAGTCGCAGGCCGCGGCCACCCGTTCCCAGGCGCAGGCCCAGATTGACCAGGCGCGCGCCGGTCGAGAGGAGGCCCGCGCCGGGAGCGCTGCGGCAACCGCTAGCGCCGACCAAGCCAGCCAACACGGGCAACGCAAGGGCGGCGCCAGCGAGGAGGAGCAGCTCGCTATCGCGGCGCTCGAAGGCCTCATCTCGGCACCGCAGGAACGCGCATTTCCGCTGCTCAAGCGGGTGCTCACCAGCCAGCACAGCGACAAGGTCAAGGCGCGGGCGCTGTTCGTGCTCAGCCAGATGGACATGCCCGAGGCGCAGGCCTTGCTGCTCAGCATGGCCAGCACCGGCAGCGGCGAGCTGCGCGGCGAGGCGATCCGCATGATCGGTATCGGCGGTGACAAAGAAACCCTCGGCAAGCTTGGCGCGATTTACGCGAGCGGCGACAAGCACGTCCGCCAGGAAGTGCTGAATGCCTACCTGATCGCCGGGCGCAAGGACGAAGTGCTGAAGATCGTGCTTGCTGCCAAGTCGGAAGAAGAATCCGATGCGGCCGTACAGATGCTGGCAGCCATGGGTGCCGTAGCCGAGCTGCGCAAGCTCGGCGACAGCGGACGCCATTCGAAAGGATTGGTGCAGGCGTACGCCATCGCTGGCGATCTCGACAGCCTGCGCAAGATCGCCACCGGCAATGCGCCGATCGAGACGCGCGCCGACGCCGTCCAGTCGATCGGCATCATCGGCGGCGAAAAGGGCCGCGCCGCGCTGCGTGAGCTTTTCCGCAGCCCGCAGGAGGAAATCAAGCAGGCGGCGCTGCAGGGAATGCTGATATCGGGCGACGAGAAAGGTTTGCTCGAGCTCTACCGCAGCAGTACCAACCCGGCCGAAAAGCGCGAGCTCCTGCGTACGCTCACCATGGTCGGCGGTGACGCCGCGATCGAAGCCATCGACGCCGCGCTGCAGGGGAAGTCGCCATGAGCCGCGCACGCATTTGGTGGCCGAGCCTCATCACCCTGGCCCTGCTCGGATCATTGCACGCACATGCGCTCACACTGCCGCGCGAAGGCTGGGTTACCTGGACGATCCCGACGGTCGACAGCGCGCCGAACTGGTGCTGTTTCGAATGGACGGGCGGTGCGGCGAAAGCCGGCGGGTGGTGTGATCTCGATTCGCGCAACCATGGCTACAGCTCGCGCGGCAAGGACGACACCGTGAGCCAGATGCGCATCTATGCGCGCAGCGTCGATGGCAAGCTGACACAAGTGCGTTCGTACGCACCGAGCTGCCAGGTCACGACCAAGCTGCCGTTGCAGGATCTGGGCGCTTTGCCGGCCAACGAGAGCCTGCAATGGCTGACTGCCCAACTGCAGCCACGTAGCAAGCTCACGGGCGACCTGCTGGCCGCGATCGCGGTCCACGAAGGTGCGCCGGCCGAGGAAAAGCTGGCGGCGCTGGCCAAGTCGGATCCGGCCAAGGAAACCCGCAAGGACGCGCTGTTCTGGCTCGGCCAGGTGCGCGGCGAAAGTGGTGCGGCGCGCATCCGACCGTTCCTGCTCAGCGATCCGGACGACGACGTGCGCGAGCACGCCGCCTTCTCTTACTCGCAATCGACGGCGGTCGACAAGGGCGCCGTGCTGATCGGCCAGGCGAAGGCCGATCCCTCGGAGAAAGTACGTTCGCAGGCTTGGTTCTGGCTCGCCCAGACCGGCGCACCGGAAACCGAAAGCGCGATCGCAGCCGCGCTGCTGGCCGAGAAGAGTGGCAGCGTTCGCCACCAAGCCGTCTTCGCGCTCTCGCAGCTGCCCAAGTCGCGCAACATCAAGGCGCTGATTCGGGTGATCGAAGAACGCGGCTTGGCAATGGAAGATCGCAAGCAGGCGCTGTTCTGGCTGGGACAGGCGGATTCGCCGGAGGCGTTGGCGTATCTGGATAAGGTGCTCTGATTGGAGTGCGGCGCTCTGATTTGGAGTGCGGCGCTCTGCGCCGCTTTGGATGCCCTTGATTCGGTTGGAAGCCAAGGCATCCAAAGCG